>CATWBG010000041.1:0-3448 GCA_958348985.1 uncultured Collinsella sp. | reverse complement strand
CATATGGATGGATAAGGATTCGCCGCTTCGCGATTGTGATTCGCTGACTCCGTGCGATTTGGAAGGCTACCAGCTTCCAGTTCCGGTCGGTATGGGGACCCACAGCGTTCATTTGCAAACGATGTACGAAGAACTGTTCTCTCTTTATGGGGCAAAGGCAAATGTAAAACCTCGTTATTGCCGCTCTGTAGATGATTTTTTCCTTTCGAAGATCAACAGGGACGATTTGATCATCCTCAATCGCGGGTCGCAGATCATTGAAGCGATGAATGAGGCGAACGGGAAAGTTATGGGCCGATTCAATCCTCCTATCTACTCTACGGGATATCTGGTCTTTCGGAGCGAAGACAACAGCGATATGGTCGAGTGTTTTAAAAGCCACGTGCTCGCCTTTTACGAAGAGGCCAAGATTTCTTCTCTGTCAAATGAGGCGTTCAAGGATTAGCAGGCATTTTGTCGTCTTGGAGCTAGATAGCTATCCAGGTGGAATAGGTACTACAACCTGCAATGGCGGGTATCGTAAAATGCGATTGCATCGGACGTGTTTCTTGCGAAAAGCAACCTGAAAACCTCGTTTTTACCATTGAGCTTCAACCAGGTATTCTCGATATGCAGGAGGAAGGCCTGCTTACGTCAAGGAAGGTGTCAGGTGCGTTTTGCGCCTTTCGCTTCCGGAAAGCGAGGGGATCATGGAGCTAGATCGTCGTAGTTTTTTGAAAGGTGCAGCCATAACAGGCGGTGCCGCAGCTTTGTTTGGGGTGGCAGGGTGCGGTCCTGTGGCTACGGAAGCCGTCGACTCGAACGGCGAAGCGCGGAGTGAAGCCGATCCTATCCTGCCGCTGGATCCGCCGGCTTCATGGGATCGCGAAGTGGATCTGGTTGTGGTGGGAACGGGCGGTGGTGGCCTTGCCGCAACTACTTTGGCGGCCGAAAGCGGCTCGAGCGTGATCGCAGTCGAAAAGGAGGGAACAGTCGGCGGTGCCACGCGTCATGCGTTGGGCTATGTGATTTTTGCCGGAGGATCGAAGCTTCAAAACGAATTGGGAGCCGCTTGGCCTGGGCCGGAATTTGATCCCGTTGCATCCGTAAACGAGCTCGGGCCTTATTATCAGTACTCCCTCAACGTTCCTATGTATGCGAATGTCCTTGTAGCAGGAGCTGAGTGCATTGATTGGATGATGGAGCATAAAGACGTTCCGTTAGTTGGGGTTCCTCGCGTGTATTTCGATAAAGAGGTTGCCGAGGGTAGGCAAAATGCCGTCTTGGGCATGAACGGTACCGTTAACGCTATGGAAGCGGCCGCTCTGGCCGCTGGTGCAGAAATTATGCTCAATACCAAATGCGAAACTTTGGTCGTTGAGGATGGCGTCGTTGTGGGCATCATGGCAAAGGACGCCGATGGAAACGAGATCTACGCCAAAGGTGCGAAAGGCGTTGTGCTGTGCGGGGGCGGCTTTGGCATGAACAGGGATCTTTTGAAACGCTATATTCCGTCTTGCTATGAGCAAGCGCTGCAGGGCGGTCCCATGCCGTTCCATACGGGAGATACATTCCGCATGGGGTTGGGTGCGGGGGCCGATTATGCGGGATTGAATTCGTTTAGCTGCTGGGAAGGGGGATTGGATGAGTACTACGGAGATGGAGACGGTTCCTACTGGCATTATTTCTGGAATGGGCCTCGCCAATTGTTGACCAACCCCTGGCTCATGTTGGATAAGCAGTGCAACCGCGCGCCATACTTCGGAGGCTATGACTTCCAGGAAGAATATATCAATCAAGGTTTCAGCAACGGTGAAGTGACGAATGCTTCGGCGTGGATGTCCCTTGTGGGACATGGAGCCTATGCCGTTCTTGATGATAACTATGAAGAGACTCTCAAGATCATTTGCAACAAAAAGGCGACCGATAAGTCTAGGGTTCCTATCGAAAAGGATGGAACGCTTATAGAGAACAACCTTGTGTCGGACGACTGGAGGCAGGAGGTTCTTGATGCGATCGATCGCGGGGCTATTAAGAAAGCTGATACGCTCGAAGAACTTGCTGAGAAGGTCGGACTGGATCCCGACAGGTTCGTAGCGGCGGTTAAGCGATGGAATGAGGTTTGCGAAACGGGGGAGGATACCGACCTTGCCGTTCCTTACAATTCCGAGTGGCTTGTTCCTTTGAAAAAGCCGCCTTATTATTGTGCGAAGATCGGAGCCATGATCGGGAAAACGCTATGCGGATTGCGTGTCGACGAGAACATGCATGTTCTCGATGCCGACGGAAATCAGATCCCAGGCCTCTATGCAAACTTTCTTACCGCTGGCGGTATCGCGGGCGAAAATAGCTATGGTTCCCAGTGGACCAACACCAGTCTTATGGGAGCAAATGGTTTGAGCTGGTGCAGCGGTTATCTTGCTGCCAAATCTGCCCTTGCGGGTAAATAGATTCTTGGGATGGTGGCCAAGCGATGTTGTTTCGCTTGGCCACCACTATGGTCGGGACAAATGAGGATGAGCGTTTTACCGAAGAGACTGCTGGCTTTGCGAACGAGGAGGTTCCGTCATGGAGTTTCGGAACGATTGCGACGTGTATCGAGACCGATCTGTGCGTGCTTCCTGGAAGGTTCCAGCGTTTTGCTGTAACGATTGGGGCGCTCTGAAGCTTTTGGAGATATGCTCGGCTTTTGGCTTCGAGCGACCTTTTGATCTCGTGTACGGGGCTCCCCATTGTTCTTGGTCTGGTGGGCGCCCTTCGGCAGTGAGGTCTCCTTTGGACGGAGGTCTGATAGACGCGTATTTCTCCGCTTATGCCCAATTCGGTGTACGATGCGCCTTGACTTTTTCAAAATTAGCTGTGGATGAGAAAGATTACGATAACGAGTACAATAACATGCTTCTCGATTACGTTGAAAAGTACGATGGCCAGGTCATCCTTTTCGATGATGGCCTTGCTCGCTACATAAAGCGCTCGCGACCTCGCATTGCGATTGTCGCGTCGCTCAATAAAGCGATGTGCAATTTACAAGATAGCCGTGAATCGGAGTCGGATTACTACAGAGATCTTTTTCGCCTTTACGATGAAGTTGTGGTTAGAAGCGAGTATGTGCTTCGCGATGGCTGGCTGGACGATCTGCGCGATAGACGCGATTCGGTAGAAATTATTGTGAACCAGTTTTGCGTTCCTGATTGCAAACATGCTTTCAGTCATATCAGCGAGCTCGAGGAGTGGAGTCATCGAGGTTGTTGTGGCGAGGGGCGCCCTTGCTATCATTTGGAAACCGCATCCTGCATCGAGAGTCGTCTTTCCGAGAATCTTTTCATTTCCAATAGGAGGATTTCTGAATTATGCTCTGCCGGCTTTACGCATATGAAAATCGCAGGGCGAAATTCTCCTCTGCCGCTCTTCCTGGACACTCTGGCAGAGTATATTTTTGAACCGACGGGTGTTATTTCTCATATTAAAC
>CATWBG010000040.1:0-3772 GCA_958348985.1 uncultured Collinsella sp. | reverse complement strand
CAGAGGTTGAAGCAAGTTCCGAGAACGGAACCGTGATGCTCGTGACCCTTCCAAAACGGACTACGACGCAATCAGATCGCTAAAATGGCGATACCGCCCTGCGCGTTTCCACAGGTCAGAAGTCGTATGCTGTGACCGTGACTGGAAGAATCGTTGCTGGGGGCTTGGTATTGAATCAAGGTGCGCCTTATTTCAGATGCTCCCCAAGGAACTCGCCCAGCTTCGCAAACGGAATGACGTCTATCTGATCGTAAAGGTCGGTGTGGCTGGCGCCGGGGATGATGAGCAGCTCCTTGTTGTCCCCGGTCAGCTTGCCGTACACGGTTTCGCTGAAATAGCGGGAGTGTGCCTTCTCGCCGTGCACCAGCAGCACGGCGGAGCGGATCTCGCCGGCGTACTGCAGAATCGGCATGTTCATAAACGACAGCGAAGACGTCGCGTTCCAACCACCGTTTGAGTTCAGGCTACGGGGATGGTAGCCTCGCGGTGTCTTGTAGTAGGCGTAATAGTCCCTCACGAACTGCGGCGCGTCCTCCGGCAGCGGGTCGACCACGCCGCCCGCCAGCGCGTAGCTGCCGTTTCTGTAGTCCTCGGTGCGCTGCGCGTTCAGCGCCTCTCGCTTCTCAAGGCGCGCCCGCTCGGAATCCTCGGCGTCAAAATAGCCGTTGGCGTTCACGCGGGCCATGTCGTACATGGTCATGGCCGCAGTGACCTTGATGCGGGTGTCGACAGCCGCGGCATTGATCGCCATGCCGCCCCAACCGCAGATGCCGATGATGCCGATACGCTCCGGGTCGACGTTCTCCTGCACGGAGAGGAAGTCCACCGCCGCGCAGAAGTCCTCGGTGTTGATGTCCGGCGACGCCACGTAGCGGGGCGCACCGCCGCTCTCGCCGGTATAGGACGGGTCGAAGGCGATTGTGAAGAAGCCCAGCTCCGCCATCTTCTGCGCGTACAGGCCGGAGGACTGCTCCTTCACCGCGCCAAACGGGCCGCTGACGGCGATGGCGGGCAGCTTGCCTTCCGCGTTCTTCGGCATGTAGGCGTCTGCCGCCAGCGTGATGCCGTATCGGTTGCGGAAGGTCGCCTTGCCGTGCTCGACCTTGTCGCTTTTGGGGAACACCTTGTCCCATTCCTGCGTCAGATTCAACTGCTCCATGCTTATGCTTCCTTGTTAGCCGCCCCAAGGTATGCGTCGTCGTCCACGGGCTCCAACCACTCGTTGGAGGCCTCCTCGCCCGGAACCTCCAGCGCGAGATGAGAGAACCAGCTGTCGGGCGCGGCTCCGTGCCAGTGCTTCACGCCCGGGGCGATGTTGACCACGTCGCCAGGGTGCAGCTCCCGTGCTGGCTTGCCCCATTCCTGGTAAAGCCCACGGCCAGCCACGCAGACGAGGGTCTGCCCGCCGCCGCTTTTGGCGTGGTGGACGTGCCAGTTGTTGCGGCAGCCGGGCTCGAACGTCACGTTGTAGACGCCGACCTGCTCGGTGGAAAGGGGCGCGAGGTAGCTTCGCCCGACAAAGTACTTCGCGAATGCGTCGTTGGGAGCGCCAATGGGAAAGGCCATCTCGTTTTGGTGTCGGGCCTTTGCGTCGGCACCGTCGTCCTCGTCCGCCCAGACCTCCTTCGCCATGCGGAAGGCCGCCCACGCCTTGGGCCAGCCCGCGTAAAACGCCGCGTGCGTAAGGATTTCCGCTATCTCCGTCCTGGTCACGCCGTTGCTCTTCGCGGACATCAGGTGATATCGGAACGAGGAGTCCGTCAGCCCCTGCGCCATCAGCGCCACCACCGTCACCACGCTGCGGTCTCGAAGGGAGAGCTCGCCCTCCCGGCTCCACACCTCGCCGAACAGCACGTCGTCGTTGAGCTGGGCGAATTTGGGGGCAAAGTCCCCCAGGGCGTCCCTACCCGCCGTCTGTTTGATCGCCATGTTTGATTCCTCCTGTCGATGGTTTTGAGTGCAAAACTGCTTCCGCGCAGCTAAGCCGTGCCTAGACTCCCCTGCCCATTCGTCGCGCCTGCTCCAGGGCGGGATTCCCGGCGATTTCGCCCACAGCGTTCACGCCACCGGCGAATACCGTTCCGGCAAGTGTGCAACGGGGGAAGCAATCAGCCCAGCCCTGTACCGCCTTTTTGGCACCGTCAAAGGTCGAGTGTCCGTTCTCCGCCGCTGTCACCAGCAGATACACCTCGGTGAACGCGTAATCGGAGGCGAAGAGCGGGTTGGCGCGGTCCAGCATGGTCTTGAGCTGACCGCAGACGCTGTAGTAGTAGACGGGCGTTGCGAGCACCAACACATCCGCATCGTGCATCCTGGCGGCAATGTCCACGGCATCGTCTTGGATGACGCAGCGCCCCAGCTTCAGGCAGACAAGGCAGCCCTTGCAGAAGCCTGTCTGCCTTTCGCGCAGACGCACGGTCTCAACGCTGTGGCCCGCTTCCCGCACACCGCTGGCGAAGGCATCCGCCAGCATCTCGGAATTGCCGTTCTTTCGAGGACTTGAGGAGACTATCAAAACCTTTTTGCCCATTGCGAAACACCCCTTGCACTCCCTGTCTTGTTGACGAGAATAAAGGTAATACCTAAACCTGGCTTTAGGTCAAGGAATGAGTTCGAGATTTATCCGGAGGGACCATGTACACGATCGGACAGGTGGCGGAGATGTACGGTCTGCCCGTTTCCACGCTGCGGTATTACGACAAACAGGGGCTGTTCCCGGGCCTGGAGCGGACGTCCGGCATTCGCCAGTTCGGCGATGCGGAGCTCGAGGCGCTTCGGGTCATCGAATGCCTGAAGAAGGCGGGGATGGAGATCAAGGACATCCGCCTGTTCATGGAATGGTGCGCGGAGGGCCCGTCCACTTATCCCAAGCGCAAGGCCATGTTCGAGGAGCGGAAGGCCCACATGGAGTCGGAGATCGCGAACATGAACCGCGCGCTGGACATGCTGAAGTTCAAATGCTGGTACTACGAGCAGGCGATTCAAGATGGCAGCGAGGACAGGCTGAAAGCGCTGATCCCCGACGATTTGCCGGACGGCATCAGGAAGGCGTACGAAAACGCCCACGCTCGATAAAGCCGCCCGACGCCCAGGGGGCTTCGACGAGGAACCCCCTTTCGGGCAGGAGCGTCGAAAACGCCCGTTTTGGAACTCAACCGCCTTTTAGTGCGCAAGCCACCAGCTTCAACCACAAGCGGGTCAGCGTTAGCAGCTTTCAACCCGTTCGCAAAATCCCGGGTCGCTGGCTTTCGCCATCGGCGGGCAAAGTGAGCGCCCTCGGGTGACCCGCACATGAGTTGGCGAACAGGCTGGGGTTTCGCCGCCGCTGCGATCGCCCCGCGCGCACTCGATAAGCTCATTTGGCAAAAGGGCCAGTTGGTCTCCTTCGGCCGCCCATACGGCGATGGCGTTCCCCGTGTGGGCGCGAACGACGCCGCGCCCCTGACGAACGATAACCCCACGCTACGCTCAGAACCCCCGCTCGCCGAGCAGCCACCTCGCGAGATCCAGCACGAGCACATCCTCCCGGGTATAGGGTTCATGCCTCGTGCGGGCGATGAGAACCTTCGGGAACGCATCCCTGGCGGACAGAAACGGCGCGAGCTCCCTCTCGAGCATCGATTCGGGGCCGATATCGCCTCTCGCTTAAACCCTCCCTCTCGGTTTCGAAAGTCGTTTTCTTGAGTTTCGAAACCGAGAAGACAATATGTTCAGGGGTGCGTCGGGAAGCGAATCCCAGTCGCGCCATGCCAGCAGCGATGCCGGGCGCATT
>CATWBG010000039.1:0-3934 GCA_958348985.1 uncultured Collinsella sp. | reverse complement strand
TTTTTACTGCTTGCTATTCGCAATCGCCTGGTCGATAAGCTTGTCGAGTGCCGCGCGCTGCTCGGCGGAGCCGATGGCCCCCACGATTGGATCCCCTACGATGTTGCCATTCTGATCGATGACATACGTTGTCGGGAACGAGAATAGATTTGACGTAAACTTGCCAGCTTCGCTGTCCGACTTGAACCAGACGTTCTTATACGTCACGCCCTTCTTGCTCAGCACGTCTTTAGCATTTGCAATCTCGTCCTTGTTGCCATCGAGTGTAAAGGAATTGACACCCACGACCTGGCCGCCCTTCTCGGTAAGCTTCTTATTCAGATCCTCGAGATCGCCCAGCTCACCCACGCACGGTTTGCAAGTGGTGAACCAGAAGTTCATGACGGTAACCTTGTTCTTGGAGAACAACTCGTCACTGCTCACCTCGTTGCCGTCCAAGTCCTTACCCTTAAAGCTGGGAAACTTCGTCGTTTTACTCGAAGCGTTGGCATCAGTCGTCATACCCGCGGCCGAAGCATCGACGCTCTCGCCCGCACCCGGTGCGCCCCCACAGCCGGGAAACTTCTTTTCCAGGCTCTCGAGCTTTTCCTCAATCTCTTTGATTTGCTGCGCGCCGGCCTTGAGCGTCTTAAGCTCATCTGCCGTAAACTCGTCCTTGGCGCCGTCGATGGTCTTGAGCAGGAAATCGCCGTAATTGCTGCCGTCCTCAATCATTGCCGAGTCTTTATTTGCCGCATTGAATACCTTTTCCCACAGCGCTTTATCGCTCGAAAGGATATCGTTCTCCTTCTGCATGAGCTTCGTATACAGCTCGGCAGCCTCGTCGGCGTTGGCTGGCTCTTGCGCAGTGAGCTTCTCGATTTTAGGATCGGAGCCCGTAGATTTGCTCGCATTGCTACCGGGTGCCGAACATGCCGCGAGACACAAGGCCAATACCGGCATCATAAACAGGGCCGCAATCTTAGAAAGCTTCATGGTCATTCCTCCGTTTTCGTCGAAGCTTGTCTTACTTTTCATCAGCGGTCAGAGGGAGCTTTTTTGCCGACACATCCAGGCCATAGCGATAGCTGATGGCATCGACGGGACAGGCCCCGATGCACTTTCCGCACCGGATACATTCAGCATGATTGGGTGCGCTGGTCACATCAACGTCCATCTGACAAACCTTTGAACACTTGCCGCACGAGACGCATTTGCACTGATCAACCTGGATCCCCAGCAACGATACCTTGTTCATGAGCGCGTAGAATGCGCCGAGCGGGCAAACCCATTTGCAGAAGGGGCGATAGAATAAAACGCTCAACACCGCAACCACAATGAGGATCGCGAGCTTCCAGGTAAAGAGCTTGCCCAGCGCTGAGCGGATTCCCGTATTCATGATGGACAGCGGAATCGCACCCTCGAGCACGCCCTGCGGGCAGATATACTTACAAAAGAACGGGTCGCCCATACCGACATCGTTAATCACCAAAACGGGCAGCAGCACCACGGCAAACAACAGCACGGCGTACTTGATGTACGTAAGCGGTTTGAGCTTTTTTGTCGACAGCTTTTTTCCGGGAATCTTATGCAGGAGCTCTTGAAGCCATCCAAACGGACACAAAAAGCCGCATACAAAACGTCCCAGTAGCACGCCGATCAGAATGAGCGTTCCGGTGACGTAATACGAGAAGTTGAACTTAGACGAGCCCACCACCGACTGAAACGACCCGATGGGGCACGCACCCGAGGCAGCCGGGCACGAGTAGCAGTTGAGTCCCGGCACGCAGACGGCTTTGCCCGTCCCCTGGTAGATGCCTCCCTTGGCAAAGTTGGGCAGATGAATATTGGTCGCAAGCGTCGCCGCTGCCTGAATCAATCCACGAAATCGCGCCAAAAGATGCGACGCAGTGTTTTTTCTTTTATCCAATTCCGATACACTCCAAGCACAGCCTGATCGCCTTGGCCAGCACGGCATCCGCCTCGCCGCGCATGACGCCAAAGCACACCATGGCAATTCCGACGATCAACAAAGCGACCTGCATCGTGGGTTTTACCGCTTTGAACAACCTGACCACTCCTTTCGTCACGCGACTCATTGGACCATATCGACTATAAAATCCGTGTTAAGCGCTATTTGAAATGTACAAGGAGACCGTTATGCGCATTTTGATCGTCGAGGACGAGCGGGCACTGTGCGACACAATCGCGCGCAGTTTGCGAAACCTGGCCTATAGCGTCGACTGCTGCCACGATGGGCAGGAGGCGCTCGAGCTACTAGGCGTTGAAGTCTTTGATCTCGTGGTACTCGATCTGAACCTTCCCCGTATCGACGGCATGACCGTTCTCAGGGAACTTAGGAAAACCGACTGCGAGACCAAGGTACTCGTGCTGTCGGCACGCGGCGAGGTCGCCGACAAGGTAGCGGGACTCGATGCGGGCGCCAACGACTACCTCACCAAGCCGTTCCATCTTGACGAGCTGGCGGCGCGCATCCGCAGCCTCACGCTCAGGCGCTTTACGCAAACCGATGTTGTCCTGACCTGCGGATCGCTGAGCTTTGACACCAAGGCGCGCATCGCTTCCGTGGACGGTGAGGCTCTATCTCTTACGCGCAAGGAAACGGGAATCTTGGAATACCTGATGCTTAATCAGGGGCGGCCGGTAAGCCAAGAGGAGCTTATAGAGCACGTTTGGGATAGCACCGTGAACAGCTTTAGCAACGCAACCCGCGTTCACATCTCGTCGCTCCGAAAAAAGTTACGCAGCACTTTGGGATACGATCCGATTCGCAATCGGATTGGAGAGGGCTACGTTATGGAGGATGGAGCATGAAAGGGCTTTCGCTGCGATGGCGCATAACGATCATGACGGCACTGCTGACGTGTGCGGCGTGCGTGCTGACGAACTGCCTGGTCGGCTATACGGGCATGCGCTACATGGATGCCATCGGCAGTGGCATCTCGGCCCTTAGCGCAGCCGGCGCAGATACACCTCAGGCGTTTGACCCAGCAAAGGGGAGCCTCGATGACGAGGTCACGATCGTCGTAAACGATGCACAGGAGTCTTTTGTCATGACGGCTTGGTGCATCACGGCTGGGGTCACGCTGCTCGGCGGCGTGCTGGCATACTTTGTGAGCGGCCGCGCGCTCAAGCCACTACGGGATTTTGCCGCCCAGGTAGAGCGCGTACAGCCTGACAACCTAAGCGAAATCAGACTCAGTGAAGATGTGCCCACCGAGCTACAACGATGCAGCGCCTCCTTCAACGACATGATCGCCCGTCTTGGCGAAGGGTTCTCTGCGCAGCGCCAGTTTACCGGCAACGCCGCACACGAGCTGCGCACCCCGCTCGCCCTTATGCAAGCACAGATTGAACTGTTCGTCTCCGAGCACTCCGGTTTGCAACCCGAAACAGCCGAGCTGCTCGGCCTGCTACAAGAACAAACCGAGCGCATGTCGAGAATGACCAAGGTGCTGCTCGAGATGAGTGAGCTCCGCAGCGTCCCCTGCGGGGACGCTGTTGAACTCGGCCCCCTGTCCGAAGAGGTCCTCACCGACCTTGCGCCACTTGCCGAAAATAAGGGCATAGCCCTCAACTGTGCTGGAGGCGCTTTAGTGATCGGGAGCGACACGCTCCTCTGTCGGCTGGCGTTTAACCTGGTCGAAAACGCCATCCGCTACAGCCGCCCCGACTCGACTGTCAACGTCTCCATCTGCGACAACGACAGCCGCGTGTTCCTGCGAGTCGAGGACCAGGGCCCGGGAATACCCAAGCGGTACCGTGAGAGTATCTTCCAGCCGTTCTTTCGCCTGGATAAATCCCGCAGCAGGGCATACGGCGGCGCAGGGCTCGGATTAGCACTTGTCTGGGAGATTGCAGCGCTTCACGGTGGCACGGCAGAGGTTGAAGCAAGTTCCGAGAACGGAACCGTGATGCTCGTGACCCTTCCAAA
>CATWBG010000038.1:0-4585 GCA_958348985.1 uncultured Collinsella sp. | reverse complement strand
TCCATGCGCTTCTATATAAAACGTAGATAATATATCTTATGTAAAGTTGATGCGAGAGTTAAAAAGAGTGCGGCAGCAAATCAAATTACCGCCGCACTGATAAAAGGTTGAGTCTGGCTTCCTTATGCCCAGGTGTATCCAATAATCAAACCTTGATTCTCTGCGTAATACGAGCATAGCGCTCCGCATGGAAGGATATGAATTTCGGATTTGGGCCATCGCTCGAGTATGGTTTGTTTGAGTTGGAGTGCAGCCGGCTCATTTTCGACATGATCAATAAAGACAAGACCACCGGAGAATCCATCGCCTTCCATGGCAGCGATGATTTTCTTAGCCATTTTCTTTTCGCCGCGTGCGGGGCCAACGATCTTAATAGTCCCCTCATGGCTTGCGGTACCAAGTACGCGGATGTTCAGCCTGCTTGCAAGGGTTCCTGCTAATCGAGGCATGCGGCCGTTTTTAGTGAGGTTCTCATAGCTCGACAGCGAAAACAGCACCTGTGATTTCTCTTCAATATTGTCAATAAAGGCAACGGCTTGTTCAAACGTGGGGTCGCTATCGTTTAGGTACCTACTTAATGCGGTTACCAGTACTTCGAGTTTGCCACCTGCCGCACGCGAATCTACCAGATGAATGTTCTTGCCAGAGATGACGCCCTCATGATCGCGTGCATACTCGTCAAGGACTATGTTTCGTGCCATGGAGGCAGCTTCATAGCTCCCCGAGAGGTTGGCAGAAATCGTAATTGCAATTACGTTGTCAAACTTGCGGAACTGTTCTGCCCAAACACCTGCGCTCGGGCAAGAGCTTGAGGAAGCTTTTGGCTCCTCGGCTATGATTCGATTGAGCTCATGAACATCCAGGTTTTCGTCGTCAACATAATCCACTCCCCCTACATGAATAACAAGGGGAACTGTTGAGTATTCTGTTGAGTGATCGGAAGCTTCGATTGAGCGAAGATTGCAGCTTGAATCAGCAACGATAGCCCAGCTCATCTACTTCTCCTTTGCAATGTATGCCGTTAGGATTCCCATCTAGTATACAATACTAGATGGAGCGATTATGCGTATAGCCATAGCGAGGTGGGTCAATGGACAAAACAAAAGCGCAGCTGACATCACTTATCCCGATGTCTGACAACTCCCCTGCTATTGATGCTGACCAGCTTATACAACGGCCGCCGTTTGATTGCTTTATGGATTCGGCGGAGATGGATGAAATCAGATCGTCCAAACTTCCTACATACGATGAGCTTCCAAACGTGCCGCTCTATCGCGATCAGGTTATCTCGTATATCACTTTGATACTAAAGCCACTCGATCGATGCTCGAGTTCCGAGTGGCTGACCCCTTCAATGATCAACAACTACGTTAAGATGCATCTCGTTAGCCCGCCTGTTAAAAAGCAGTATGGTCGCGAGCAGATTTCTCGATTGCTTCTCATCTGTATACTTAAACAATTTTTGAGCATATCGGCAATTGAGCAGCTCTTTAAAATCCAATCGGTTGTCAGCTCGCCACAAAAGGCGCATGACCACATGGTGGCCGAAATCAATCACATCGTTGATATGACGTTTTCGGCCACCGATGTTCAATCGTTGGAACGCGCTTTTCGCGAGACAGGTGAAATAAGTCGCGAAGAGCTTTTTGTGCGTGCTGCAGCTCAGGCTTTTGCATCAAAAGCGTTGCTTATGGCTTATCTCCAATTTGCAGGCTTTGAAAACAATGGAGTGGGTACTCGCTAGTTAACCTTAATCAGTGAGAAAAGATCGTGGTCGCCCGACTCGGCAAGCTTTTTGCGCGGATTGAGAAAGCTTAATTCAAGAATGCTCGCGTAGCCTACAAGCGTGGCACCCATATCTTGGATCAGCCTGCCCGTAGCTGCTACTGTACCGCCAGTTGCGATAAGATCGTCGATAATCAAAACGCGATCTTCCGGCTGAATGGCATCAGCGTGAATCTCGAGCGTGTCCGTGCCATATTCAAGTTCATAAGAAGCCGAAACGGTGGCGCGAGGAAGTTTTCCGGGCTTACGAGCGGGAATAAAGCCGGCGCCCAACTCTAGAGCAACGGGGGCGCCAATCATAAAACCACGCGCCTCCGGACCGACTACCTTTGTAATCCCCTCGTTTTTGTAGTGAGAGACAAATGCATCGATCATTGCCCTGAACGGCTTGGGGTCGGCAAAAAGCGGTGTGATGTCCTTAAAGATAACTCCTGGCTCGGGATAGTCGGGTATATCGACAATATAGGACTCGAGCTCTTTTGCATCCATTGGTTACCCCCGTCTTGTGCTTTTGCTTACAGTAGTGCTCGTGGGTTTGTCATTCTTTTCTGTGGCTGCAGCAGCGGCGCGAGTGAGCTCATCATCTATCACGTTGACGTCAGCATCTTCGACAACGGCATTGAGGGACTCGAACACACGGTTTTTGAGAAGCGCGGTGCGAACGCCATCGGTCAAATCGTGGAGCTTGTTAAAGGCTCGTTCAAGCTTTGCTTCGCGGCCTTCATCGGAGTCATCCATTCCAAGCATTCCGATAAGAACCTGCTCAAACATGGTGGATTCTCGATTTGCGGCAGAAACATACTGACGAAGATTGCGTGGTTCGATATGGAATCGATTGAGCTCGGCGCAATAACGAATAATTTCAAAATCGCGCCCATCAACAAGATCTCGATTTTGAGGACTCTTGATAATGCGAATTAAATCGTTTTCGGCGAGCGCGCGTATAAACGAAATCTCGACTCCGAGGATATCGGGAATGTCTTCGATGGGATGAAGCTTCTGCTTGGTTTCCTTGGGCTCCGTCTTCATGGGAAGGTCGGAGAGCAACCCCACCTTAAAGGCCAGGGTGGAAAGATCATTTGCGCTATCAAGTTTTTGCTTGATAACGGTTAGTGGCATATACCTGGTTTTTTGCAAGTGTAAAATAACCTCAAGGCGATCGACATCCTCCTTGGAGTACTGTCGATAGCCCTTAGGTGTCCTGTGAGGCGTAATAAGCCCTTCGTCTTCCAGAAAGCGAATCTTTGAATTTGAAAGATCGGGATATGCACCGCGCAGATAGTTCACAACCTGACCGATGCTGAGGTAGCTTCGCTCAGCCAAGCTACTCACCGGTCTCGATGCGCTCCGGCTGGCTTTCGTGATAGATAAGGGTAAACGTGCCAATTTGAATAGAAGAGCCGTCATGAAGCGGTGCATTGCTTACGATGGCTCCATCGACCCAGGTGCCATTGAGCGAACCAAGGTCCTCGATAGAGACCCCGGAGGCATCGTGCTTGATTTTTGCGTGAGAGCGCGAGACGGTCATGTCATTCAAGAAAATGCTGTTTGCGGGATCGCGACCAACGGTCGTGAGTGCGCCTTCAAGCTCAAACGTATTGCCCGTCTGCGGCCCTTTGATAATCGTCAAAACGGGCTTAGAGATAGTCTGCGCCTTCATAAGGTCGGGAGCAGTCATATCGTTCATGGGCATGCGAAAAACGCAGGTTGCATCCCCGGAAGGAACGGAATTATGTGTGGAGTCTACAGCGGCCATGAGAACCCCCATATATCAAGCTAATAAGACGAAGATAACGAGTTTATTCTACCCTACTTATTCGGTATACACTCAAGAAGTAACGTCCTCATCGCCATCATCAATTTCTGGATTAAGGAAATCATCATCCTCATCTTCGGGATGAAGTTTGGCTTGTCTAATGGCGAGGCCGCCTCTAATCGTGTAGATTGCGGCCGTGATAAGCGAGAAGCAAACGCCGGCGTAGACAAAATAGATGCCCATAGGTACGGAAGATCCGTTAAGGCCCGGGAACTGCGTAAGCGCGGCGGGAAGCAACTCGAAGCCATCTAGTACTGGAAGGCCTAGGAGCATGAGGCTAAAGCCCGTCATGAGCAGCGCAGTGGCGATTTTTCCAGTATATACGACATCGATGGGACGGCGATGGTAGCGTCGGACGATGAAATTGCCGCAGGCGAGGTATACATCACGACCGATAATGACAACGCAAACCCAGACAGGCAACTCGCCGCGAACCACAAGTCCCAAAACGCCGGTGAAAAGCAAGGCCCTGTCGACGATAGGATCCATCATCTTGCCAAGCCAGCTAACCGTTTTTGTCATACGTGCAATCTGGCCATCAAGCCAATCGGTTGAGGCGGCGATGGCGTAGATCACAAGCGCGACATAGCGGTTCTCGTTATTGATAAACAAGTAAAGAAAAACGAGAGTGAGTATGAGGCGAATTGCAGTGATGAAATTGGAGATAGTAAAAATCTTATTAGAAGGATAATCGGATGTACCGATGAGCTCCTTTTTGATTTTCTTTTTCAGACCCACAAGGCTCCTTTGAGTGCATACTTTCACGTTTGCTGATACCCGTGAAAAGGCCGATTAACCATGATATCGGAAATACGCATGGGTGGAAAGATACGACCTAGTTGCCGAGCGTAACTCCCTGAGGCAACCACGTTTAAGGATAAAAAAACAGGCCAGAGAAAACCTCTGACCTGCAATAAATACTGGTCGGGACGACTGGATTCGAACCAGCGACCCCTTGACCCCCAGTCAAGTGCGCTACCAAGC
>CATWBG010000037.1:0-4989 GCA_958348985.1 uncultured Collinsella sp. | reverse complement strand
GCATAGCGGGTGGGTTTAGATGCGGCGCTGCGCGCCGCACAGGCTAAAGCCTTACGAAAAAGTCCGCCGGAGCGTTAGCTCCGGCGGACTTCACCGCACCAGGTAGCCCCAGGCGGGGACACAAAACTACTTCCAATCAATACGACGCCTTGTGGCAAAGGCACCCGCCGCCAGGCCGGCAACAAGCACGACAATAGCCCCCACAACAGCGGGAACGGTTGCCACATACGACGCCACAAAGGAAACAAGCACAAACAGAAACGCCGCTTCCAAGCAAAAGAGCGCCACCTCATAGCACGCCTGATGCTCGCTCTCGCAGCCGCGCGCCTGTGCCGCGGCATCGAACGCCTCGTTGAGTCGAGGCGATTTACGCATCATGAGCAAGGCGCCCAAAATCATGAAGATAACGCCAACGCATCCAAAAATAGCCTGAATTACCTGCATAAACAGCCCCTACTGGCCAAGCAGGCCACGCAGAACCTGCTGAGGATCGCCCGAGCCATCGCGCGGAACCAGCGCGGTGATCTTCTTTTGCATCTTGAACTCGTGCAATTCTTCTTCGAGCTGGCGCACGCGGGAGCGAAGCTTCTCGTTCTCGCGCTCACGCTCCTCCGAGCGCTCTTTCATATCGAGGATGCGTACCACGCCGGCCAAATTAATGCCCTCGTCGGTAAGCTGGTTGATAAGCTCCAGACGCTCGATGTCGGCACGCGAGTACAGGCGCGTGTTGCCGCCCGAGCGCTGCGGGTTCACCAAACCCTTGGACTCGTAGACACGCAGCGTCTGAGGGTGCATGCCCGTGAGCTCTGCCGCCACGCTGATCATGTACAGCGGCTTATTCCTGTTGTCATCGGCCATGGCCCTCAGCCTGCTTTCAATCGACTACCCCACCATGGTACACAGTTGGGGTCGCTAGAGCTTTGCGAAGTACTTGTTAACCTCTGCGCGGTAATCGCGCGTGTCCTCCTTGCGGAGCTTCTCGAACACCTTACGCTCGTCGTCGGTAAGATGTTCGGGCACGACAACCTCGATTTTGATGATCAAAGAACCCGTGCGGCCGCGATGCGAAACATCCGGCGCGCCCAGACCCTTGCAGCGGAACTTCTTGCCCGTCTGCGTACCTGCGGGGATGTCCAACTTGACCTTGGAGCCACCCGGAGTAGGAACCTCAATCTGGCATCCCAGCGCAGCCTCGATATACGAGACAGGCACCGTCATGGTCACGTCGGCACGCTTGCGCTTGAACAGCGGATGCTCCTGCACGCGAACGGTCACCACCAGATCACCGCGCCCGCCGCCACCGGTGCCGTATTCGCCGCGACCCTTAAAGCGCATCTTGCCGCCGTCGACAGCGCCGGCAGGAATGGAGATGGTGATAGTCTGGGGCTCGCCCGTCGAGGGAACACGGTAGTTGACCTTCTGGGTCACGCCGCGAAACGCGTCGTCTGCCGAAACCTCGACATCTACCGAGAGGTCTCCTCCGCGCGAGGCCCTGCTGCGAGGCTGACCACCAAAACCGCCGAAACCCCCAAAGCCGCCAAAGCCCTCAAAATTCTGAGCCCAATCCGAGCCGCCCACGCCTTCGCCGCGCATGACACTGCTCAAAATATCGTCCCAAGGAACGTTCTGGCCGCTATAGCCACGCGCACCGCCGGCACCGGGAATACCTCCAAAGGCGAGCATCTGGTCGTACTCTTTACGCTTTTTCTCGTTTGAAAGCGTGTCGTACGCCTCGGAAATCTCCTTGAACTTTGCCTCGTCACCGCCCGCATCGGGATGGTACTTTTGCGCAAGCTTCCTAAACGCAGACTTGATCTCTTTATCGGTGGCGTTTTTCGAAACGCCCAAAACATCGTAGAACGTCTTATTGCCAGCCATGGTTTTGCCCTCCTTTCGAGAGCGAGGATCATCAGATTAAAAGGGCCCCAGGCGAATGCCCGAGGCCCTCAGGTGTTACTCTTCCGAGCCCGTTGCCTCATCGGCCGCCGGCTCGCCTTCCGGCGCCTCTTCTGGAGCCGGTCGCTTCTCACCGCCGTAGGTCACGGTCACCATCGCGGAACGCAGCACGTGGCCCGCCATGCGATAGCCCTTCTGGTACACGTCGTTGACCGTCTCGTCATACTGAGATGCATCCTCAACGCGTCCAACGGCCTGCTGCTCCAGCGGATCGAACGCCTCGCCCTTGGGGTCGATGGGCTCCACGCCTTCATGAGCAAACACGTCGAGCATCTTGGAATGGACCGCGTCCACGCCGTCTACGAACTGGCTGAAGTCGTCGGCCATATCCAGGGTGCGGGCGTGATCGATAGCACGCTCGATGTCGTCGACCACCGGCAGCAAGGCGCACACGAGCTTCTCGGTAGCGCGCTCGCGCTCCGCCAGGCGCTCGTTTGCCGTACGACGGCGGAAGTTCTCCCAGTCGGCCTGGAGGCGAGCCGTGCGCTCGGCAGCCTCGTGGGCCTTGTCCTCGGCAGCTTTCTGCGCCTCGGCAGCAGCGTCGAGCTCGGAGCGCACGTCGGCAAGCTCCTTTTGAGCCTGCTCGAACTTGAGCTTAAAATCGTCGTCCGCAGCCTGCTCGCCAGCACGAATGGCGGCCTCGACCATCTCTTCCTCGGTCATCGTCGCCTCCTCGGCATCAATCGAATCCGTGGCATCAGCGGTCTGGGGCGTATCGTCCTTCTCGTCCGCGGTCTCCACGGCGTCTTCTACAGGAATCTTCACGTCCTTCTCCTCAGAGTCAGCAGAGGCGGCGGTGCCGGCAGCGGCGCCGGCATCCACCTCTGTTCGAGCTTGTTCGGCGGACATGACTAGTTGTTGTCCTTGTCGTCGTCCACAACCTCAAAGTCGGCGTCAACGACATCGTCATCGCCAGCAGCGGCGGCAGCACCGTCGCCAGCGCCGCTCGCCTGCTGAGCGTCGGCGTACACGATCTGCGCAAGCTCATAGGCCACAGACTGCAGTGCCTCGCTGGAAGACTTGATGGCCTCGATATCGGAGCCCTCAAGAGCCTTCTTGGCGTCGGCGATGGCGGCCTCGGTCTTGCCCTTAAGGTCTGCGTTCACCTTGTCGCCCAGCTCGTTGAGCGTCTGCTCGGTGGAGTAGACAAGGGAGTCGGCCTGGTTGCGAACCTCGACCTCTTCCTTCTGCTTCTTGTCCTCCTCGGCATGAGCCTCGGCGTCCTTGACCATGCGATCGACTTCGTCGTCAGAAAGCGCGGTGGAGCCGGAGATGGTGATCTGCTGCTCCTTGCCGGTGCCTTTGTCCTTAGCGGAGACCTTCACGATGCCGTTGGCATCGATGTCAAAGGTGACCTCGATCTGAGGCACGCCGCGGCGGGCAGCGGGGATACCGGTGAGCTGGAACTTACCAAGCGACTTGTTGTCGCGAGCAAGCTCGCGCTCGCCCTGCAGGACGTTGATCTCGACGCTGGTCTGGTTATCGGCAGCAGTGGAGTAGATCTCGGTCTTGGAGGTCGGGATGGTGGTGTTGCGGTCGATCATCTTGGTCATGACGCCACCCATGGTCTCGACGCCCAGCGACAGCGGGGTCACGTCGAGCAGCAGGATGCCCTCAACGTCGCCGGTGAGAACGCCGCCCTGAACGGCAGCGCCGTCGGCAACAACCTCGTCCGGGTTCACGGACATGTTGGGCTGCTTGCCGGTCATGGTCTTAACAAGGTCCTGAACAGCGGGCATACGGGTGGAGCCACCGACGAGGATGACCTCGGTCAGATCGGAGAGCTTGAGGTTGGCGTCGCGCAGAGCGTTGGTGACAGGCTGCTTGCAGCGCTCGAGCAGGTCGCGGGTGATCTTCTCGAACTCAGCGCGGGTCAGCGTGTAGTTAAGGTGCAGCGGGCCGGACTGATTCATGGTGATGAACGGCAGGTTGACGGTGGTCTGCTGGGCAGCGGAGAGCTCCTTCTTGGCGTTCTCGGCAGCCTCCTTCAGACGCTGCAGGGCCATGGGGTCCTGGCGCAGGTCGATGCTGTTCTCCTGCTGGAACTTGTCGGCCATCCAGTCGATGACGCGCTGATCCCAGTCGTCACCGCCCAGGTGGTTATCGCCAGAGGTGGACAGAACCTCGAACACGCCGTCGGCAAGGTCGAGGATGGAGACGTCAAAGGTGCCGCCGCCCAGGTCGAAGACGAGGATGCGCTGGTCGGAGCCCTGCTTGTCAAGGCCATAAGCCAAAGCAGCAGCGGTCGGCTCGTTGACGATACGCTTGACGTTGAGGCCAGCGATCTTGCCGGCGTCCTTGGTGGCCTGACGCTGAGCGTCGTTGAAGTACGCAGGGACGGTGATGACGGCGTCGGTGACGGTCTCGCCAAGGTACTTCTCGGCGTCAGCCTTCATCTTGGCGAGAACCATTGCAGAGATCTGCTCGGCGGTGTAATCCTCGCCCTCGATGTTGACGACGGCACGGCCGCCCTGACCCTCCTTGACCTCGTACGGCACGGTCTTGAGCTCGGAGGTGCACTCGGAGTACTTGCGGCCCATGAAACGCTTGATGGAAAACACAGTGTTCTTGGGGTTGGTGACAGCCTGGTTTTTAGCAGCCTTGCCCACAACGCGGTCGCCATCGGCACGGAAGCCAACCACAGACGGGGTCGTGCGGTCGCCCTCGGCGTTGACGATGATGGTGGGGGCGCCGCCCTCCAAAACTGCCATGGCGGAGTTAGTAGTACCAAGGTCGATACCAAGAATCTTGCCCATGAGAAATCCCTTCTTTTTCTGCTTTCGCACAACCTCAACCCATGCCAAGGCGCGCTACGAGCTTTTTGTTCGAGAAGTAGTGTATCCCCTTATGGACCTGAATATACAAAATCTAAGTCATTCCATATAAGATTTTTTATTTTTTTGAATGTAGGTCTTGAATCGAGAGGGCTAAACACAAGATTACGCTGCCGAAAGGCCTCGTCCCACACGGCATGCCAGGCTCAAGAGTCATATAACTTACGCCCAAGGGAGATTTCACAAACAGTAAGCCATC
>CATWBG010000036.1:0-5461 GCA_958348985.1 uncultured Collinsella sp. | reverse complement strand
GGTCGCTCAATCTAGCGGCATGAGCGCTTTCGTACGGAAAAACGTCAGCATCCCCAAAAGAGCATCGGAAATTGGGCAGCCTGAGCATCGGAAGCGCGCACGCTTTTTGAGCGGCTAGCCCTCACGCATGAGGGCATGGCGGACGCGGCGGGACTCGCCACGGAACTGGACGAGCCTCCCGCGGTGGACGATGCGGTCGATCACGGCGGCGGCCATTCGATCGTCCCCGAACACCGACCTCCCCACCTGCTGAGCCCCCAGGTTCGTGGCGATCGCCGCCGACCGCCGCTTGTAGGCGTCGGCAAAGGCCTGGAAGAGCAGCCTCGCCCCGTCCGCGTCGAGCGGGAGAAACCCGAGCTCGTCGATGACGAGCAGGCGAGCCTTGCCGATGAGCGCGGCCTCCCGGCCGGGCTTCCCGTCGTCGTGGGCGCGCCTCAGGCGCATCACGAGCGAGAGCGCCGTGAAGAAGCGCGCCTCGAGCCTCCTCTCGCACGCCAGCGTGCAGAGGGCCGACGCCATGTGCGTCTTGCCGGTGCCGACGTCTCCCATGGGCGCGAGATCCTCACCGTGCCCGGCGGAGTCGAGTACGAGTAGCGACTCGCGCCTCATATCCTCCGGCTATGACACGGCCGGCCGTGTCATAGCCGTCGAAGGTCTTGGGCGCCGGCGGCCCGCAGCGCCTGAGCGGCGCCGCGCGCTTCGAGGCCTCGCGCCCGGCCCTCTCTGCCTCGAGGTGGCCCGCCAGGTACTCCACCCGCTTCGGGGCGCCGAGCCCCGGACGCTCCTCCAGGACGGCGGTGGTGGGCGAGCACGGCCTCCCGGCCTCTGCGATATGAGGGCGACGCACTGCCGGTCGTTCGAGTGCGGAAGCGTCGCGACCGGCAGCCTGGGGTCGAGGGCCCTCCCGCCGACCGCGGCGCGGAAGTTCCCGAAATCGGCCTGGCAGGTGCCGGGCGCCCACTCGAGCTCGAGGTACCCCTCTCCGCCCGCCGCCGCCCGGGCGAGCCTGGACTCGCGGGCGAACCTCCGCGCGGCGGAGCACGAGCCGGCGTAGCCGCGCTCGGCGACGAGCCTGTCGTAGATCCGCCTGGCGGTGCGGCGCTGCTTCCTCGGGGCCCCGGGGTCGGCCTCGGGGACGCCCGCGACCCATTCCTCGTTGCCCTCGAGCGCGGGCCTGCCCCTCCTCCGGGGCATCGGCGCGGCGGGCGACATGTCCTCCATGTCGGCGTACTTCGCCACGGTGTTCCGGCTCACGTGGAGCATTCGGGCGGCCTCGGACCTCGAGCGCCCGGCGGCATCCATCGGCCGCATATCGTTCACTGTGTCCAGGGGCACGGTCATCTCCCCCGTCCTTCCCGGGCGGGCTCGCCAAAGCGACCGCCCGGAGAAACCGTACGGCGAGGGCCGCGCCCCCGGTCCCCCGGGCGCGGCCCTCTTGCTTAAACTGCTCATTTTTTCGTGCTCACGGTGCTCGTTTCCCAGTGATCGCTCGGACCACTTCTTAGTGAACATCAACAGCAGGCCACCGCCCCCACCAGCCTGACCAGCGAGTCGAACGAGGGGAACACCTGGACCACCCTCGTGCGCCGCTTGATCTCACAGCTCATCCTCTCCTGCACGTTGTTGGTGCACACCCACGTCGCGTGCTCGCGCGGGAAGTCGAGGTAGGCCAGGGCTGAGGTCCCCGCGTTGTCTCTGCTTTCGATCGCCTCGACCTCCCTGGCCGAGGAGACCGAAAGCAACATGTCGCATATCGCCGAGGCGAGCGCGGTGTCGGTGCACGACCAGCGGCGCACGACGTCCTCGGGGAAGTAGCTGCCCTCCCTGAGCTTGGGTATCCTGAGCGTCACCGTGCCGACGCGGGTGTCGAACCCGCGCTCCCGGTAGCCGTTGCGCAGCACGCCCAGCTCCAACGCCTGCTCGTCCATCACCGCGTTGAGCAGCCCCTTGAGCATCGAGCGCATCGCGGCGCTGATGTCGATTGCTCCGTTGGGCCTCGCGCCGGCCGCGGCCAGTGCCTCCTCGTGTAAAGTCTCCATTGCGGCCGTCCCCTCTCTCGAACTGTCTGTGTGGTAACCCACGATTCTAGGAGGGCGGCCGCGCCCCTGTGGGCGCGGCCGCCTGGCCGCTTACACCAAGTTTTGGGACGCGTCCCGTTCATCGGTTTCCCATCATGATCCACGATTACGCCTTCTCGCACATTGGTGCCCGCAAGGCGCACAAGTGCCAGCGCATCCAATACCGATGTTTATGCCGACGAGGGCATGTCATGCTTGGTCGAAACATCACAAGAAAGCAGCATCCCTCCCTTTCTTTGCGTCGGACATATGATGCATTTGCCATATGATCGGCACGCTCAGCGATCAAGTAACCACCTCATGGTTAAGCGCCATTATTATGTTTGCTGACGAGAATTGAAGGAAAGGTGGACAAAATGTACCCCTTTCCATTAAAATTGCCCAGTATGAAGTTCAAAGAGTACATAGATCGAACCCACGTGTTCACCGTTTTCCAGCTTGTCGAGAGCTGTGGGATGTCCGACTCGTCTGCGAAGACGACGCTCAGGCGCGCCGTCGCCGCCGGGCAGATCGAGAGGGCAAGGCGCGGGGTTTACGTTTCTAAATCGGGGCGATTCGCCGCAGCGGAAGTCGATTCGTTCGAATTGGTGTGTTCGATTGACCCCAAAGCTGTCATCTCATTCCATTCCGCGCTTGAGGTTCACGGTGTCGCCCACAACGTAGGGAGCGTCTGTCAGTTCAGGTCAGCGTCCATAAAAAGTGCGTTCGGGTATTCCGGCGTCTCATACATCCCGTTCCCTCTCGCAAACAACCTCTCGATCCAATCGATGCGCGGCAGAGGCGGCCTGCGAACCACAGTGACGACGCGCGAGCAGACCATCGTCGACTGCCTCAGCCACCCCGACCGTTGTGGAGGCATCGAAGAGGCCTTGATGTCGATTTCGTTGTTCCCCTACGTAGACGCGGAGGCACTGAAGGAGCTCGTCTCCGATAAATCCGCGTCGCTCGCAGCGAGGACGGGCTGGCTGCTCGAACGAAAAGCAAACAAGTGGCGCATCCCCTCTGATGTGCTTGACGAGTTCGAGAAGATGGCGAAGGGCGGGCCCTTCAAGCTCGACAAGGATTCGACTAAGTCGCGCGGCTGGTCGCGGCGATGGAGGCTGTGCCTGCCCGAGAAAGAGGAGGAAGTCGGAGAATGGCTGCTATAGACACAAGCGGATTCCAGCCGAGGACGCTGGACAAGGTCGAGCGACTTCTCGACCTGCTCGACGAGATGCAGCGGCACCCCGACCTGAAAGGGAAGCTCGCCATGCACGGCGGCACCGCGATAAACCTCTTCATGCTGGATATCCCGCGTCTTTCGGTCGACATCGACATTTCCTACGTCGGCGCGCTGGCTAGGGAGGAGATGCTGAGGGAGCGACCCTTTATCGAGCGTGCCATCGAGGAGGTGGGCAGAGGGCAGGGATACGATGTGTCTGCCGGCGACGGGGGCCATGCGGGCAGGACGTTCGTGCTCCGCTACCGCGGCGACTGGGGAACCGACCACGTGAAGATCGACTGCATATACATGAACAGGTCCCCGCTGTTCCCAATCCGCTCCAGAAGCTGCCCCCTTCGCCCCGATGTCGGCGTCCCCATGTTCGAGGATGCCGAGCTTGCGGGTGGCAAGGTCAAGGCCTTCTTCGACAGGGTAAAGATAAGGGACCTCTACGACATATCGAACCTCAAGGCGCACTTCGACGCTACGGGCGATCCCGACGGTATCGTTCACAAGGTGCTCCTTTACTACGCATCCGTCTCCGCATGCTTCCCGAACGAGTTCGAAGGCCGGAGCAAGCGGTTCGAAGATCGACAGAGGGACCTCGAAGACCAGCTGCTGCCAATGCTGCATTCGAGGGATGAGGTGCCGACGCTGGCAGGCTTGATGGACAACGCGGAGGGGTTCACATCGGCCTACATTCTGCCTCGAGACGACGACGAGAGACTCTATTTGGAATTGTTCGCCAAGGGGGAATACCGCCCCGAACTGCTCTTCGGCGAGTGCAACATCGTCCGAGCCGCCGCCGCGAGCCCGGAAGCTCAATGGAAGCTCGCTAACTTGAAGAAGATGAAGCGATAGCGATATGCGCGGCAGAATGGGAATAGAGACTTCCTTAGTTATGGGGGCATAAATCATTTAGACGATAACGAATACCCCATAAACCTCTGATTTGACATGCCGACTCCAATGGAGATTGGAGCCGGCATGCGTTTATCCCAAGTGAGTAGACGCACGGTTTTTGTCCCCGAGGGCTGATCAGGAATCTTAGGGCCGATTGCCATTGTTTCGCAGTGCGTTCGTAGCCATCGGAGCCAACGAGAAGGACAGCCTGGACGATGAGAACAGGAAACTGATTTGACGGCCAAACGATAAGAAAGCCCGCACTCTGAGTGTGAACTGCCTCCCATTTCTTGGATACTGAACTGCACCCCAAAACTGCAGTGAACCCCTATAGTTGGACAGACAGTGTTCTGCCTCTCCTATAGGGGCCTTCTGCGTCAGGGGGTCTCATTTGCTGAGCGAGGACCACTCCGCCGAGTTCAAGCGGCACTTTGCGGACAGGTACGCCGACGGCGCGACCGTCGCGCCATGCCGCAACGCGAGCTCGGCCTCACGAAGCCGACCGCGAGGCTTTGGAGGGAGGGGACCGACCGAGGCGGCGCCGGGGCCATAGACGGGCCGAGGAGGTGCGACCGCTGCCCCCAGGGGCTCGAGCTCCGCGCCGCAGAGGCTTGCCTCCGCGGCGAGGGCGACCGCAGGGCCCTCGCTCTCGAGCACGGCGCGCGCAACGGCGCGCGGATACGGGACCGGGTGAAGCGGTACCGGGAGGGAGGCGACGACGCCCTCGGCGTCCGTCCGCCGGGGCGAAGGAGGAAGGGGCCCGCGAGCGAGGAGACCCTCGGGCAGCGGTGCGCCCGCCTCGAGATGGAGGCGGGGATCTTAAAACGAATGGCCGCCTCGGCGACGGACACCTCGACAGCGGGCGGAAGCACGAGATAGTGAGGTCGCTGAGGCGGGGATATCCGCTCTCAGCGCTCCCGGGGCTCATGGGGATGCCGCGTTCCGCCTACTGCTACCGCGAGGCGAGCCCTCCCTCCGACAGGCAGGCGGCCGAGCGGCCGGCCATAGCGGGGATATGCGAGAAATCCCGGTTCAGATATGGATACCGACGCGTTGCCGCCGCGTTGCGCAAGGCGGCCGGCTTCCGCATCGCCGACAAGACGGCGCTCAAGGTGTGTTTCGTCAAGTTAATTTGAGCAAAGGGGATGCGGACATTTCTCTGGACCGGCTATGCGGCTAGCTGGAGAGGGTAAGATTTCCTGGACACCAAGTTAAGGGCGAAAAGTGTTCAAGATGACCCGAAGAAGAAAGCGACACGACGGGCAGTCCAAGGTCTCGG
>CATWBG010000035.1:0-5660 GCA_958348985.1 uncultured Collinsella sp. | reverse complement strand
GGTTTTTTTTGTTCTTTTTTTTTGTTGATGGTGGGGGGGTGGGGGTGGCCGCCGCCCCGGGGGCGGGGCCGCCCCCCCCCCCCCGCTACCCCCACCCAGTTCCGCCGTTATTCTCCAGAAACAACTTTGTGTTACAATTCAAAGCAGCGCAGGCCAGATATGGGGGCGAATCGCCTTGGAAATACAAATGAATGATGATGTGACGCTGCGCGATATTCGTCAAGAAGACATCGCCGACTACATCCGATGGGAAACCATCGAGACCGAATGGCAGCTTTGGGATGCCCCCTGGCTTTACGAAGGACGTACTCCTGAGCAATGCGAGCGCGAACTCAAGGAATATATCGAGAAACTCGAGCGCTGGGTTTCCGAAGCATCTGGGTATTCCGACGCGAGCTTTCGCAGCAGTTTTGAGATTGACTATCAGAGAGAACACGTGGGCTCGTGCTCGAGCTACCTGATTGATAGCGACTGCAATATCTTGGACGGGTGCGATACAACGTCCCTCGGCAGGGCGATTGGCATCTGCGTGTTTGACCCCCGCCAGCGTCGGCACGGCATTGCCACCACGGCGCTCACAGGTCTTATCGATTACCTAAAAGCCCATGGAAGCCAGCGCATCTTCACCCAAACCTGGTCGGGCAACGAGCGCATGATCGCGTTGGCGAAAAAGCTCGGCTTCGCAGAGTACCGGCGAAAAGACGGAATTCGCCAAGTGCGTGGAGACATCTACGATGGATTGACTTTCGAGCTGATGCGCTAAGCGAATGGCACCCCAAGCCGCCCATCTACGGCAGACACGCCTCGATAACATCCTTGCCCCTGAGCGCATCCACCCAGCTGCTAGGTATGCCATCAATGCTATAGACAATGCCAGCAAGGGCACCGGCAACGGCAGCGGTCGTATCGGTATCGTCGCCAAGGTTGACAGCCGTCAGCACGCACTCCGCGTAGCTCGACGTGTTGGCAAGGCACCAAAGCGCCGCTTCGTACGTATGGAGGACATATCCGCCAGAACTGATCGAGCCACGTGGTTTCCCTGCGTCAACGCCGCCCATGGCCACGGCATCGCCAACCGACATGCCACCGACAAGCGCGTGGGCAACGTGCACCATTCGCACGCACGCCTCGGTTGAAGTCTGGTGCGCATGGGTGATGGCAGAAACCGCGCGAACCGCATCGTCCGTCACATTAAAAAACGCCAAAGGAACCGTGCGCATAAGCGAACCGTTGCCGTTATCACGCTCGCCAGAGAGGCCGTGACCCGCAATGAGCGCCTGCGCCGTCGCGTTGCCGATATCGAAAAGCCCATCACACGTATAGGCGCCGTCGCGATACCACGCCAGAAACCTCGTGCGGATGTCGTCAGTATCGATGCGGCCCAGCTCACGATAGCTATCGCATATCGCAAGCGTCATAGACGTGTCGTCGCTCCAGGTACCTGCCGGCTGTCCATGGGTACCAAAACCGACCATCCCGGTACATTCAAACGTGTCTCGCCCGCGAAACTCAAACGGAACCCCCAGCGCATCGCCAACAGCCTGGCCATATACACAGTCTCGAATGTTTGCCATGACGATTCTCCTTGCCCTCGACAGTTTCTTTCCAGTCTCTCATCGGCAATCAGACAAGCACTACCCCAAAGCAACAATGTCCGTGTAAGTCAGACAGTGCCATCCGTCGCGCCGGCCGTCACCATAAGAGGGAGTGTCACCTGGGATACATATGAACATGCCTGCGCCTTCTCGTAGGCAAATCGTAAGCCATCGCGCGGACAAGAAATGCAACGAGCGCACAGCGACCGTGCGTCCATGCGCCGCCAGGCCACCGCCTCGCAGCGGCCCAAAGCCCCTAAAACGGCGCCTTTGTCACACGATGGAGACGGATCTCGTCGCAAACGGCATCGCTGCGATGCGTGAGCAGGTACTCCGCCGCATCCGCAACGTCCTCTGGCAAAATCATGGGCGTCCCCACAATCTCGGGACGCACCTTGGCAACCATGTCGGTCAAAACGCCTCCCGGAGAGATGAGGTGAACGCGAATGCCGTCTTCAAAGACCTCGTTGGCAAACGACTTGGAAAGACCGCACAGAGCATGCTTGCTCGCAGCATAGGCGCTCTGATTGGGATAACCCTCATGAGCGACGACAGAGCAAACGTTGATAATCTCAGGTGATGGCGATGCCTTAAGGAGCGGCAACGTCTCGCGCATGAGGATGAACGGCGCGCGTACGTTCGTTGCCATCACGGCGTCGAACTCCTCAGTCGATATGCCCTCTAGCGGCCCCGATTGCACGATGCCCGCATTGTTCACCAAGATATCGAGCGCGCCAGTTGCGCGGATGTACCCCACGAGCGCCAAAATGCTGCTCTCGTCCGTAAGGTCACAGGTGACGGTCTTGGTGGCACCGGGACAAAGGGCAGCGGTCTCATTGAGCGTGGCGCCGGTCCTGCCCACCAGGACAACGTCGCAGCCAAGCTCACTCAACCGCTGGGCAACAGCCCTGCCGATGCCCGAGCCCGCGCCGGTGATCAAAGCTCGACGTCCCTCGATGCTCGTTTTCATTTGGACTCCTCCCGCTAGAGGCTTTTTGATAATTCTGCTGAATGCATCATAGGGCTGGCAACCTTTCTTTTTATTTCCAACGTCAAAAATGCAAGAAACGCCGCAGAAGCGGCCAATGGGTTTGAAACGTCGTCCGATTAAACTGCTGGCAGTTGTATGGCAGCAGCATCACCTGGACGGCTCCCCGCCCCCGCAGCTCAGGCAACCATACCGGACGCCAGAATTATTGCCCGGCCCTCCGCGAATTGCCCTGTCCCGCCTTGGTCGCGCGCCCCTTGACAGCTCTATCGGGCAGGCGATGGAGATGAAAAAGCATGGGCGCGAAACCGGCAGCTAGAACATCAACCTAAAGCGGAAGCCTCATGCATAGGCCTCCTCCGGGAGGTTGCCATCGACGGCAGCATACTGCCTGCCGCCGCGGTCTTACCAACTCGCGCAGACGTAGCAGTTAGAGCTTTTGAGCTTCTCGTCCTCGCTGGCTAGCCAGATCGGCTCGAACTGGCCGCCAAAGCGCGTGCAGCACAGCTCCAAAACGCCCCGACGAGGTGGCCGACGTGCCTGGTTTAATTTCCAGTTAGATTGACACTGCTCCAAAACCTTGGGCGTGCACGTACCACACTCCGCCAACGGAGTACAACGTCGCGACCACGCTCACCGGCGTCCCTCCCATGATCACGCATGAGCACACCGCCGCGACGAATATACCGACCGCGATGCAGAACCGCGCCAGCGTAACGGTCATGCGATATGACGACACATATTGCACGTATGCCGCACTGACCGCGCAGATCACCGCGGACAGGAACACCGCCAGTGGAATCGCGCGGGTCATCGACGGCTGCCGGATCAGACGGACGAGCACGGGCCCCAATGCCAGCGATGTCGCCATGACGCAGGCCATCGATCTGGCATAATCCACCCTGTGATGCCAGGTCAGACGTGCCAATACCACGGCGGAACGGCATAGCATGACCATCAACGCCACGGTGACGACGAGGACGAGCGCCAAATCAGCGGGTACTGGGTTGCCGGGAAAGGAGAAGCCCATGGATTAAGAACGGGCGGACGACAATGGTGATTCCGAAGGCCATGCGAGGGAGACGAATCCCAGCGCCGCGGGCGCCACGCAGCTTGCGGCCGCGCAACCCCATGCCACGGACTCGCTGACGCGGCCGCGATTGCGGGAGGCCGCTGGCGCCATCATTCACCCTTCCCTGTCAGTCTCTTGCCACCCATGATACTCGGTGACACGAACCATGTGCCACATGGTCTTATTGGGCGGATGCCGTGCAGGAACCGCTCGCACCTCACGCGAGGATGTAGTTCGCGCGGCGCGGGTCGCCCGGCAGCGGGAACCGCGGGTCGCACTGGTCCGGCCATGCCACCGTGCCCGCGTACGGTGCCGGAACCTCACGACGCAGCTGGTCATAGTAAGCCTTGTACGCGCGGAACAGCTCCAGCTCCTCGACGGCGGAGACAGCGCCGGCCGTATGACGGAAATCCGGGTCACGGCTCTCCCGCATCCAGTACAGGATATTCACCCATACGTGCAAATACCCGCCCCACACGATGTAGCCAGGTTTCATGCGGAACGAATTCATCAGACTCACCATCGTCTCGGACGGGCACCCATTGTACGGCGGCATGAACGCCGAGTCGTTCACATGACCCAACGAGCACGTCGAAAACGCCGTGAAAACTTTGTCATCGGTCAGCGGGAACGGGGCACGCAGCACATGCAACAAGGCATCGCGCCTATTGGGAAGCTTGCGCACGGGGCGGTAGTACGTCATATATCGGGAGGAGCTGTCGTTATTGATGGAGCTCATGTCCTCAAGAATAATCCATCCATCACGCCAGCAAAAGGAGACGGGCCAATAACTTGCTGCCCACGGGATTCTCGGATTAAGTATCGTACCGCCGAGATCGCGCTGCGCGGGAGCATCCAGACCCGATGCCGCAGTCCAGAACAAAGCTAACGGAAGATCGAACTCAGCACGTGGATACGTACCTGGCCCCTTACGAACCGTCCCGGGAATCACGCTGAACCTGCTGTCCGACCAGTCCCGATTCGCCCAATGCAAAGGATTGGATGCGGGATCGTTCATCCGACGAGCCTCACGCAAACTCTCGAACACCGCGAAATACCTCCTGCCTTCGCGTCACCGCTCTTCGTTAATCTGCTCGTTGAGTTAGTTCATCCATCTTGCGAAACTCCGCCCTCAACTCGCTGTTGTCGTCATGTCGGGCTTCTTCCATGGCCTGTTTCAGCTTCCTCATGGTCTTCACCATTCCGGCGCGAACCTCACGAGCCTCAGGCGATTTATCTATCCCTGAGATGATATCATTTTCGGTAGTTTGGCGCATGTCGATCCGCTGCTGTAGAATCTGCCAAGCCTTGCCGGATTCACCTTTGCGACGGCGTTCCTCCCATTGTGATGAAATGCGAGCGTTCTCTTTATCCGTCTCCTTTTTTATTTCCGCTACTTTAGCACGAGCCTTGGCTAGTTTGATCACCAGTTAGATCGACACTGCTCCAAAACACTTGACCTAAACTAACGGCGCCGGGGCGGTTTGATTACCAGTTAGATCGGCACTGCTCCAAAACTTGGGTGATGCAATGGAGCGAATCGCGAACGTTTGATTACCAGTTAGATCGGCACTGCTCCAAAACCAGAACAGCTTTTCGCCGCTCTGGTAGGCAGCGGCGGCAACCGCAGACTGCTGTTGGCTACGCTGAACAATCGAGATTTCGTTGTGTGGACAGGGCATTTCGTATCCCTCCTTTCTATGCTTGGTGGATGGGGTGGCGTTTTACCACCTCATTTTGGGCAGAAAAAAAGCAGGAGACCTTTTTCAGATTTCCTGCTCGGTGTGCCGCTGTGTAAGCGGCGGGTATTTAGTTGTGAAAGTTCGGGACAAGTTGACCCGATGTGTGTAGAATAACAAACTGGATTTATTTTTCTTTACATTTTATGCCGTAATTTCCCCTACTACCATTTTCGTAGCCCCTATATATTTCATATCTTTTTCCATTTATCTCCACTTCGTCATCGTTAATAAATGTATAAGACTTACCATTTTCTTCACAATAC
>CATWBG010000034.1:0-6262 GCA_958348985.1 uncultured Collinsella sp. | reverse complement strand
ATCTGACGTCCTTTCCGGCACCTAATCGGTACGGATTTTTGTCAGCATCCCCATTGGCTAATGTGCGATGGCGAAATTGGTTGTTTTTACAGTAGTGCTAACATCACGTGGCCACCGCCCTCGGAATCGCCGCGACCTCGGCGGGCTACCCCGTGAGGTTCCGGCAGGCCGCGCAGCTTGTGCTGCGGCTCGGCAAGGCCGAGCGGGAGGGGACGCTCGACCGGCTGCTCGCCGACGTGGCCAAGGCGAGGCTGCTGGACTTGGACGAGTTCGGCTACGTGCCCTTCGACGTGGACGGGGCGAGGCTCCTGCGTCAGGTCATATCGGACATCCACGAGAGGAGGAACGTGATATTCACTGCCAACGTCGAGTTCAGCAGGTGGGGCACGGTCTTCGCGGACGACAAGCTCGCCGCCGTGATTGTGGACCGCGTCGTCCACCACTGCCGGCTTGTTGAGTTCGGCGGCCCCAGCCACAGGCTCGAGGAGTCCCTCATGCTCGGGAAGCCAAGAAGGTAGTGGCGGCGCACCCGTGACGAAGCCCGAAAAGTTGTGTGCTGGAACCCGAAAGAGAATCGTGCTCAAAACCGAAAGTCAGGCTTGACTAAACACAGGTGCGACATGCTGCCCGACTCCTTTGACGTCATCGACCACTGCGGCAAGGCCGACAAGAGGCTGGCGCTGCGCTCGCTGACCAGGGCAGCCGACTCGTCGGGGTACGGGGCCGCGTGAGAGGCCGAGCACCGCATCTTCGGCTTTGGTAGGGTTCCGGACCGTCGTACGATGTGCCGTCGAGGCGGCTCAATGCGGTGTATTGGAAGCCTTTGCCTTGTGAATATGAGCGCACTGCTGTTTCGGGAAAGGGCGCGAAGTGGTTTCGGTCTTGGCGTGAGCGCTCCGCCTACCCCGTTCTGCCTGCAGTTGTCGTCGCTTCGGTTACGACGATTGGGGGCAGAGAAGGAAATGGTCGGCGTGGACGAGACAACGATATCAGAAGGCTCGGGAGGAACGGGGCGAGCATCGCCCTCATCGTTAGGGGCGCTGGGGTCTCTGAGCCCACGGTGAGTAAGTACCTGAGGAAGCCGGGCCTCTCCGATAGGCCCGGTCGTCGGGAGGGTGCCTGAGTCGCCACTGTTTGAGTCGTTTGCGGGTTTGGTGGACTCATTCATGTTGTGTCAAGCTGAGGTTTCGATTTGAGGGTGCAAAACTGTCGGATTCGAGCACGAAAGTCGCGATTATGGACCGCGACACCCACAAAGTTGGGTGGCGTATGGATAACCTCGTTAACCAGGGATCAGCGCTCACTTTTCTCTAGCCGCATTATTGGTCGCCTAACTCTGCGGGCCGGTTATTGATTATTTGCGATGCACTAGTGGGGTGAGATAACGACTAGTTGAGAGCTCGAGAATGACCCTTTTGATGCTACTGGTTCGAATGAAGACGAACCGGCTCTTTGATGGCGGCATTTGTACTATCTGTCTGACGATGGCACCTTGCAACAACTGCGTTTGATCGAGAACCCCTATATTCTGGATAACATTACTGAGCCAAAAAACAGTGTCGAGGCTCACACCATGTTGTAGACGACAGGCTCTGAAATACCAGCCGTCTAATATAATTTGACACGACTTGCGAGACGACCAGAGGAGTGGAGATGTCCCAACAGCCAATGCGGATTCTTCAAGTGATCGGAGCGATGGACAGGGGAGGCGCAGAGACGTTCGTCATGAATCTATATCGCAATGTAGATAGGGCAAAGATTCAGTTTGACTTCCTTGTCAATGAGAACAGGGAGTGTGATTACGATGCAGAGATAAGGGAAATGGGAGGCCATATCTACAGAATTCCAAGATATAATTTAGTTAATGGTATTCAATACAAAAAAGCGTGCAGAGATTTCTTCAGGCTCCATAGATATCCCGTAGTGCACGGGCACATTGGACTCCCCGCATCGATTTATTTATCGGAGGCAGGCAAACGAGGTTCGTTCACAATTGCGCATAGTCACTCTCAGAATTTCCCTATTTCTATCGAAGAGGTGGCATTCAGGATATGTTCACATCGTGTTAGGAGTGTTGCAGATTATTTCTTGGCTTGCTCTCGCGAAGCCGGCATAGATCGATTTGGGGGAAGCATAGTCAGCGGAGATCTGTTTCATATCCTTAACAACGGTGTAGACGCGAAAGCGTTGGCCTTTAGCGTGGACAGTAGAAAAGACATACGTTCTGAGCTCGGAATAAGCGAAGATGTCCCCGTCTTTGGCCATGTGGGACGGCTCACCGAGGTCAAGAATCACAGGTTCCTGATTGAGGTTTTTAGCGCACTCAATCAGAAGCTTCCCGAATCAAAGCTGCTTCTTGTGGGAAGAGGCGAACTCGAGGCGCAACTTCATGAAGAGGTGGCAAAGGCTGGCCTTGAGGACTCGGTCCTGTTTTTGGGCGTAAGAAATGATGTCCCTGCGATACTAAGTGCAATCGATGTCTTCCTATTTCCGTCTCTCTCGGAGGGACTTCCTTGTGCCGTGATTGAGGCGCAGGCTTCGGGACTGCCCTCGTTACTGTCAACTGGGGTGCCGGGGCTTGCAAGCATTCTGCCCTTAACCAAACGGCTCGATCTTTCGAAAGGGAGCGACGCGTGGGCTGAGGAGGCCGAGAAAATGTATGTTACAAGTTTGACGATCGATAGGATCAGCGCAAAGTCGTATATCTACAAAGCGGGGTTCGACATCGAAGAATCGGCTGCTTGGGTCCAGGAATTCTATCTTCGCCATGCGTGAATAGTTGATAACGGGCTTATCTGAAGCCTTCATTCCGGAGGGCAGCCTCAAGAGCTTTGAACGCCTTCTTGGGTGAAAGCTCAGAGATGTCAGTCGAAGCAAGGCGGGAACGAGCCTCCTCGTCAAATCGCCATTTGATATGGTGTGCTGGAATTCCCCCTACGACTTCGTAGGGCATGACGTTGTGGGTGACAACAGCACCTGCACCCACCACAGAGCCTTGGCCTAGGTGGCAACCAGAGAGAATCACTGCGTTTGCAGAAATCAGGCAGTCATCGTCGATGAGAACTCGCTCTCTGAGATCTCTATTGGAACCGTCAAGAGTGGGGCTCGTAGATACACCGTAGAGATTGTGCTCCCAGGGGTTGATTCGAACGCCCGAGCTTATAGAGCAAAATGAGCCGACAGTGCAGAACTCGACAGTGCTTCCAGAGTTGATGTATGTGTAACTGCCAATGTTAACATCATCGGTGACTACGCTTCCGGCCCCTATTCGAGTGCCAACTCCATATCGAGCATGAACCGATGCCCTCGAGCTTCTGATTCGGGTCAATTGGAGCGTCAACAACCTGAAGATGATGCGTGCCGCGCGGAAAAAATAACCACCTATTGCATAGAACATTGAGCTCCAAACTGAAGTTTTGATATATTGCTTCGAGTTCCCTAGCGCTTGATGCGGACAAGTGAAGACAACGCATATCCCATGATGGCGAGGGAAATAAGACTTGCGACCATGTTTGTCAGCGTAACACCGTTGGGGCCATATTGGATAATAAAAAGGTTTTCCAGTACGAGCGTCACTACCAACGAGACGATAGCACTAACTAGCGTCGGTCTGAAGGATCTTAATGCGATGAGTAGGTCGTTGATGAACCACTGGACGCCGGAAACGATTGAAGAGATTACCATGGGTACAAGTAAGTATACGTAGTCTAGGATGGACTCGCCAAAGACAAGCATGAGAAATTGCGAGCCCACAAGTGCAAAACCTACAACACAACATGCTCCAACGATGAGGATTCCCCCCACCGTTTTCGCAAGCAATTGCCTGAATCCCGCAAGATCATCTACAGCAAATCTCTCGGAGAAATAACCCAGCATGGGGTTATAGATATACGAAGCACCCATCTGAATAATGGCGACCGGAGCGGCAACCGAGGCATAGGAGCCAAGGACGGTGTTCCCCATGATGCTCGACAACGCCTGTCTGGGAAGGGAGCTGGTTGCCGATGCGGCGATTCCGGCGATGACAACGGGAAGGCACTTTGCGAGCAAGTAGATAGTCTTTTGGCACGAAATGCCTAGCTTAATGCGCTCGAAAGAGGATGTTCTCCTGAAGTCATAAAGGGAGCCGACAAGACATATCCCCAGCGTCATGAGGATGAGCGCCAACTCGACCGAGCCGGTAAACCCAAACGCAAGGACAAAACATGCCAAGCTAATCGCCCCTTGGAGGGCAAGGGAAATACCTATGAAATCCATGCGATAAAATCGTTGATCGCAGGCATGAAACACATCAATGATGAGTGTTGTGGTCTTGTAAAGGGCATACAAAGCAATTGTCGCCCAGGCGACGGGACTACACGTGGCTACGCCGTATATGGAGCAGAGGACAAGTGCCGATAGCCCCGTGATTAGGCGGAACGTCAGGTACTCACCTGTCGTGTTCTCGTTCTTGACGTCGGATACTTGGTAGGTATACATGCGGTATTGGGCGATGGAGCCAAAGATGTTGTACGTTGAGATGCCCAGTGAATAGATTCCTGCAGCGTCATAGCCATTTGATAGGCGAACAATAAGCACGCTAATGAGCCACTGGCAACCAAGGTTGCACAGGGAGCCAATGGAATTCCAAAGCATATTCTTCTTAATGGAGAGTGGTCCATACTGCTGCATTTTGCTCCTAGCTTGGCGATCGTTTCAGCGTCGTCCTTCGGCACCGACAGGGCGATTATTCATTGAATACAGTATTTGCGAGGACGACTGCCACAAAGCCCGATGTGAGGGCAAGCAATGGATTACTAATTCCCCGCATGGCCCTCCAGAACTCATGAGCGAAGTAAGCCCCGACCAGGTATAGCGTACAGCTCTCGAATCTATCGCGAACATTTGTTGCCCGCTCCAAATAGAGCTTCTTAACCTTCATGTAGCCACGCGGGTTCTCTCGCGCAACCTTGCGGGTAGAACGTGTATAACCATCGGAGAGGTACTCACAAACCATTACGACTGAATCGAGAACGGCGAGGTCATACGCATCGTCTATCTTGAGAAAGGCGTACGACTCCGCAATGAAATTCTCTCCCTCTGCGATCTCGTAAGGATACTCCTTCAGTATCGCCGTACGATATATCATCTCTGCGTCTCCGATAAAGTGATGTCTGTTGTAAAGGTCGTAGACTTTCGTTGTCTTGATTTCTTTTGGAAATCGTCTATTGAGTGGCTCAGAACCATTCTTCCCCTTGAGCGCGACAATGCCTGCTATGCCGGGCTCATCGCGCCATTCGTCCCAGGCGCTTATAACCTTCTCGATTGCCGTGTCAACAAGGTAATCGTCTGAGTCAACGGTAAAAAACAACTCTTCGTTGCAGTGTTCAAGCGCTGTGTTATGCGCTCGCTGTTTGCCACCATTTTCCCGATAGATGTACCTAATGGAGATCTTGCCCTCATCGATATAGCTCTGAACAAGTTGTCGAGTGTCATCCGTTGATCCGTCATCGACAACGAGCCACATAAAGTCCTTACTGGTCTGCCTAAGGAGGCTTGCGTACAAATCCGATAACTTGTAGGCCCTGTTATATGTCGGCGTGAAAACGGCAACCATCGCTGAATTCAAAGCATCTCCAATATGGCAGTAGGGTAATGGTTAACTCATATTAAGTAATCAAATTGCTTACCTGTAATATGATTCAGCAATGGCGCCTAACGGACTCTAAAAAAACGCAATGACGCTGTTCTGATTTACGCAATCGAAGTACAGACATTTCCCTAGGCCGGCTATGCCGCCAGTCCCAGGCCCCTACGCTTGTGTTTAGTCAAGTTTTCCTTTCGGAAAAGCGGTTCTTCGCGGCTCTTAGTGGGTGGCACAGCTTGAGGCGGTTCGTGTAAATAATTCCATCCCACCCGGCTTAAAGAAGATCGCGGTTCTGAAGTTCTTGAGGTTCTTGGACCCCTCGCGGTCCTCTTCATCGACTGAATCGCGAAATTCGACCTCTCGAGGACCGCGTTGGGCGCCTGCGACTAGAATCAGTTCAGGGTGCCCTCCCTCTTCGCGCGTAGCGTTGCTGCCGCCCTCTTCTTCTCCAGTACATTTGAGCGCGTGATCGACCCCTGCACTCCTCGACTGCCTTGCGCCTCTGTTCTCTGGTGTAGCTCGGCATTTACGGATTCCCTGGAGTGGGTATGATGAATTGGACACCTTGTTAAGAGCGAGAGGTGTTCAAGATGACCCGAAGAAGAAAGCGACACGACGGGCAGTCCAAGGTCTCGG
>CATWBG010000033.1:0-6755 GCA_958348985.1 uncultured Collinsella sp. | reverse complement strand
CCATCGAGCGCGCACGGCTTTTTTCATGCCGAGAGACCCTTTTCGCAGCGGCATAAGGTACGTCTTTCTTTACTGCTCGTTTACCTAATTGTTCTATCATGACCTCGTGAGCCATCGCGCAAGTCCGCAGCGTTGTTGGTGTTCGCTGCTTGCCGCATGTCGGCGGGTCATGTTGTCGTGAAACGAAAGGGAAGCGCTGCGCATGCTTGAGCTGCTTAGACGTTATTCCGGGCCGTATCGAAAGTACTTTGTCGTTGGCCCTGCCTGCAAGTTGATCGAAGTCTTGTTCGACCTGTTCACACCTCTTGTCATCGCCCGCATGATCGATCGCGGCGTGGGTGCGCGTGACGTTCACGCTGTGGTCATGTACGGTTTGCTGCTGGTTGCAATGGCTGCCTTGGGTATTCTGTTCACGCTTGTATGCCAGAAGATGGCTGCCCTCGCATCGCAGGGCATGGGGACAGTGATTCGAGGAGAGCTTTACGAGCATATCAACGAGCTCTCCTATGCTGAGCTCGATCGCTTTGGCACTCCGTCGCTTATCACGCGTATTACCAACGACGTTAACCAGGTGCAGCTTGCCGTGGCCTTGGGCGTGCGCCAACTGATTCGCTGGCCGTTTTTGGCTATTGGCTCCATGGTTGCCGCGCTGCTTATCGATATGAAGCTTGGGCTTATCTTTCTTGTTTCCACGCCGCTTATCGGTATCGTCTTTTGGGTTGTGATGGCGCGTTGCGTGCCGTATTTCAAGCAGATGCAGCAAAAACTCGACCGCATTGCGCTTATCTGTCGCGAAGGGCTTTCGGGCGTGCGTGTGGTGCGAGCTTTTGTACGCGAGGAGCACGAACGAAAGCGCTTTCATGAGGCCGCTGCCGATCAGGCACAGACGGCGATTGCCGTGGGGCGCCTGTCCTCGACGCTCAACCCCGTGACGTTTTTGGTGATGAATCTTGCTGTTTGTGCCATCCTGTGGGCTGGCGGTGTCCAGGTGAACGTGGGTAACCTCTCGCAAGGCCAGGTTATCGCCTTTGTGAACTATATGACGCAGACGTTGCTCTCCATCGTGTATGTTGCAAACCTCGTGGTGGTCTTCACCAAAGCGAGCGCATCGGCTTCCCGCGTCAATGAGGTGCTCCATGCACGTCCGAGCATTACCGATGCGGGCAATGAGTTGGTGGAGCTGCCCTGCGCATCCAAGGCGGCAGGCATGCTGGCTCTGGAATTCGATCAGGCATCATTTGCTTTTGGTGAGGGCGCTGCTGCCGTCGTGGACGGCGTGACGCTTGGCCTGCCAATCGGCGGGACGCTTGGCATTATCGGCGGTACGGGTTCGGGCAAGTCGACCATGGTTTCGCTCGTGCCGCGCCTGTATGACACCACTTCGGGCGCTGTGCGCGTAATGGGCAAGGATGTACGGGTATGGCCGCTTGAGCAATTGCGCCATGTGGTGGGCATTGTTCCGCAGCGCGCTTCGCTTGTTACGGGAACCATTCGTTCCAATTTGCAGTGGCGCGATGCCACGGCTTCGGATGAGGGTCTATGGCAGGCGCTCGAGGTAGCGCAGGCAGCCGAATTTGTGCGCAAACTGCCTCAAGGGCTCGATAGCCCGGTGGAGGCGGGCGGCAAGAACTTCTCGGGCGGTCAGCGCCAGCGTTTGACCATCGCTCGTGCCCTTGTGGGCAACCCACTCATCCTTATCATGGACGATTCCGCTTCAGCGCTTGATTTTAAGACCGATGCTGCCTTGCGCCGTGCGGTGAAGCGTCGCAGCGAGGCGGGGCGTGCAAGCGGAGGGTTGCCGCTCACAACGGTTATCGTTTCGCAGCGTGTTTCCACGGTGCGTGGCGCCGATAAGATCTGCGTGCTGAGTCACGGCGCCGTGGCGGGCTTGGGTACGCATGACGAGCTGTTTGAAACCTGCGAACTCTATCGCGAGATCTGCCTCTCACAGTTCAAGCACGACGAGTCTGCATCCGTAAAGGGGGTGTGCTAGATGAATCCTTACGCATCTACCGGTTCGGTCGCGACGGTGACTGCGAGCGTTTCGGGCAACGACAATCTCAATGATCTGGGAGGGCCCAAGCGCAACGTTCCCCCCATGCCGGCGGGCAAGGTTACGCGTCGCTTGCTTTCCTACGTGCGCCCTCACATGGCGTCGTTTATCATCTCGTTTGTATCGGCGGCCATCTCCGTGACGCTGCAGCTCTATACGCCTATCCTGATTGGCCAGGGTATCGACTGCATCGTAGACGCGGGCAAGGTGGACTTTGCCGCGCTCGCCCCAATCATCGTTAAGCTTGCCATCGTGGTGGTGCTCGCTGCTGTTTTCCAGTGGATCCAGGGTTATTGCGTAAACCGCCTTTCCTACGAAACGGTGCGCGATATGCGTATGGAAGCGTCCGATAAGCTCTCGCGCATGCCTCTTTCGTTTATCGATTCCCATGCGCATGGCGACCTTATCAGCCGTGTGGTAAACGACGTTGATCAGGTTGGCGATGGCTTGCTCCAAGGTTTTACCCAGCTGTTTGGTGGCGTGGTGACTATCGTGGGCACCTTGGTGTTTATGCTATCCATCTCGGTTCCCATGGCTATCGTGGTAGTGCTTGTGACACCGCTGTCCATTTTTGCGGCGGGGCTCATCGCCAAACTGTCCAATAAGAGCTTTGCGGCCCAGCAAGGCATTCAAGGACAGCTTGGCGGACATATCGAGGAGTATGTGGGCGAGCAAAAGCTGGTGGACGCGTTTGCCTATGGCTCGCATGCAAAACAGCGCTTTGATGAGCTTAACGCGCAGCTGTATACAGCAGGCGAGCACGCGCAGTTTATGAGTTCGCTGTCGAACCCCGGGACGCGTTTCATCAACAACATCATCTATGCGGTGGTGGCGGTGATTGGTTGCGCGGGCGTTATCACCGGCGTGCCGGCGCGGTTGACGGTGGGTCAGGTTCAGACATTCTTGAGCTATGCGAACCAGTACACGAAGCCGTTCAACGAAGTGACGAGTGTCATTACGCAGATCCAGACGGCGTATGCCTCTGCGCGTCGTGTGTTTTCGCTGCTTGATGCTGGCGAGGAGACGCCGGATGCTGCCGATGCCGCAGAGCTTGTGGGGCCGCGCGGCGAAGTCCAGCTCAAGCATGTCGACTTTTCCTACGTACCCGATCGCAAGCTCTTGCAGGACATTTGCATCGATGCCCAGCCTGGACGTCGCTTTGCCTTGGTTGGTCCTACGGGATGCGGCAAAACGACCCTTATCAACTTGTTGTTGCGCTTTTACGATATCGATGCTGGAGAGATTGATGTAGATGGCCGCTCTTCGCGCGAATATACACGCGCGAGCCTGCGTCGCAGCTTTGGCATGGTCTTGCAGGATAGCTGGCTATTTGAAGGGACGGTACACGAGAACATCGCGTACGGTCGTGCAGATGCCACACGCGAGCAGGTGATCGAGGCGGCTCGTCGAGCGCATGCCGACAAGTTTATTCGCCAGCTGCCGCAAGGATACGACACCATGATTGGCGAGGACGGCGGGACTTTTAGCCAAGGTCAAAAGCAACTTTTGTGCATTGCCCGCGTGATGCTCACCAATCCGGCGATCCTCTTGCTGGATGAGGCGACCTCGAGTATCGATACCCGCACCGAGCTGCAGGTCCAGGAGGCATTTGACGAGCTTATGGCCGGGCGCACCAGCTTTGTGGTCGCGCATCGTTTGAGTACCATACGCAACGCGGACTGCATCCTCGTCATGCGCGATGGCCAGATTATCGAGCGCGGCACGCACGAAGAGCTGCTTGCCGCCAATGGATTCTACGCCGGCCTGTATAACAGCCAGTGGGCTGTGGAGGAGTAAGGGGAAGGGGCTACGGGGCAACATCTAAGTCTGCTATACTTGTATTACGTAATACACACTGATGGGAGACTGTGATGATGGTGACGGTGACCGCCCGAGTTCCGGTTGAAATACGTCGTCAGGGGAATGCGGTTCTCGAACAGCTGAACGCAACGCCAACGGAGCTCATTCGAGCTGCATATGAATATGTTTTAGTGACAGGGCGGATACCCGTCGCTAAAGACAGCGCGGGGCGGGATGCGTCTGAACTTCCTGTTGAAAAGCAAAGGAAGCTTGCAGAAATGATTGCAGGGACGACGTTTGATGTCTCTCCCTCTTTGCTTGATTTCGATTCCTATAAGCAAATTCGTGCTCAAGGGTTGGCTGAGAAATATGAAGCTCTTGGTTGATGCGAATTTCTTAATTGACTACTATGCTCGCCGCGATGAGTTCTTTGATTCGTGCACAACTCTGCTCGTTGCTGAGTCGTTTCACGACGTTGAACTATGGGCGCCAGCAAAATCGTTTACCGACGTGTTTTATGTGTTGAATCAACGCCTCAAAGTGGAGAGCCCGCTCGTGCAGAGAGCATTTCTCAAGAGCTTCGATTTCATCAAATTGGTTTCTCTTGAACCTGCCGACGTTAAGGAGGCCGCGCGGCGCGCTTGGGATGATTTCGAGGACTGCTTGGTTGCCGTAGCGGCGGAGAAAATCGGAGCAGATTTTATTATCACGCGTGATGCAAAGGGGTTTTCTCGATCAAAAATCAAAGCTTTGGATGCCGATGCGTTTTTGGAATGGATGAGACAAAAGCGAGGACGGTCCTATGCAGAGATGAGGGTAACGCGAGAGATGGTCGAGGAGGCTTGTCGACGGGTTTCTTTTGACGCCTGATTTTGGTATCGATTTACAAATATCTCCTCGCTTTCACCCGAATGCTGGGTACAACCTAGCAGGTCAACCAAAGCTGGCATCAACGTTTGGGGAAGAGTATGAACATCGCTTTGATCACTAATAGCAAGAGCGGCAATACGGCGCAGCTGGCACAGGCGTTGCGCGAGGCATTTGCCGTATCGGACGTACAGCTTCTCTGCGATGTTGAGCTTCCCGATGTACCCGATGCCGCCCAGCTTGAAGGCGCTGCCGGTCAGGCGCTTTTAGCCGATGCTGTCTGCGTTGGTTTTTGGTGCGATAAGGGCTCTTGTACCGAGGGTGTGGCCAAGCTGCTTGAGCGCATGGACGGAAAGCGCGTTTTTCTTTTTGGTACCTGTGGTTTTGGCGGAAGCCAAGAGTACTTTGATCAGATTCTTGAGCGTGTAAAGGAGCACCTGCCGCAGACGGCGGAGCTTGCGGGCGCGTTTATGTGCCAAGGCAAGATGGGCCCTGGCGTTCGCGCACGCTACGAGGCCATGCTTGCGAAGAACCCGGCCGATGCTCGGGTGCAGGCGCTCATCGACAACTTCGATTTGGCTTTGGCGCATCCTGACGCCGAGGATCTTAAGGCCGCTGCGTCTTTAGCTGCTCGGGCTCTGAATCTCTAACGCGGCAAGCATCATTTCTTTCTAGGAGGCTCCCCTTTGGCTGGATTCAAAAGGGGAGCTTTCTATTGTGACGAAAACTTGTTCAAATAATTATGTACAAGTAGACGCCCATCTCGGCTACTATAGAGCTAGTTCGTATGGTTAGTTTGACGCTGGGACACTCTGGCGCCGCACTAGAAAGGAATGTGCACCATGCTCGTTAACCTTCGTGACATCACCGCTATTGCAGAGCAGAACAACATGGCCATTGGCGCCTTTAACTCGCCGAGCCTTGAGTCTGCTCGTGCTGCAATCGATACGGCCGAGAAACTGGGTTATCCCGTTATCATCGACCACGCTCAGGGTCACGAGGAGATCACCCCGCTCGACGTCATGGGTCCGGTGCTGATTGCTCTTGCCGAGCGCTCCACTGCTCCTGTCTGCGTGCACCTCGATCACTGCGAGGAGCTGTCCTATATGCGCCGTGCGCTGGAGATGGGCTTTAACGGCGCCATGTTCGACGGCTCTTTCCTGCCGTACGAGCGCAACTGCGAGCTCGGCCACCGCGCAGCCGAGATGTGCCACAGCTTTGATTGCGGTCTTGAGTGCGAGCTCGGCTCCATGGGTAGCCGCGAGGCCGGTGCAAAGGTCGAGGGCGGTACCGCCGAGGAAGCTGGCGCTATCTATACCGATCCCGACCAGGCTAATGAGTTTATCGCGGCAACCGGCTGCGACATCCTGGCTGTCTCGTTTGGTACGGTCCACGGCCTGTATAAGGGCGAGCCGCACCTCTCCTTTGACGTGCTGAATCAGATCCGCGAGCGCACCCTCACCCCGCTTGTCATGCACGGCGGCTCGGGTGTTTCCGACGAGGATTACGCTAGGGCCATCGACGCCGGCATCCGCAAGATCAATTACTTCACCTACGGCTCCAAGGCCGCTGGCGAGGCAGTGGCTGCCGAGCTTAAGAACGAGGAGGTCCCGTACTATCACAAGATGACGATGACCGCCTACGATGCATTCTGCAAGGATTACGAGCACGTCATGAAGGTCTTCGCCAACGGCGCCAAGCCCATCGCGTAATCATCTGCTCTAAAGATTAAATCCGAGAGACGACAGCCCCCTTCCTTTCCGTCGTCTCCCCTCTACTAAAAGTGCCCGGCACGGTTTAGACCGCGCCGGGCACACTCTTTTTAATCCTCGCATCCGGAACCGCCGAAACAGACGCCGGACATATGGCTAGAAGCATTTCGAGTACGAGATCGCCCCCAGGGGCATCCGCCGAGATGGGTTCCGCACAAAAGAAAAAGAGCGCTACACGCGCTCTTTTTCTTTTGCAGGACTGTCTGAAATCTCGGCGGATGCCCCTGGGGGCGACCAACCATAGGGCCGAACCCCTACTTGAT
>CATWBG010000032.1:0-10478 GCA_958348985.1 uncultured Collinsella sp. | reverse complement strand
TGAAAAGGTGGTCTCTGGTTCTAAAGAGTTCTGGTGCTAAATCCTAAAGACGGGTGTCTCTTTACGGGCGTCTGACAAGCCTGTAAACATCATGGTTACGTTAGTTTTCAATCAGGTGATGTTGAGTATGGCGTGCACACAGGGGTGCCGTCACTGGCTGGCGCTCGCGCTCGGACGATGCGGGTAGGGGTGCGGGATGCTCCCAGCGCCTTGCCGGTTGGAGGGTGCGCCCGGATCGCGCCCCTCGGCGGCTCTTCGTCACTTTTTGTGAAGGCAGTGGATTCATGGTACAAAAGAGGGCAATGAACCAAAGGCGGGTTCCCAGCTCATGCTGCTATGAGTGAGGGGCCCGCCTTTTTTGTGTATTCGCTGCCGCCGTGCGGCTGCCGATCGATAGGAGATGCGAACGATGGACAACGAGCGTTTGAATACAACGCCCGCAAAGGATGCTCGCAGCGAGGTCGCGAACGTGGAAGCGTGCGGACCTTCTGTCGAGGAGCGACGCCGCATCGCCCTTGAGGGCGATACCCATGGCAAGAACAAATGGGCGATCTTGTTTACCGTGCTGGTCATGACCTTCATGTCCACGCTTGATTCGAGCATTGTCAACGTGGCGCTTCCCGTGATGCAAAAGGCCCTTGCCGTAAGCCTGGGCGATATCCAGTGGGTCTCTACAGTCTATCTCGTGGCCATTTGTGCCTCGATGCTTATCTTTGGGCGCCTGGGCGATATGTTCGGCAAAGTCTGGCTCTTCCAAGCGGGTGTGGCGCTCTTTGCAATCGGCTCGCTTTTGTGCGGCCTTTCGCATGCATTTGCGATGCTGTTGGTTTCGCGATGCGTGCAGGGCATCGGAGCTGCGGCGGCTATGGCAAATAACATGGGCATCATCACCGAGTCGTTTCCCGCCAAGGAGCGCGGGCGTGCTTTGGGTCTGCTCGCGAGCTTTGTGGCCTTAGGGATGATGTGCGGCCCTGTGCTGGGCGGCGTGATTGTGTCGTCCTTGCCGTGGGAGTGTATCTTCCTTATCAACGTGCCGGTAGGCGTTGCATGTTTTGTCGCGGGTCTCAAGACGCTACCGCATGTGCGCCCCGACCGCCGTGGTATCAAGTTCGATCTGCCTGGTGCCTGCGCGCTCGTGCCTGCGCTGGTTTTGCTGCTGTGCTCGATCACCTTTATGGGCGAGGGGGCCTCTCTCAAGATCGCAGGCATGCTGCTGGCCGGCCTGCTGCTCATGGCGTTGTTTGTTCGCATTGAGCTTCATGCGGAGCAGCCGCTTGCGCGCCTGAGCGTCTTTAGCAGCCTGACCTTCAACATCAACGTGCTCGCCACGCTTATCAGCTTTATCGCCATCGGCGCGAGCGAGATCATCCTGCCGTTTTATTTTCAGGATGCGCATGGATTCTCACCGAGTCTCTCCGGTTTTCTCTTTGCGGTGATTCCTCTGGTGAACATTGTGGTGGGACCGCTTTCGGGCTCTTTATCCGATCGGGTGGGCTCGCATATTCCCACCTGTGTGGGTCTGTTTATCTACTCCCTTGGTCTTGCTACGGTAGGGTTTCTCAACCAGGACACCTCGCTTCCGGTGATTATTGCTGCCGTGGCGTTGATGTCTTTGGGTACCTCGACGTTTCAGTCGCCCAACAATTCGCTGTTCATGAGCGCGGCGCCTCTGGATGCCCTGGGTTTTGTGGGGAGCCTTTCCGGCCTTTCGCAAAACATGGGTATGGCTTTGGGCATCTCGGGCGGCATGGCGATCCTGTACGGCAAGATGGGCGAGGCTGCGGGAAGGCCCGTGGCAGGCTATGTTGCCGGCAGGCCGGATATCTTTTTCTATGGTTACCGCTGGGCACTCATGAGCGTCGCTGCCCTTGTGGCCGTGGGTTTTGTGCTGTGCCTGGTGCGTGCCCGTCGTGCGCGGCGCTAGCGTGCTAGGCTGGGGCTCATGGAAGAAAAACGCCTGACATATCGAGAGTATGCTGCGTTTGCGCGTCAAACGGCGGCCGAGGTTGCCCGTGACTGCGAGGTTGATGTCTTTCGAGCTACCGGTCCGGGAGGGCAGGGCGTTAATACCACCGATTCGGCCGTGCGCATGCGTCATGTTCCAACGAGGATTGTTGTTACCGCGCGCGAAAGCCGCAGCCAGTTTCAAAATCGAGCATCATGCGTCCGCAAACTTCAGGAGGAGTTTCGTCGTCGCGCCGTGCCGCCCAAGGTGCGACACGCGACCAAGGTCCCGGCCTCTCAGCGCCGTCGCCGCCTTAAGGACAAACGCATGCGCTCCGACCTCAAGGCCTCGCGCCGCCGCATCACCGAAGACGAATAATCTGACAAAAGTCCTCAGGTTTATTTTGTCATAAACTGCAGTTCACCAGGCATCAATCCTTGCGACAGGGATGTGACAGCGTCAAGGCAAGTTTATTTTGTCGCATCGTGGCGGGGCTTGAGCACAGTGAGGGCCCCAGGCAGGACGCTGACGGTTGCCTTGTACGCGCGGATTTGCTCGCCATCGGCCTGGATGGGGTAGTCGTCACCTTCAAAATCAAGCACCAGACGCTCGCCGCGTAGCAGGTGGATGAGCCTGGATTTTACATGTCCACCGTTCTTTGCGCGCAGGAACAAAGGCAGCGCTACGCCACGGGGGATAGATCCGGCGGCATAGCAGATGTCGAAGAGGCCGTCTGTGGGGTCTGCGTCGGGGCAAACCTTAAAGCCAGAGCCATACGTGGGGCCAAGCTGTACTGCAAAGATAAGAGAGCGCAAGCGGCCCAGGTTGGCATTATCTACCTGTACATTTGTGGGATATGTGCGAAAACGTCTGCCAAAGACGTCAAGCCCGCTTGCCGTGTAGAGCGCGCCGCCGGTAAGGCCTGTGCGCTGGCGGCGCTCCACGGTGTCGATGGCAATAGCCGCGTCGAGGCCAAACGAGAACGTCTGAACAAAGTATTCCGTGCGTGCAGTAGCGCTTTTGACATCTATTCCAGATGGCACATATTCGATTTTACCCACGTCCATGCGTGCGGCTTCATAGTCAAAGATCTGCTCGATGGAGGACGCTTGGTCGGCAGGGATACCTAGGGTGCGCGCGTAGTCATTGCCCGATCCCACAGGTACCACGCCAAGACGTGGGCGACGCGCGGCGTCTATCTGCATGAGCCCACAGGCAACTTCGTGAACCACGCCGTCTCCACCCAGGGCTAATACGGTGTCGAACCCTTCGGCCTCGCGTGCCAGCAGGGTGGCGTGCCCGGCATGCTCGGTGTGGACAAGCGAGAACGCATCGGTTTCATGGGAGTAGAGTGCACAAAAACGCTGCATGCGCTCGGCTACGCTGCGGGCCGCCCCCGACTGGGCGGTAGGGTTTGCGATGATGAGCGTCTTTCCCAACAAGCCGCTATCTCGAAGCTGCATGCTTGCGTTCCTTTCCGTGCAATGTCCATCTGCACAAGTATGGGGCAGATGGGTCACTTGCGCTACGAGAACCCGGTGAGCGCGCGGAGGCGTTAGTTGTCGCTGCGGCTGCTGGCGTCTAGCGGCTCGCCTTCGATGACCACCTCGTGGTGACGCTCGATTGCGTGCTCGACGGTATCGCCTTCGTCAAACTCGAGGGAACGGCGCTTGGGCGTGACGATGCGCTGCGCAGGATAGACACCGCGATGCCCTGCGACGAGATAGCTTACAAACGCGACGATCACAAAGTAGGCGGCAGCCTTGCCGCTAAACATGTCTATACCCAGCATGATGGTGGTGATGGGAATGTTGAGGGCCGCTCCAAAGATGCCCAGCATGCCCAGGGCGGCAAGGAAGCTCGGGTCTGTTCCCGTGACGGTTGCGATCCATCCGCCAAGAGAAGCGCCGATGCCAAACAGGGGAGTGACCTCTCCACCTTGGTAGCCCGCGCCCAGAGTGAGTGCGGTGCAGAGCAGCTTGAAGACGGGGTCGTACCAGGCGGATTGTCCCTTAAAGCCCGAGGCGACCATCCATTCCGAAAGTCCGCCGTAACGTTGAAGGCCAAAGATCATGTATGTGGCCATGAGGAAAAGCGAGGAGAGAAGCGCTGCTACAAGGTAGCTGCGCACACGGTGCGACCAAAAGCTCTTGACCGTGCGGATTGAGAACGAGAACAGGCGTGCTACCAGTCCAAATACAACTGCGCAGATAAGGACGAGCGCAACGGTGGAAGTCGTCATGGCAGGTACGTGGGCAATGGATTGAAAGGAATGCTGCGTGCCCAAAAGACGTGCCATGCCATCGCCTGCAAAGGAGGCGACCAAGCAATACATGCCCGCGCTGTAGGTGAGCTTGCCCATGGTGCACATCTCCATGCCAAAAAAGGCACCTGCGAGCGGCGTGCCGAAGACAGCGCCAAAGGCAGCGGAGATGCCTGCGAGCATGAGGTCTTTACGGTCGCGTCCAGAGAGCTTAAAGAGCTGCGCCACGTTGCTTGCGATAGTGCCGCCAATCTGCACCGCTGTTCCTTCGCGGCCGGCAGATCCGCCCGCCAGATGTGTGGCAACGGAGCACACGAAGGTGAGGCCCGCCATGCGCGCATGGATGGGCGTGCCGGTGAGGGAGCTGTCGATTACGAGATTGTTGCCTCGGGCAGCGCGCAGGCCGTGCGTGCGGTAGATCCAGGCAGTGGCGATGCCCACCACGGGCAGGAGGGCGAAGAGCCACAGGTGCTTTTCGCGCTGCTCGGTAACAAAATCGAGGGAGGCAAGAAAAGCCCAGGCGGCAATACCCATAAGGGCCGAGACGAGCAGCACGAGGAACAGCAAACGAAGACTTGCCTTCATATTGCGAAGGTCTCGCATGGCATCTTTCGATGCAATGCGCGTGGCAATGCCTTTGCCGACGCGAAGGTCGTGCTTAAGAGATTTTGCCGTCAAGAGGATGCTCGCTTCATTGGGCGACGAAGTGTCGTTTGGTGCCATGGTGCTCGTTTCTGCGTGCTTGTTGTTGCCGATTGAACGTTTGTATTATAGGCGTCATGGCATTCTTGATGTTTGCGTGGGCGAAATCCTTTTGCCCGTTGCCATATATTGCACGATATATTAGAATTCAAAAGCCTTGGGACAAGCAGGGTCTATTGACTCGAGCTGCCTAGGTTCTTCGGGACGTGGCGCAGTTTGGTAGCGCGCCTGCTTTGGGAGCAGGATGTCGCAGGTTCGAATCCTGTCGTCCCGACCATATTCTTGCGGGCGTAGTTCAATGGTAGAACCCCAGCCTTCCAAGCTGATGACGCGGGTTCGATTCCCGTCGCCCGCTCCAGGAAATTTGCAGGTCAGAAGCGGTAACGCTTTTGGCCTGTTTTTTAGTCGCAATGAATAGTCGCATAATAAGTTGAAACACGTTTTATTGGTACTGCTTGTCCTTTCGCTTGGTCAGTTCGTAGAATGAGGCACTTTCCCTCGGTTATTCTGGCGGTATCCTTTACTTGTTCCGTCTTTCGGTGCAACGACCTTGATGAACAGGGCCGAAGCCACGTCGCCGATGACGGATAAGAGCAGGGAACCGCTTGAGCATATGTCTCGAGTGGCTCTTCTTTTTTAACTTGTCTTTATTTGAAGCTAAGGTTCGTCTGAAATGGCTGTGCGTATTTTGGCTGCGGCAGCGAACTCACGGTCTTGCGCCCAGTTGCTCTCGTAAGGTCATCTCCATTGTGTCACGGCGTTGCCCTCAAGTTGTTTCTCTGGCGTTCTTCCTGGCGGTTCTGCTTCCAAAGGCCTTCAGCATCTTGTAACACGCAGGAAACGAAACAAGACATTAACAGAATAAAATAAGCCTTCTACCTGCGGCGTTGTGAAACATAAAAAAACGGACCCATCTTGTTTGTTACCGATACGAAACCTCGTCGTATGATAGCTCAGACTTTTAACACTAACTTTGGAGGCTTACATGAGCTACACCCAGACGGTCCTCGAGGACCTCAAGGCTCGTTACCCAGAGCAGACCGAGTTCATCCAGGCTGCTACTGAGATTTTGGGCACCCTGCAGCCCGCTCTCGATGCTCATCCCGAGTACGAGGAGGCCGCCATTCTCGAGCGTCTCGTCGAGCCCGAGCGCATCGTTATGTTCCGCGTTCCCTGGGTTGACGATTCCGGTAAGGTTCAGGTCAACCGTGGGTACCGCGTTGAGTTCAATTCCGCAATCGGACCCTACAAGGGTGGCCTGCGCTTTAACCCCACCGTTACGTTGGGCATGCTCAAGTTCCTGGGCCTTGAGCAGATCCTTAAGAACTCTCTGACCACCCTTCCCATGGGCGGCGGTAAGGGCGGCTCCGACTTTGACCCCAAGGGCAAGTCCAACAACGAAATCATGCATTTCTGCCAGTCCTTCATGACCGAGCTGTATCGCCACATCGGCCCCAACACCGACGTTCCCGCCGGTGACCTGGGTGTTGGTGGCCGCGAGGTCGCTTACCTGTTTGGTCAGTACAAGCGCCTGCGCAACGAGTGGACCGGCGTCCTTACGGGCAAAGGCCTGAGCTTTGGCGGCTCGCTCGCTCGTACCGAGGCCACCGGCTACGGCCTGGTGTACTTTGTTGACGAGTACCTTAAGAGCAACGGTGACTCCTTCGAGGGCAAGGACGTTGTTGTCCACGGCTCCGGTAACGTGGCTATTTATGCTGTGCAGAAGGTTGCCCAACTGGGCGGCAAGGTCCTGGCCTGCTCTGACACTAAGGGCTGGGTCGAGGACCCCGACGGCATCGACTACACCGTGCTCGAGGATATCTACAACAAGAAGCGCTCCGGTCACGATAAGGGCGTGAGCCTTGCCATGTACGTCGACGAGCGTCCGAATGCCACCTGGCATGAGGGCGACGGTCGCGGCGTTTGGCAGCTTCCCTGCGACATCGCGTTGCCCTGCGCTCGCGAGAACACCCTGCACCTTGAGGATGCCAAGGCTCTGGTTGCTAACGGCTGCAAGGTTGTGGGCGAGGGCGCAAACATGCCCACCACGATCGATGCCACTGAGTACTTCCAGGCCAACGGTGTTGCCTTTATGCCTGGTAAGGCAGCTAACGCCGGCGGCGTGCTTGTGTCTGGCCTCGAGATGAGCCAAAACGCCGAGCACCTTTCTTGGACCTTCGAGGAGGTCGACGGCAAGCTCGAGCAGCTCATGCGCGGTATGTTCCACAATGTGGACGACACTGCCAAGAAGTATGGCGAGGAGGGCAACTTTGTCATGGGCGCCAACATCGCCGGCTTCGAGAAGGTCGCCGACGCCATGCTGGCCCAGGGCATCGTGTAGCTCACACGCTTTGCAGCATGCCCCTGCCGCCCGCGCGGCGGGGATTCGGGATGGGAGGCCCTCGGGTCGCCCTTCTTTTATTCACCTCTCATGGCCCGCGGGCGACTGGCGTCAACTGTTAAGAACAGGTAATCGGTAACCGGTGGTCATGTGTCGAACGTACCATCGGCCCTATACTTATCCGAATCGTTTTGGGAACGTTCACATCTTGTGTTGGACGAGTCATCGGACGGCCTCCCCGGTCCCCGCGCGTTCGTGGGGCCGGCGCGCGGCCACCCGGGAAAAGGGGGAAGGCATGAGCGAGAAAGCGAGCAAGGGGCGCAAGCCCGTCCGACCGGGGACGCCCGTCCCGCCGGCGGGCGCCGCGACATCGCCTGCGGCCGACGAAGAGAAGCCGGTTGAGGAGCAAGGGGCCGTCGCCTCGGACGGTGCCGCCACTGGCGGCGCGTTCGGGGAGGCGGCTCCCGACTTCAACGACTACGGCGGCAAGCCCAAGAAGCGCCACCGTGTGCTCAAGGTGGCCGCGATCGTCCTCGTCGTCTGGCTCGCGTTCACGGGCGTGCGCTTCTTCATCGAGTTCGGACCCTTCCGCCAGCAGGCGGCGCAGCTCTCCATGGGCGACGCCTACTCCGACAACCTCAGCCCCGACAAGTACGACCTCCAGACGCCGCAGCGCGACCTCGAGCCCGACCACGAGTTCGACTTCGAGCTCGACGACGGCGTGGACCTGGGTCTCGAGAACATCGGCGACGAGGCCACCGGCGACTACCAGATCGCGGACGCCACCGGCTCCGCCCGCGTCTTCGCCGACGGCGCCCTCACCGAGGAGATCCCCATCCAGGTCACGCAGGTGAATGATGACGGCAAGAACGAGCTCCAGGTGGAGCCGACGTTCGTCACGTGCCGCGACAAGTCCAAGGACTTAGACGACGTGGACGGCGACGACATCTTCCATAAGGACACCCTCAAGGGTGCCTGGGGCCGCTGGTACGGCTTCGGGGGCTACTACCTGGTGCGCTACATCGGCTCGGACGGCAAGAAGCTCGAGAAGCCTCAGGTCACCTACTTCACCGTGCAGGACGACGTGAACGCGCCCGAGAACCAGTTCGCCGCCCCGCAGAACCTGCAGTTCGCGGTCCAGGACGACGGCGGCCTCGGCATCTCCTGGGACAAGGTGGACGGTGCCAAGAAGTACAAGGTGTACATGAAGACGGTGGACCCCACGGTCTCCGACCCCTCCCAAGGCGTCGAGCTGTCGCTGCTCGCCACCACCACGGACACGAAGATCAACACGCTCGACTACGACCCCGAGTCCAAGGACTCCCAGCAGCGCGCCGCCGACGACGCTGCCAAGTGGGGCGACGCGGGCGCCTCGAACTACCACCAGAACTACCAGTTCGACGACCTCGTGATCGGCGATGACGAGGACGCCGTCTACTACAACCGCGAAAAGGTCAAGCAGGGCGCACAGGGCCTCGAGGTGGCGTACGCCCCTACGAAGGACAAGGTCAAGGCCACGTCCATCACCGTCGTGGCCGTGGGTGACGGTTCCGATGACCAGCAGTCGCCCTTCCAGTTCAAGAGCATCAACAACCTGCTGAGCCAGATCCCCGTGAAGGACGCCATCAACGTGAACAGCGACTGGGCCCAGCAGGCTCCCGACTCCCGCGCCGATCCGAAGGCGTACCTCGCCCACCGGCTCATCACGTACGTGACCATGGCGGACGGAACCGCGGCTTCGATCGTGAACGACATCGACGTCTCCAAGATGACGAGCACGGACAGCAGTATGATCGAGGGCGCGGACGAGAGCGATCCCTCCACCTGGTCCAAGCGATCCTACACGCGGCTCGAGATTCCCTACAAGGTTCGGAACACGCTCATCACCAGCACCTTCACGCTGGACGGCACGGACTGGCCGGGCGGCGCGGACGAGATCGAGAAGGCTGCCGACGAGCAGCTCACGGCCATGGCCAAGGCGAACCCCGCTGTCGGCTCGCCGCAGCGCGCGAACTTCGACAACGACGTGGACTGGGCGGCCATCCAGAAGTCGACCAAGGCCGTGTCTGAGCCGGCCGACGTTCCCTATCCCGTCTCCGGCAGCTCCGACTACGTGAAGTTCGTGGCGAGCAACATCATGGCCGGCAATATGTACCTGGACATCACCAAGTACGCCACCCAGGCGGGTGCGCCGGACATCACCGACGTGGTCGAGGAAGCCTGCGCCCAGAACCCGATGACGATGGTGTGGCCCGGCGGCATGAGCGTGAACGAGCGCACCGAGGGCGACAAGGTCACCGTGGCGCTCTACATTAACGGCCTGAACGCCGAGGGCGAGGACAACGACATCCCAGCGCTCAACAAGAAACGCGAGGAAACCTACAAGGTGATCAAGCAGATCGTGGCCGACGCCGTGCAGGACGGCATGTCCGACGCGGATAAGGTCAAGGCGCTCGACGCCGCCCTCTCGAACCGCCTGTTCTACGACTGGGACAGCTACTACCTGAACTCCGGCCAAGGGGATAAGGCCGACGTCGACCCGATGGACGTCTGGAAGCACCGCGGCTACGCCGCCTACGAGCTCCTCGACGACAACCGCGTGGTGTGCTCGGGTTACGCCGCGATCTTCAAGGCCTGCGCCGACGAGGCGGGGGTCAAGAGCCTCTACGTGACGGGTACCGTGTCGCCGCAGCCGGGCTCCAACAACAACGGCCACGCCTGGAACCTCGTGAACGTCGACGGCACCTGGAAGGTCGTGGACGTGACCTGGGACGACACGGACCAGGGCGACAACCAGTCCGACGGCCAGTACCTGATGCTCGACCAGAAGGACCCGAAGCTCGACGGCCGCGTGTACGATAAAGACGCGCTGCTGGATTCCGTGGTGGAGGACTACGTGGATCCGAGCCGCCTGGCCGCGTAGCGCGCCCTCGGCCCCGTTCTCCGCCAAGTGCCGGTGCCAAGCGATCGGGTATGCCCGGCGTCGCGCACCCGTGCTCCCGCACCGCCGGCGCCAGGTGAAACCGATTCGCCTGGCGCTGGCGGCGCTCCGGCGCTTCGGACCTGTCATCTGGATAAGGTATGCACCCCTTTTCCTCCTCACCTGTTCTGCTATCATATGCAGACTGTGACCATGTTGCGGGCGTGGCGGAATTGGTAGACGCGCCAGATTTACCCGACTTCCGAGAATAAAATGCAAAAGTGGTGCTAAGACACTCCGTCTTGAG
>CATWBG010000031.1:0-13223 GCA_958348985.1 uncultured Collinsella sp. | reverse complement strand
GACCCGAGGGTTACACCCTAAGAGCAAACCACCCCTTTTAGGGGTGGTTCTGATTAAGCGGGGCCGTTTTGTTTGGGACGCCCTGTTCCAGGTGTTGGCATGAGCCGTGCGGGCGTTAGCTGGTCAGCGATGCGCCTGCACTTGAATGGATCTTGGGCAGGAGCGGGGCCTTTTGGGACCTCTGCTTCAAAAAATACGGTTATAGGTAGGTTGAAGCGAAAAATCTGAGTAGACAGGATCCGATGACCTATTTTTCCTGCATAAATGGTGTCGAAAAGCCGAGATATTTGCGCATCTTGTCTCAACATACCTATAACCGTATTTTTTACAGGCGCGCTCGACGCCAAATCACGTCTTGCACTGTCCCTGCATCTCCCGACTCATAAAATCTTATATATAGAGACTTAGATTTATGTATAACTTGGGGCATATCCGGTAACAATACCTCTCGAACAACAGGACGCCGCCCCGTAGGGCGGCCGCTCCGGCGCGAGTATCGCCCGCGCCGCGGGCAACACCTATAGAGAGGTGAGATATATGAGAATTGATAAGTTGGCAATGACTTCTCGCGAAGCTCTCCAGACAGCCATTGGCATCGCATCTGACGCTCAAGCGGGCGCGGTCGAACCCGTGCACCTGCTTGCGGCGCTGCTGGGTGCTGGCGAGCGCAACATCTCCGTGATCATCGAGCGCATTGGCGCCGACGCCTCCGTGCTCGCAGCGGCTGCGCAAAAGGCAATCGACGACGCCCCCAAAGTCTCGGGCGATGGTGCGCAGATCGGCCTTTCCAACGACATGGTCCGCGTGCTCAATCAGGCCGAGAAAAAGGCCTCTAAGATGGGCGACTCTTTTGTGGTGACTGAGCACCTGCTCATGGCGCTCGCCGAGGATAAGGGAGATGCAGGCCGCATCCTCAACAATGCGGGCGTCACGCGCGAGCGCATCGAGCAGGTCTACGAGGAGCTGCGCGGCGATGATCGCGTTACCTCTGCCGAGGACAAGACTCAGTTCGAGGCGCTGGAGCAGTACGGCCGCAACATCTGCGACCTTGCGCGCGCCGGCAAGCTTGACCCGGTAATTGGCCGCACCGACGAGATTCGCCGTACCATTCAGGTTCTTTCGCGTCGTACCAAGAACAACCCCGTGCTCATTGGCGAGCCGGGCGTCGGCAAGACGGCCATCGTCGAGGGCATCGCTCAGCGTATTGTGGCCGGCGACGTGCCCAGCACGCTGCGCGACCGCGACCTTATCGAGTTGGACATGAGCGCCCTGGTGGCTGGCGCCAAGTACCGCGGCGAGTTTGAGGACCGCTTGAAGGCCGTGCTCAAAGAGGTTGAGAAGTCGGACGGTAAGGTCATCCTGTTCATCGATGAGCTCCACACCATCGTGGGCGCGGGCGCTACCGAGGGCTCGATGGACGCCGGCAATATCCTAAAGCCGGCGCTTGCCCGCGGTGCCCTGCATGCAATCGGCGCCACTACGCTCGACGAGTATCGCAAGTACATCGAGAAGGATGCCGCTCTTGCGCGTCGTTTCCAAACGGTACTGGTAAGCGAGCCCACCGTTGAGGACACCATCTCTATCTTGCGTGGCCTAAAGGAGAAGTACGAGATTTTCCATGGCGTACATATCACCGATAGTGCGCTGGTGGCCGCAGCCGATCTTTCCGACCGCTACATCGCCGACCGCTTCTTGCCCGACAAGGCCATCGACTTGGTAGACGAGGCTGCAAGCCGCCTGCGCATGGAGCTTGACTCCATGCCGGTCGAGATCGATGCCACAACGCGTCAGCTCACGCAGATGCAAATCGAGGAGCAGGCGCTCATGAAGGAGACAGACGATGCCTCCAAGGAGCGCTTGGAGACTTTGCGCCAAGAGATTGCGGAGGTCCAAGAAAAGCTCAACGTGCAAAAGGCGGGCTGGCTTAACCAGAAAAACGCGATCGACCACGTGCAGGAGCTCAAAGGTAAACTCGACGACGCCAAGAGCGAAGAGGAGCGCGCCACGCGCAACGGCGACCTTGCTCGCGCCTCCGAGCTGCGCTTTAGCGTGATCCCGGTTTTGACTCAGGAGATTCAGGCGGCCGAGGCGGCGCTCGAAGAGCAAAAGGGCAAGGACGGCGAGGGGCTCAACGAGCAGGTGACCTCCGACGAGATCGCCGAGGTCGTGAGCGCGTGGACCGGCGTGCCCGTTTCCAAGATGATGCAAGGCGAGCTCGATAAGCTCAAGAATCTCGAGGGCGAGTTGCATAAGCGCGTTATCGGCCAAGACGAGGCCGTCTCGGCGGTTGCCGCTGCCGTGCGTCGTAGCCGTGCGGGCCTTTCCGACCCCAATAAGCCCATCGGCAGCTTCTTCTTCCTGGGTCCTACCGGCGTGGGCAAAACCGAGCTTGCCAAGGCGCTTGCCGAGTGCTTGTTCGATGATGAGCGCGCGCTCGTGCGTATCGACATGTCCGAATACATGGAGAAGTTCTCGGTCCAGCGTCTGATCGGTGCTCCTCCGGGATATGTGGGTTACGACGAGGGCGGTCAGCTTACCGAGGCCGTGCGCCGTCGTCCGTACAGCGTGATCTTGCTCGACGAGATGGAGAAGGCTCACCCGGATGTCTTCAACATCTTGCTGCAGGTGCTCGATGATGGTCGCTTGACCGATGGCCAGGGCCGCCAGGTGTCCTTCAAGAACACGATCATCATCATGACGTCCAACGTGGGCTCTAGCGCGATCGCCGAGCTTTCGGGCAAGGACGAGGCCAAGATGCGCCGTCAGGTTGACGCTGCGATGGCCAAGACCTTCCGCCCCGAGTTCCTCAACCGTATCGACGACATTGTGGTGTTCCATCCCCTTGGCATGGAGCAGATCCAAAAGATCGTCGACATCCAGCTCAAGGATGTGCGCGCCCGCCTGGTAAAGGAGCGCATGGAGCTCGAGATCACGCCTGCTGCCAAGCAGATGCTCGCCGTGGGCGGTCTGGACCCTGTGTTTGGTGCTCGTCCGCTCAAGCGTCTGGTGCAGCGCGAGGTCGTGGATGCTATCGCCGCGGCGATTATCGACGGCCGCGCTCACGAGGGCGACAAGATTTCACTCGATGTGGACTCCGATGGCAAGTTTGAGGTCGCGGGAGTGGAGTCCAGGGACTTGGGCTCGAGCGATGAGGTCCTTGACGCTCCGTTTGAGGCGCCAAAGGAGTAGCGCCGCGGGCGTCTAAGGTCCCTTGTACGATTTGGCTCGGCTTCCAGGCAACTGGAGGCCGAGCCTTTTGCGTGCGGTGCATGCTAGGATGGTGGCAACGACGATTGGGGAGCGGATATGGCAAGTGATAAGGACAATAAGACGGCAGCCGAGGTCAAGGTGGCACTCAAGCCCAAAGACCCGTTTATTCGTGCGGAGAATGAAGATGACGACGGCTACGACCCGTATTCCGATCGACGCCCCGAGCGCGAGCCGCTGTTCGAGCGCGACCCTTGGGATTAACCCAGGACGCTCGTTTTACCGAGGCTCTGAGGTCTAGTTGACATGAACAAGGCACCGCTGCAAGGATCTTCTCGCAGCGGTGCCTTTGTGTTTGGATGAGATGACCGAGGCCTCTATGCATCACGCTTCTGGCACATCAGCAGATGGTCGGCGACCATAACGGTTTCGCCCTTCTGGTTAATGATGTCGAGATGCTCGGTCACGATGCCTTTGTCGGCGTGCTTCTTATGGTCTTTCTTGTCGCTGATGGTAACCACCGTGTGGATGGTATCGCCGATGTAGACCGGTTTGATAAAGCGAATATGGTCATAGCCATACGAGAAGGCAACGGGGTTGATAAACGAAGCGGTGAGGCCAACTCCCACGCTGAAGGTCAGCGTGCCATGGGCGATGCGCTGACCAAAGTCGTGCTTCTCGCACCAATCGGCGTCTACGTGGTGCGGAAAGAAGTCGCCCGTTTGGCCGGCGTGAATCACGATGTCGGCCTCGGTGATAGTCTTGCCGCCCGTGGTACGGGTGTTTCCCAGCTGATAGTCCTCAAAATAGTATGCCTGCTCGTCCATGATTGACTCCTTTTCCTAAGCAATATACTTATCGGTATCTTGTCCTACGGTTGGTGCCGCGGGTCCACCTTGGGGACGCTGCCCGTCGATGATGATGGGACAGCATGTGGTATGAATCTCGGTGCCGTTGCTTCGCTTGACTGTCTGAATCATATGAAGGCTGTCAAAGGCATCGGTCGCCATGAGTTTTTTCCATGTGTAGACGTCTGAGCACCAGATGTCTGCTGGTTCCAGCAAGGAAAGCCAGTGCTGCGTTGTGTTGCTGGAAAGATGCTCGGCCAGCACGCACTTGATCTCGTCGCGCTTGATGTGCCAGTCCTGCGGATCTGTGTATCCTTGCAGTGCGTCGCATCCGATGAGCTCTCCGAGGCGGGGGATGGGGACCATAGCGATGGCGATAAACCCGTCTTCGGTTTCGTAGATGCCGTAGGGTGCATCGATGAAGGCGCTCGCGTTATTGATTTTGCTGCGCACCGGTGGCTTTTGTCCGTCGTTTAAATAGGTAGTAAAGACCTCAAACTGGGCGTCGAGCAGGGATTTCATGAGGTTTACCTCAACATGAGCCCCAATGCCTTCTCGCTTGTTGCGCAGGATGGCGGCCAGGATTCCCTGTGCCAAGTGCTGCCCGGCAAAGAGGTCGCCTACCGAAAGGCCCATGGGCATGGGTGCTTGGTCTGCGTTGCCATTAAGCCAGCAGATGCCGGAAAGGGCTTGAGCAAGAAGGTCTTGTCCGGGTTTCTTGACCCAAGGTCCTGTGGTGCCGTAACCGGTGACTTCGCCGTAGACGATAGACGGGTTAATCTTTGCTGCCGACTCGTAATCAACGCCGAGGCGTGCGGCGACGCCGGGGCGATAATTGACCACCATGACGTCGGCTTCAAGAATCAGCCTTTCGAGCTGCGGTTTTGTGGCAGGGTCTTTAAGGTCAAGTGCAATGCTCTCTTTGTTACGGTTGATGGCGTGAAACAACGAGCTGTCGCCATCGATCTTGCAGTTTGAGATATACATCGTGCGGCAAATGTCGCCGATGCCCGGGCGCTCAATTTTGATGACTTTGGCTCCCAGGTCTGCAAGGCGCAACGTCGCGGACGGTGCAGAGAGGAACTGGCTGAAATCCAGGACGGTAATTCCCTCGAGCGGTTTCATGGTTACGCCTCCTTCGTGTCGTTGAGATGAAATTCGTCAATGATCGCCCCTGTGTCCTCGCCCAGGCGTGGTGCGGGCTTTGAAGCGCCAAAGTCCTCTCCCGCAAAACTGATGGGGCAACGAGTGGTGAGTACCTGCTGTCCCGCAACACGGCTAACATCCTGAATGAAATCAAGCGCCTTAAAGGCCACGGATGCAACGAGCTTTTCCCAGGTATAGACATCGGAACACCAGAAATCGTGCTTTTCTAGCTTGCTTAGCCAGTTGGCGGTTGTGTCCGTTTCAAGCACTGCCTGGATGTCACGCTTGATGGCGTCTCTATTGGTGAACCGTTCGGATTCATCGGTATGGGACGCGACCTGTTCGGAGCCGATAATCTGTCCCAATTCGACAACCGAGCCCATGGCCAGAGCGATATAACCGTCAGATGTTTCGTAGATTCCGTACGGGGCGGCCAAGTAGGCGTGCGCGTTGTTGAATTCACTGCGCTTGGGGGCCTTGTTTCCATCGTTGAGATACGTGGTGATAACTTCAAATTGAAGATCGAGTACGGAAGCGAGCAAACTTACCTCGACATGTCCGCCTTCGTTCGTGATTTCGCGGCGAACAAGACAGGCGAGGATACCCTCTGCGGCATGGACACCCGTATAGGAATCTGCCAGAGAAAGTGCGAACGGCATGGGCGGTTGGTCTGCATTGCCATTGAGCCAAGCCAGGCCGGAGAGCGACTGTACCAGCAGGTCTTGTCCTGGCTTCGCCGCCCAGGGGCTGGCGGCCCCGTAGCCGCTTATGCTTGCGTATACAAGGCGAGGATTCAGAGCATGGACTTCGTTGTATCCAAGACCAAGCTTATCCATGACGCCGGGGCGAAAACTTTCGATGAGAACGTCTGCTTGGGCAATGAGCTTTTTTGCCATAGCAAGGCCTTCAGGGCTTTTGGTGTTGAGCTCGATGCTTTGCTTATTGCGGTTGATGGTATGGAAATTGAGGCCGTCACCGTCAGATGTGCAGCCTTCTAGAATTAGGCGACGCGAGCCGTCTCCCGAGCCGGGGCGTTCGACCTTGATGACGCGGGCCCCAAGGTCAGCTAAGCGCAGTGCTGCTGATGGACCTGCGAGATACTGGCAAAAATCCAGCACCAAGATTCCCTCGAGCGGTTTCATAATCGATCTTCCTTCCGTCTATTGCTCACGAGAGCTGACGTAGAGTTCATTGAGTTTTTTCAGCGTTGCGGCTACATCGCCACCCGATTGCACGTAATCTCGGATGATCACGCCGGCATTGTCCTGGAAGGTGAGATAGCCGCTGTAGCGCGGGCGCAAATAGGCGTGGTCGAGCGACTCGAGCGTATCCTTATAGAAGTTGAGCGTTGCGCGATTGCACTCTTCGTCAAACCATGCGGCGCGATGCCCCGGTTGACCCCCACAGTCACAATACAGGGTGCGTTGAATTTCGGGGGAGAGTGCGTACTGGGCAAACGCTACGGCTTCGTCGATGTGCTTGCATTGGGAAGAGATGGCGAGGCCGGTCCCTCCCAGTACGCCCTGCAGCATGTGACCGTGGTAGTTGATGATGTTGCCGGCTTTAAGCACGTGCTGGGCATAGCCGCGGCGCGAGTAATTGACATATCCGTATACAAAGGGGCAATACGTTGCCGTGTCGCTGGTCGCCAGGGCTTCATGAAGGTCGATGGTGTTGTAGGAAAAGACATCGCTCGGGCAGCTCGTGGCAAGACGGCGCATGTCTTCCAAAACGGCTTGGCCATGGGCTGCATCTACAACGTGCTCGGGGTCGCTTTCGTCAAAAAGAGCACCGCCGGAAGTTGCACACATGGCGTAGAAATCCATGAGTAGATACGTTGGCGTTGCGGCATAGATTACCGCGCCGGTTTTAGCGAGCTCGATGACGTCTTCAAAGTCGTGGGGTACCTGGGAGGCGTCCATCTTGTCGGGACGATAGATGGAAACGGGACTGGCGGCGTCGATGGCGAGCGCAGCCTGGAATCCGTTGAAGTTATAGCTGACATGAGATTTGCCAACTGAATTGTCTGCTTGATCCGCCAAGAATCCGGCAGGCAGGTAGCTATTAAGTGGCAGCAAAACATTGTGCTTTGCGGCAAACCCTGCCCAGGGGTGATCGATGACTAAGAAGTCATAGTCTTGTGCGAGCATCTGAATGGGCTTGCTTTCGAACTCGGAGAGAGAACGCTTCTCCCATACGATGTCGATTCCTGGGTTGAGCTCGGAAAAACGCTGGGCAACGCCGACGATCGAAGTGAATCCTCGACTGTGGTTCCAAGTGATTCCTTTTAGCGTCGTGCTCATATGATATTGATCCCTTCTTGAGCGGTTCTCTGTCTGTGACAGTATAATTGGTAGTACCAGATGCTGTCTAGTACGTATGAAATATCGGATGTGCATGAACCGTGGTAGTACCAAAATTACGCCTAAACGGTTTTTTATACCGTTTATCGCTAAATTAGCTGAGTTTTACAATCGTTATTGCCAAATCGAAGAGCCTTGAATAAGAATTGGTGCTACCAGAGAGCGCGGCAACCGCGGGCCAGTCTCTCGCAGCACACTCGAGAAAAGGAGATCAAGGTGGCAGCAGCATTTGGAGTCCTATTGCTCGCGACCCTGTTCCAGGGAAGTTTCGGTATCTGTTTTAAAAAGTATCAACCGTTCTCGTGGGAGGCCTTCTGGGCGCTCTTTTCTATCGTCGGCGTTTTGCTCATGCCGCATATTTGGGCATTCATCGGAATTGGCGGCAACTATTTTACCTATCTGCAGCAGACCCCGTTGCCTATGCTCATCGGTGGTGCCCTCGCCGGTTTCTTTTGGGGCATCAGCTCGATCTGGTACAGCCGCGCTATTGACTACATTGGCGTTTCGCTGGTGACGGGTATCAACCTTGGTCTTTCGAACCTGTTGGGCAGCTTGGTTCCCATGGCTCTTCTGGGTACGTGGCCATCCGCCGGCGTGTTGGGCCTGATTCTTGTTGGCCAGGCCATTTTGATGGTTGGCGTCATCGTTCTTTCCAAGGCTGGTTTCATGAAGCGTGCCGAGCAGGGAGAAGAGGATTCTTCTGATTCTCAAGGCGGCAAGAAGTCTCTGTTCATGGTCGGCTTCATCATGGCTCTCGCATCGGGCGCCGGCTCTGCCGCCATCAACATTGGCGCGACCGCGTCTGGCACCCCGGTGGGAATCGCCGTGGCAGATGGCGTTAGTCCCATGTACGCATCGCTGCTTCAGTGGACTGTCGTTTTCGCTGGCGGATTTGTCGCTAACTTCTTCTATGCGCTGTATAAGCTGATTAAGAACCATACGTTCTCCGACTACACCAAGCCTGGTTGTGGCAAGGCATATGGCAAGGTTTTGCTTACCTCGTTCGTCTGGTTCGCCGCTCTTGGCGTGTACGGTTTCGCTACTTCTATGCTTGGCGATCTGGGCCCTGCCGTCGGCTGGGTCATGTTCAACGGCCTCGCACTGATTGTGGCTAACGCCTGGGGCTTTAAGGATGGCGAGTGGACCGGATTTGCAAAGGCACGTAATGTTGCGCTTGCGGGCAACGCCGTTATCATCGTCGCCCTGGTCATCCTTGGCATCACCAATGTGATGTAGAAGAGAGCCCCCGATTACGTCCCATCTAAAACAGCCAACGACATCCTATTAATTCGAGCCATAAGGAGTTAAATCATGGCCGTTGATAACGTCTCTTCGATTGATGAACTTACGTATTGTCCCGAGATGCCGAAGACCCCGCGCAACATCGTGAGCATCGGTACCGGTGGTATCGTCCAGGGCTCCCACTATCCCGCCTACAAGCTGGCCGGTTTCCCCGTCAAGGCTTGCTATGATCTGAGTCACGAGACTGCCCAAAAAGTTGCTGAGGAGTGGGGGATCCCTCATGTTGCCGGGACCGTCGAGGAGCTCGTCGAGTTTGGCAAGCAGTATGACGCCGTGTTCGATATCGCCGTTCCTGCGAATGCGATTCCGGAGATCCTGGTTCAGCTTCCTGACAATGCGGGTGTTTTGATTCAAAAGCCCATGGGCGAGAGCATCGAGCAGGCTCGCGAGATTCTTCGCATCTGCCATGAGAAGAATCTCACTGCGGGCATTAACTTCCAGCTGCGTCAGGCCCCCTATATGATTGCCGTGCGCGACCTTATCAACCGCGGTGTGATTGGTGAGGTAGTCGATATCGACCATCGTCTGGTTGGCGAGCAGCCCTGGAACCTCTGGCCGTTCCTGTTCCCCAAGGATCGCGTGGAGATCAATTACCACTCCATCCATTACATCGACAACATTCGCTCCCTGGTAGGCGATCCCAAGTCGGTTTACTGCAAGACCATGCAGCATCCCAAGATGCGCGATCTTGCCCAGACCCGCACCGCTATCATTATGGATTACGGTGATGACCTGCGCGTTAACCTGCATATCAACTTCAATCACAACTATGCGAAGAAGTATCAGGAGTCGATTTTCAAGATCGAGGGACTCAAGGGCGCCATCCGTGTCAAGCTCGGCCTGATGTATGACTATCCCGAGGGCGAGCCCGATCGCGTTGAGTACATCACCTTTGACGAGGGCGAGTGGAAAGAGCTTCCCGTCCGTGGCAGCTGGTTTAACGAGGCGTTCATCGGCACCATGGGCGGCCTGATGAAGAAGCTTGACGATCCCAACTATGAGTACATGAACTCGGTTGAGGACGCGTTCCATACCATGTGCGTTGTCGAGGCGTGCTACAAGTCGAGTGCCGAGGGCGGCACCCCGGTCGACTACAGCGAGTAAGCAAAAACGATTGATTCTGAGGGGCTGCTGAGCATGATGAACGTTATCGATACTCACGTGCATGTTTGGGATTTGGATCACTATCGTCTGCCCTGGCTTGATGGAGAGGGTCCGGTTCTAAAGCGCACGTGGGCGGCGAGCAACTACGTGGCCGACCAGGCGACCGACCATGGATATCACGTTGAGCAGGCCGTGTATATCGAGGTTGACATGGCCCCCGAAGAGCGTCCGCGCGAAAACGAGCTTGCGTGTTAGATGGTTTCTGATCCAGGATGCATTTACGGCGGCGCCTGTATTTCGGGAGACATGACGATCCCCGAGTTTGATGCCTATATCACTGAATGGGGCGCGAAGCCGCAAATCAAGGGCGTGCGTCAGGTTCTGCACGTGCCAAGCGCAAAGCCGGGAACGTGTCTTGAGCCGCAGTTTTTGGCAAACGTTCGTCGCCTGGGCGAGCTCGGCTTGGTCTTTGAGGGATGCCTGCGCTGCCCTGAGCTGAGAGACCTGGAGACGGTTGCCAAAGAGTGCCCCAACACCACCATCGTCTTAAACCATATGGGCATCGTCGACGCCGACATCATGGGGCAGGCCAATCCTTCTGAGGAGGATCGCGCTTACCAGGACGCATGGAAGCGCAATATGGCACTGCTTGGGCGTCTGGATAACGTGGTCTGTAAGGTTTCTGGATTGAACCCCATGAAGCCCTGGTCGACCGAGAACCTGGCTCGTTCCGTCGACGTTGCTCTGGATGCGTTCGATGCCGACAAGGTCGTTTTTGCCAGCAATTATCCGGTTTTGAACATAGCGATGACATTCGATGAGTGGGTGTGCGCCATGCTCACAATAACCGAGGGGCTCGATGCTGCCGATCGCGAAGCGCTTTTTGCCGAGAACGCGCGCCGTGTATACGGCCTTAAGTAAAGACACGTGCGCCAAATCTGACGCACACAAATGAATGGAGATTCATTATGGGTAAGGTTATTCGCTTTGGATCTGTTTCTCGTACCGACGGCGAGGAGGGCTACAAGAAGTACGCCAACTATCATGCTGCGCCGTTTGAGGGCGTCAACGAGATGATTAAGGCCTGCAACCTGCAAAACTACTCGATTTATTACTATGACGGCCTGCTGTTCTCGTACTACGAGTACACAGGCGATGATTATGAGGCGGATATGGCCAAGATGGCCGCGGATCCCACGACGCAGGAGTGGTGGGCGGCAGTTGTTCCCTGCATGAAGCCATTTACGGAAGATGGCCCTTGGGTTGATATGAAGGAAGTTTATCACCTGGACTAATGCAGGTTTGACACATGGAGCGGGAGGCGCCAGGTCGGCGCCTCCCTTGTTTTGAAAGAGGAAGAGATAGAAGGCTTGTATGTCGCGTCGATGGTCCCCTTCGACGAGAGCGGAAAGATTAACGACGACGTCATTCGTCAGATGGTCGAGGCGAATCTTGAAGAGGGGGCAGCTGGCTTTTTTGTTGCGGGATCTTCTGGCGAGTGCTTTTTGTTGACCCCCGAAGAGCATCTGCACCTGTTTGAGGTTTTCGCAGAATATAAGGAGCGTTGTACGCTTTTTGCACACGTGGGTTCTTGCGGCACCGACGAGAGCGTACGTTATGCCAAGGCAGCTTCTGAGATGGGCTATGAACGTATTGCTGCAACGCCGCCCATTTACTTCGGTTATTCCTCGGCTGCGGTGGCGGGATACTATGACGATCTTGCTTCTGCGGTTGGCCACGGCATCTACTACTACAACATTCCCATGAACACTAAAAGGACGCTTAACCTTTACGATGCCGATACGCGTGCGATGTTCGCATCGGGTTCCATCACTGGCATTAAACACACCAATCTCGATCTCTATGAGATGGAGCGCCTGCGTGCCATCAATCCAGACCTTAAGTGTTTTGGCGGCTTCGAAAACGAGATGGTTTCTTTTTTGGCTATGGGCTGCGACGGGTTTATTGGATCGACCTTTAACTTCATGCTGCCTCATTACCTTAAGGTATACAACGCGTTTAACGAGGGGCGTATCGACGAGGCGCGCGAGCTTCAGATCAAGGCCAACAACATCATGGAAGCTATCATGGGGGAGGGTCTCTTTCCCTCGATTAAGCATATTTTGGCCAAACGCGGCGTGAACGTGGGTGCGATGCGTAAACCGTTCTTGCCCCTGAACGACGCCGCTGCTGCTCATGTTGATGCGGTCGTTGCGAGCAATCTGGTGAAGTAGCCTTTCTATTTCACCGAAGCATTCAGGGAAAATGGACCGAGCCTTCCCGTGGGGGCTCGGTCCATTCGTTTTGCGGGGAAAAGAGGGCAATCTACTCTTCCAGAAGTTGGGAAATGGAGTTGGCAAAGAAGGCATCGATATTGGAAGCTAGGCGCGAGCGGTCTTCCTGTGCAAATGCTTTCAAGATTTTAACGCGCCAAAGAATCGAGCTTTCACGCGAAGCAGAAGCCGAAAGAATTTTAAGTGCGGATTCGCGACGTAGGACAATCATGGTCTGCATGAGTTTGTGGAAGATTCCGTTACCGCAGTTCACGCCCACATAGGTGTCAATCTCGTCCAAAAGATCGGAGAGGTCTTCCGAGGACACCTCGGCTGTGTCGAGCGAAAGAAGCTTTTCGGCATAATCCTGAAGCGCATCGGTAATTTCATCGGTACGCTTGTCAAAACACGCAAGGTAGACGGTTCCCTCAATGAGTTTGCGTGCATCGTAGAGGTTCTCATAATCGGAAATCTCGCGATGATAGCTCCAAAGAATTGTTTCGGCGGGAATCTGAGCGCTTTGATCGGAGACAAAAGAGCCTCCCCCAGGCCGGATGTCAATCAACCCGATAAGGGAGAGTGCGCGCAAGGCTTCGCGAATGCGGCTGCGTGTCACGCCAAACATCTCGGCAAGCGAGCGCTCGTCAGGCAGGCGCTCTCCGGGCTTAAGCTCGCCGGACGTGATCTTGTCGGCAAGTTGGTTCATTATCTGCTCGGTGAGCGTTTCTTTCTTAACGGGTTCGACTTTCACATTGGTTCCTTTGACGTTACTGCTTGGTTGTTGCCAATAACGATGTAATCGTAGCATTTAAGGGCTTTGTGCAGCCTCAAGAGCGTGAAACGGGTGCCGGAGAACCGGCACCCGCTAAGAGAAAGGCTTGTAGGGTTGGCCTTGCGCTCAAACTGGTTTTTCGGGCGTCTTCTTTAAAGACGCGCGGCTAGGCTGCCGGGCAGATCTTCTTGAAGAGCTCGATGACGTC
>CATWBG010000030.1:0-13697 GCA_958348985.1 uncultured Collinsella sp. | reverse complement strand
TCCATATCGTTCAGCCGAGGGCCCTCCGGGGCCCTTTTTTCATGCCGCGGGGGCCTTTGCTGGGCGTCGCCCTTGTATTGCTTCATAGTTTCTTGATAGGGATGAAGGAGCCCTTTCGGGCCCCTCTAATAGTTATCGCTTAGGCGCATCCTCCCCTTATTTTTCGAGTGGTAGTGGGCTTGGCGCCTCGTCTAGTTTGATAGCAGCCTTGCGAGGAGCTCAGCTTCCTCCTGAGGCCATTACCCCTCCTCCGTCTCCGCTCGAATGGGCTCCAGTGCCTCCTGTTTCGGACTTGGGTCTGGGCCCTAAACCAGCTCTTCAAGCCTGTTGCACATAAGCGCGATGTTTACGCACTTGAGAATATCGTTTGAGGGGTCGGTAGGGTAGTCGTTGCTCTCGAGCGTGCTGTGATGATATCGAACGACAGCATCGACTAGCTCATCGTTCAATCCGCTGATTATCTCTAAGCCCAGGACGGTATGTTCATTTGAATTGGGCTCATGGTCGTTCCTAAAGGCCACTTCGTCGCTGCACGCAATGAAGCCAATGTTTCTCAGCATGATTCCAATGCGTGGCTTTTTGTATGGGGCGTCGGTGATGGTGCTGGATTTGCTTCGATGCCCTTCGTCATTCTTGTATGCCCACCCCGTAGCTCCTCTTGAGTGGATACAATAGACAAATGGTTCTATTTGATTGCCAAAGGGGGTCGTGATGGCAGAAGCCGGCGTCGGTGTCGATATTGTTCAGATTTCTCGCATGGAGCGTATCCGCCAGGTTACGCCTAGGTTCTTCACGCGCGTTTTCACGGCCGAAGAAGTTGAGTTTTGCGAAACCTCCTCTCGTCCCATGGCTCAGTATGCTTGCCGCTTTGCCGCCCGCGAGGCGGTGCTCAAGGCGCTGGGTACAGGCTTTAAGGGCGTAGGCCGCAAGGATGTTTCGGTTACGGCTGGGCAAAATGGCCGGCCGGCTGTTCTTTTGGCCGGACGGGCAAAAGAGCTGGCAGAGGAGCGTGGCATTGTTGAGTTCGCGCTCTCGCTTTCCGCAACGGGCGATCTTGCCATCGCCAATGCCATGGCCTTGACCGAGGAGACGCGCCCTAAGGCAAAACAGACCGCACAAGATGAAAAACAGCGCATCGCGCAATCGTTTAGGGAGGCGCGCTCGGTTCTCGACGAGCTCGAGCGCGTCCAGAGCGGCGATGAGGCTCTTGAGAATGAGGAGCGCTAGATGAAGCCGATTTTGAATATCGAGGAAGTTACTCGACTTGAAGACATCATCGAACGTGAGGGCACTTCGAAGGCAGAGCTCATGGAGCACGCAGGAGAGCTTCTCGCTTCGGTTGTCGAAGCCGAGCATCCGAGCCGCGTGCTCGTGTTGACCGGTTTTGGCAACAACGGCGGTGACGGTTGGGTTGCTGCGGATATTCTTCAGCAGAAAGATATCCATGTCGATGTTGTCTCGCCGGTCGATCCAAGTGAGATTCCAAGTGCCCTTGCGCGTCATGTCGCTCGCCGCACCGCTGGTCGTGACGTTAACGTGGTCGTTGGCCCGTCGCGCGATGAACTGATGGAGCTTGGCGAGCAGGCCGACGTGATCGTCGATGCCATTTTGGGAACGGGCTTTCACGGTGCGCCTCGTCCGCCTTTTAGCATTTGGATCCCTGCTGTAAACGAACTGTCTTCGTTTGTTGTTTCTGCCGATGTCCCCTCGGGTCTTAACGCGCAGACGGGCGTTGTCGAGGACTGCTGCATTCGTGCCGACAAGACGCTGACGATGCTTGCCCCCAAGATTGGCCTCTATAGTGGTGACGGCCCCGAGTATGTGGGTGACATCCAGGTAGGCGAGCTGTACGACAAGCTTGACGAGGTGATTGGCGACGTCGATCACGCAGCCGAGATAGTCCAGGCAGGCGACCTCATCGACTATATCACGGGTCTTCCGGCTTCAATTGACAAGTATTCGCGTGGCTCTGTCCTGGTAGTTGCGGGTTCTGCGTCTTACCCCGGCGCTGCCATGATGGCAGCGAAGGCGGCGGCGCGTGCCGGCGCGGGGTATGTGGCGGTGGCCGCTCCCGATGCTTGCGCCAACCTTATTCGCATGGCGCTTCCTTCGGTTCCGGTTCATGCTATTCCGTCCGATTCTCGCGGTGCGTTTGGCGCGGCTGCCCGTTCCATCGTGTGCGAGCTTGCAAAGAAGTACGACTGCGTGCTGTGCGGTCCTGGTATGATGACAAGCGCGGGCTGCATGCAGGTTGTGACCGGCCTGCTTGAGCTCGATGTTCCTCTGGTGCTCGATGCCGACGCCCTCAACTGCCTTTCGCGCATCGCGATCGACGGCATTGAGAAGACCCCCGACATGTATCGTCGCGAGGCGCCACTTATTATGACCCCGCACTATCGCGAGCTTTCGCGCTTGGTGGGGGAGGAGGACGAGGTCTACGATCTGGGCACCGCCATCGATGCCGCCCAGAAGATTTTGTGGGCCGGCGGCTCGGACAACATGGTTATCGTCTGCAAGGGGCCAACCACGGCGGTTGTTGGTGTCGAGCGCGTTTTGATTCCCACAAGCGGTCCTGCCTCTCTTGCCACGGCGGGCTCGGGCGACGTTCTTGCCGGTATCATTTCCGGCACCATCGCCACGCTCCATGCCGAGGTTGACGTGTGGGAGCTCGCTCTTTCCTATGCAGTCTCGATTCATTCGTATACCGGTTTTGCCGCTGCTACCGAGTATGGCGAGAAAAGCGTGATCGCCACGGACCTTATTGACTATATCGGCGAAGCCATGCAACTGGTGGAGAACGAGGCGCTTAAGGACTTGGGCGCGCTCGATTCCGAGGGGGAGTAAGATGGCCATCTCAAGGCTGCCACAAGACCGCTGGTCCTGGGTCGAGATCAACCAGGGTGCGCTGCGTCGTAACACGCGCGCATTTAAAAACCTGCTGAACCCGCGCCAGCGCTTGTGCTGCGTGGTCAAGGCCGACGCTTACGGCCACGGTGCCGTTGCCTGCGCCAAGATCATGTATGCGACCGGTGCCGATATGTTTGCTGTGGCTACGGTCAAGGAAGGCATTGAGCTGCGCGAAGGCGGCATCGTATCGCCTATCTTGCTGTTGAGCGAGCCCCCTGCCGAGTCTATCGATCTGCTGCTCGAGCATGACATCATGCCTTCGGTCTATACCTTTGAGTTTGCTCTTGCGTATGGCGAGCGTGCGTCGCAGCTGGGTAAGATTGGCAAGTACCATATGGCTATCGAGACGGGCATGAATCGCATTGGCGTGCATTACGCGGATGTGATCGAGTTCCGCCGTTCGATCCACTTCCATCGCGGTATTCAGTGCGACGGCGTGTTCACGCATTTTGCCACCGCCGACGAGCAGAGCGGTTGGGACTACAAGCTTCAGTGCAAGCGTTTTGACGAAGCGGTCGCTGCCATGAAAGATGCCGGCTTTGAATGTGGCATCGTCCACTGCGACAACACGCCAGCGTCTATCTTGGACCCCTCGACCCATTACGACATGATCCGTGCAGGCATCGGTCTATATGGCCTGCAGCCTTGCGAGACAACGCGTCCGATCTTCCCGCTTGACCCGGTGATGAGCGTCCGCGCCCGCGTAACGCGCGTGGCGCATCCTGCCATGGGCGAGGGCGTGGGTTATGGCTTTACCTATCGCGTGCCTCGGACGCGCGTGCAAATCTGCACGTTGCCGATTGGTTATGCCGACGGCCTCTCGCGCACCCTTTCCAATCGCATGGACGTTCTCTATCAGGGCGAGCGCATTCGCCAGGTGGGCAATATCTGCATGGATCAATGCATGGTCGCCATCTCCGAGACCTCGATGGGCCGCATGCCCGAGGCGAACTACGGGGACGTGATGACCATCATCGGTCGCGATGGCGATGCCGAGATCACCATGGACGAGATGGCGCGCTTGCGCGGCACTATCAATTACGAGGTGGCATGCGGCTTTGGCATGCGTCTCGATAAGGTTTACGTGTAGAGGTCGCTCATGGGTGTCATGCAGATTCCGGGGCACACGCGCCAAAAGCCGCGCGAGGTAACGCTCGACGAGATTCGGGCGGTGCTTGGCGACTGTCGCCTGTGCCAGCTGTGCCAAACAAGGACCAAGATCGTCTTTGGCACGGGCAATCCTCATGCACGCGTGATGTTTGTGGGCGAAGCACCGGGTCGCAATGAAGACCTGCAGGGAGAGCCCTTTGTGGGCGCTGCGGGCGAGGACCTCAACGGCATCCTGTCTTTGGCGGGTCTGACGCGCGAGGAGGTCTACATCGCCAATGTACTCAAATGCCGTCCTCCGGGAAATCGCAATCCGCGTCCAGAAGAAGTGCTTGCCTGCTCGCCGTTTTTGCGCGAGCAGATCCGAAGCATTTGGCCGGACGTTATCGTTACGCTGGGAAATCCCGCGACGCATTTTGTCCTTAAGACCGAGATAGGCATCACGCGCCTGCGCGGGCGTTTTCATCAGATGGGCCACTTTGTGGTCATGCCCACGTTCCATCCCGCTGCTGCCCTGCGCAACCCGGAATGGCAAAAGCTGCTGGAACAGGACTTTTGCATGCTGGGAGACTACCTGGCGCGCCACGCGGCATCTACGGTGGACAACAATAAAGAACAGGAAGCGGAGAGATAGATGCTCAAACGAATAGAAGCTCTGCGCTATGAGAGTGCATGCGCGGCGGATACCGAGCATCTCGGCGAGCTTGTGGCACCGGCGCTTGCGGATGGCGACATCCTTGTGCTCACGGGCGGCCTTGGCGTGGGCAAGACGCACTTCACCAAGGGCGTGAGCCGTAGCCTTGGCGACGAGCATCCGGTGACGAGCCCTACGTTTGCCCTGATGGCTGTGCATGATGGTGGAAGGATTCCCCTGTTCCATTTTGACCTGTATCGCCTTGAGCATGCCTATGAGCTGGAAGATACCGGCATTTTTGACGTATTGGGATATGAGGGCGCCTGCCTCCTTGAATGGGGCGAGCAGTTCCAAGACGAGCTGTGCGACGAGTATCTCTCGGTCGTGATTTCGAGAGATGCAGATGACGAGAATAAGCGTACGGTTGTTTTAAAGCCGTACGGAGCGAGAGCAGAAGAGCTGGCTAGGCAGATTGACAAGGCTGTAAAAGATGACGCTGAATAGCAAACGCGCCCTTACCGTGGCGATTGATACTTCGACCGATATGCTGGTTTGCGCCCTGCGCTGGACCGATCTTGAGACGGGCGAGGAGCATATGCTCTCGCGCGACCATATGTGCCGCCGCCACGCCAATGTGGAGCTGGTGAACACCGTGCAGGCGGCGCTTGCCGAGGCGGGGTTTGGCATCGCCGATGTCGATGCTGTTGTTGTGGGCCGCGGCCCGGGTTCCTTTACCGGCGTGCGCATTGGCATCTCCACGGCAAAGGGCCTGGCTTGCGGAGCAAATGTGCCGCTGCTGGGTGCCTCGACGCTTGACGCTTGCGCCTGGACCGCCTGGCGTGCGGGCGAGCGCGGCCTGGTGGGCGTGCTCGCCGATGCTATGCGCGGCGAGGTTTATCCAGCGCTGTATCGCATCGACGAGACGGGCCCGCAGCGCCTGTTTGACCGCGAGCGCGTGGTTAAGGCCGCTGTCGCTTTGGACGAATGGCGCGAGCGTGCCGATTGGGCAGAGATTCGTCTGACGGGCGATGGCCTTGTTCGCTATGGCAAGCTGCTTGCCGAAGACGAAGCCGCCCGTTGCTTGGAGCGTTCGCTGTGGTGGCCCTCGGGGGAGGGCTTGTTGCGCAGCGAGGCCACGGGCGACGGTGACCCGGCGGGTGTGCTGCCCATCTACACGCGCCTGTCCGATGCCGAGGAAAACGAGCGGCGCCGGTTGGGTCTGGGCGAAAGCGCCCACACCGAGACAACAGGCGTTGCTGACGAACTTGCCGGCAGGCATCTACAGTATCGTCCCATGGGCGCGGCGGATGCCGAGGGCGCTGCGGCGCTCGACGCATCCTGCTTTGCGGGCGCAAACCATGAGGCGTGGTCTGCGAAGCTTTTCCTCGATGAACTAGCGCAAGATCTTCCCGCTCCGCGCTCCTGGTGGGTGGCGCATGATAACGGTCATATCATCGGCGTTGCCGGCGGTATGGTTGTGGACGACGACGTTCAGATTCTGGACGTGGCGGTCGATTCTACGCATCGCCGCGAGGGCATCGCGCGCAAGCTGCTTTCGCACGTGAGCTACGATGCCCAGATGCTCGGTTGCACCTCGGCATCGCTTGAGGTGGAGGACGACAACGAGGCTGCCCGTGGTCTTTACGAGTCGCTCGGCTTTACCAGCGCCGGCATTCGCCGCGGCTATTACGGGCCTGGTGCCGATGCGTTGGTCATGACGGCGCAGCTGCCGCTTGTGTTGCCTGTGGACGCCGCGTCTCCCGAGCCCACGGCTGCTGCCGCGCGCACCTGGCCGCAACCTGCCGCCGAGCGCGGCGAGGAACAGGCGGCCGAGATTGCCCGTCGGCAGCTTGTGCTTGCTATCGAGAGCTCGTGCGACGAGACGGCCGTGGCCATCATCGATGCCGAGGGCAACATGCTTGCCAACCAGGTATCCACTCAGATTGATTTTCACGCTCGTTTTGGCGGCGTGGTGCCCGAGATCGCCTCGCGCAAGCACGTTGAGGTTATCGTGGGCGTGGTGGATGCTGCCCTGGAGGAGGCCGCCGAGGCCATGGGGCTTGACGCCCCCATTGCACCGATGGAGCTCGCCACTGTGGGCGTGACGCAAGGCCCGGGCCTTGTGGGCGCGCTTGTTGTGGGCGTAGCCTTTGCCAAGGGCCTTGCCGCAGGCGCCGGCTGTCCGCTCATTTGCGTCAACCATTTGGAGGGCCATCTCTACGCGAACCTTCTGGCGCAGCCCGATCTTGAGCCGCCGTTTATCTTCACGCTCGTTTCTGGCGGACACACCATGCTTGTGCATGTGAAGGCGTGGGGCGACTACGAGGTTTTGGGCGAGACGCTCGACGACGCGGTGGGCGAGGCCTTTGACAAGGTTGCCAAGGCGCTTGGCCTGGGCTATCCGGGCGGCCCCATCATCTCCAAGCTTGCCGAGACGGGCAATCCCCACGCTATCGATTTTCCTCGTGCGCTTAATCGCCGCGGTGATTATCGCTTTTCGCTTTCGGGCCTCAAAACAGCTGTGGTTTCGTATATCGAACACGAGACCGCTGCCGGCAATACCATTCATCTGCCCGATCTGGCGGCATCGTTTGAGGCGGCGGTGTTTGACGTGCAGTACAAGAAGGCCAAGGGCGCTTTGCACGAGACGGGCTGCCGTGAGTACTGCATCGGCGGTGGCGTCTCGGCCAATCCGCACCTGCGCCGTATGATGATTCAAAAGCTGGGCCGTCAAGGCATTCGCGTGACGGTTCCGCCGCTCAACGCGTGCACGGATAACGCCGCGATGATCGCAGAGGTCGCGCGTCGCAAGTTCAAGGAAGGCGATTTTGCCTCCTTTGACGTGGATGCCGATTCCAATATGACCTTGTAGATTGCTTGAGCAGGGGCGCTGCTGCCGGCGCCCCTAGAGGCCGAGAATAAGGTTTTCGAGCTCCTTGGCGCTATCGACCACGTAGTCAGCACCGGCCTGTTCGAGCTCCTCGCGCCCGCGGAATCCCCAGGTGACCCCTGCAACCTTGACGCCGGCGTTGTGTCCCGTCTGAACATCGACATTGGAGTCGCCCACATAGAGGGTTTCCTGTGCGCATGCGCCCAGCTGCTCCATTACGTGCAGGGTGATGGGGGCTTCTGGTTTGGGCGGAAACGCATCGATTCGTCCCTGCACGAGGTCGAATGCCCCAGCGCCAAAGTACTTTTCTGCGAGCGGCAGCGCGGCGTCGTGGTCTTTGTTGGTGAGGACGGCGGTGCGTACGCCTGCCTGCTTGATGCGCTCGAGCATGCTGCTTATGCCAGGGTAGACATGGGTGTGGTCTTCTTTGTGCTGAGCGTAGTAGGCGCAAAACTCGTGATAGGTGCGCCCGAACATGGCGGAATCCCCGGCGTACTCGGCGGGCATAAAGCGCTCGACGAGCTTGAGCATGCCGTTTCCCACCTTGTAGCGATAAGCATCGACAGTAAACGTGGGCCATCCATGCAATTCGCAGACATGATTGCCTGCGCCCGCAAGGTCTTCGAGCGTGTTGAGAAGCGTGCCGTCCATATCAAAAATCACGTGCGTGATGGGCATGGAACCTCCTGGGTTGCGAATTGCGTCAAAGGCCACTACGGCCGCGCACAGTGTAGCGCAATCGCGGCACAGAAATCGGGGCGCCCGCAGGGGCACCCCGATTCTCAAAACAAAGGACATGTGGACGCAGCCGAGACTCCGTGCGCATTAAATCCTGCGCTTGATCTCCTCGACAAGCTTTTCTTTGGGCAGGGCGCCTACCAGGCGACCGACCTCGGTGCCGTCGCGGAAGATGATGAGCGTGGGGATGGACATGACGCCGTACTTGAGGGCGAGTTCTTCGTTTTCGTCTACATTGCACTTGGCTACGGCGATGACGTCGGCCATGTCGGTTGCAACTTCATCGACCACGGGCGAAACCATGCGGCATGGTCCGCACCAGGGGGCCCAGAAGTCAACGAGCACGGGCTTTGGGTTATTCAGCACGCTGTCGAGATTGGTGGCGGTGATTTCCTGGATTGCTGCCATGGGAAACTCCTTTATACGACGCCCGTTTGGGCGGGCCGGATGTTTACACGATTCGCTTATACCCAAAGACATGGCGTTGCTAGCGGCGATATCGAGGTTTATTTGTCACCGTGGCGCTGGCGTGCGGCGCGATAGAATGGACAAGATTGACACTGGGAGGTTTGCACATGCATGCATCGGCACAGATGAAAAAGGCCGTACTCGAGGCTACGCGCCAGGAGCTCGATGCCCTGTGCGCTCGCGGCGTGCGCATGGAGGGCAACGCGTTTTCGCCCATCGTGCTCATCAAAGGCGACCTCAATGAGGAAGAGCGTGCTGGCGGCGCGCTTTTGGGCGGCGCGGACGGAACCGCGCTGCGCGCATCGTGCACGGCTATCGGCTATGCTCCCGAGGATTTTTGCGCGCTCGCGGCCGTTGCAGGCGAGGGAGACGACCCGGCACTTACGCTGGGCGCGACGCTGCCCACGGAGGTGTTCCGCGAGGCCCTGGAGGCGCTTGACCCCGAGGCGGTGCTGCTGCTGGACGCGACGGCGGCAGGCCTCATGCGCGAGACCTATGCCGATGCCCTGGTGGCTATCGACGATTTTGACACCGCGATGCTCAAGCCTGGCCTGGTGGCCCATGTGCTGGGTCGTCGCGTATTGGCGCTCGATGGATTCGAGGCCGCGCTGGGTGACAAGCGCGAAAAACAGCGCATGTGGGCCTATATCAAACAGATCGGTCCCGCAGGCGCTCCGTATTAAGGATGAGTGCGGAGCTGGGCAGCTGCCTCGGCAAACAGCCTTTGCCCCAACCTTTCCAATGTGCTGACTTTACAGCTGTCTTGTCACCTGTCTTTACAAGTGGCATACTGTGCCCCCAGATATAGCCTATTCGAGAGGGGCCTACATGGCTGAGGCGCAACTGGCAAGTGCCGCCGATCTGGCGCGCGATATCGAGGAGGGTCTGGCGTCGGCGACGACGGCTACGGAGCGAGCAGCTCTTGTGCCGGAGGAGTTGACCCGTGCCATCGATACGCTTAAGGCCGAGCACGATGCCGTGATTTTGGCCCACTATTATGTGTCACCCGAGGTCCAAGCCGTGGCCGACTACGTGGGCGATTCGTTTTACCTGGCAAAACTCGCAAAGTCCCTGCCGCAGCAGACCATCGTTTTATGCGGCGTTGAGTTTATGGGCGAGTCTGCCAAGCTTCTCAATCCTAGCAAGACCGTGCTGCTGCCCGAGCCGGGCGCCGATTGCCCCATGGCGCACATGGTCAAGCGCGAGACGGTGGATGCGGCGCGCGCCCAATACGGCGACGACCTTGCCGTCGTATGCTACGTCAACTCCACGGTCGAGATCAAAAGCTGGTCCGACGTGTGCGTGACCAGCTCAAACGCCGTGAAGATCGTAAGCGAGCTGCCGCAAAAGCACGTGCTGTTTATCCCCGATCAAAACCTGGGACGCTATGTTGCCGAGCAGGTGCCGGAAAAGCACGTGATTCTCAACAAGGGCTACTGCCCGCGCCATCACGTCATCACGCCCGAGCAGATTATCGATGTTGAGGACGCGCATCCCAAGGCACTTGTCCTGGCGCACCCCGAGTGTAAGGCCGATGTCCTTGCCGAGGCCGACTACATTGGCTCCACGGCTGGCATCATCAAGTTTGCCGAGCAGTCCGACGCCCGTGAGTTCATCATCGTGACCGTTGCCGGCGTGCTGTATGAGCTGGAGCGCCGTTGCAAGGATACGGGCAAGAAGTTCTTCTTCCCGGCAACACGTCCTACCTGTGTGAACATGGATATGATTACGCTTGAGAAGCTCGTTCGCTGCCTTGAGACGGGCGCGGGCGAAGTGCACATTGGCGTTTCGCCCGAGGCAGCCGAGCAGGCAAAGCTCACGCTCGACCGCATGCTCGATTACGCAGCTCGCTAAGGGGCAAATACGATGGAACCTATGGATATGACAAGCGCGAACGTCGAGGATATGGCATGCGACGTGGTGATTGCCGGCTGCGGCGTGGCCGGCCTCTATGCGGCGCTCAATCTGCCCGAGGATACGCAGATCGTGATGCTTTCCAAGGGACGCGTTGACGAGTGTGACTCCATGCTCGCCCAGGGCGGCATCTGTGTGCTGCCCGAGGGCGATGATTACGAGGCATTCTTTACCGACACGCTGCGTGCGGGGCACAACGAGAACCGCCGCGAGAGCGTCGACATCATGATTCGTTCCAGCCGTACTGTGATCGATGACCTGCTGGCGCTCGGCGTCGATTTTGCGCGCAAGCCGGACGGCAGCCTTGATTTTACGCGCGAGGGCGCACACAGCCGTCCGCGCATTGCCTTTCATGCCGACATTACGGGCAAGGAAATTACCACCAAGCTGCTGGATGCGGTGCGCCGCCTTCCCAATGTGAAGATTCTCGAGCATGTGGCGATGGTCGACATCCTGCTCGAATCGCGCGATGGCGTGGACAGCTGCGCGGGCGTCGTAGCCGTTCCGGTGACGGAGGAGGCTTCTCTCGACCCGGCTGACGAGCTGAGCGGGACGCTGGGCAGCTCTGCCGATGGCGCGGCCGCTTCCTTCGGCATCCGTGCGACGCATACGCTGTGGGCCTGCGGTGGTATCGGCGGCGTATACGATCATTCGACTAATTATCCGCAGCTCACGGGCGATGCGTGTTATATCGCAACTCAGCATGGCATTATGTGCGAGCACCTCGATTACGTGCAGATTCACCCAACGGGCCTGGCCTCGCCTCAGCCCGGCCGCACCTTCTTGATTTCCGAGAGCTGCCGCGGCGAAGGCGCCGTGCTCCTTAACCAGGCGGGCGAGCGCTTTACCGACGAGCTGCAGCCGCGCGACGTGGTTGCAGCCGCCATTAGGAGCCAGATGAAAAAGGACGGCTCTAACCACGAGTGGCTGAGCTTTGCTCCGGTGCCGCGCGAGGTGATTTGCGGCCACTTCGCAAACATTCGAGCGCGTTGTCTGGAGGATGGCCGCGATATCGTGGACGAGCCGATCCCTGTGGTTCCCACGCAGCACTATTTTATGGGCGGCGTTTGGGTTAATCGCGATTCGGCAACGAGTATGCCCGGCCTGTATGCAGCAGGCGAGACCAGCTGCAACGGCGTGCACGGAAAAAACCGCCTGGCATCGAACAGCTTGCTGGAGTCGCTTGTATTTGCACGCCGCGCTGCATACAGCATGGTGCACGGTGCATCTTTGGGCGTGGAGCGCGCAGGCGAGCCGGCCCTCGATGGCGCTCATCGTCTTTCGGCGGCAGGTAATTTGAGCATCGACGCATTGTGCTGCGAGTTTGGCACCGCCGTGTCCGAGCCGGTGGCGTACGGAGACGCTCCGATGGATATCGAGACGATCAACGCAGACGCTAAGGAGGCGTAGCGGGTTATGGATCCCATTGCGATGAAATTGGTTGGCGACGACCTGATCTTGCAGGCGCTGCGCGAAGACATTACGTTCGAAGACGTGAGCACGGCATCGGTGTGCCCCCAGGCGCGCTGGGCCGAGGTGCAGTTGATTGCCAAGGCAGACGGCGTCATCGCCGGTTTGGATGTGTTTGCGCGCACCTTTGCGCTGCTCGATTCCGCAACGACGGTCGAGGCAACAGTTGCCGATGGCGACGAGGTTCACACGGGCCAGCATCTGGCTACCGTCAAGGGTGACGCTCGCGTTCTGCTTTCGGGCGAGCGCGTTGCCCTCAACTATCTGCAGCGTATGAGCGGCATCGCCACGTATACACGTCGCATGGTGCGGGCGCTCGAGGGCACAAATACCAAACTTGTGGATACGCGCAAGACCACGCCGGGCATGCGCGTGTTCGAAAAAGCGGCTGTGCTCGCAGGCGGCGGCTTCAATCACCGCTATAACCTCTCGACCGCGGTCATGCTCAAAGATAACCACATCGACGCTGCAGGCGGCGTGGCGAAGGCGATCCAGATGGCTCGTGCCCACGCATCGTTTACTTGCACCGTCGAGATCGAGTGCGAAAATCTGGACATGGTACGCGAGGCGGCAGACGCCGGTGCCGACATCATCATGCTCGACAACATGGACCACGATGCCATGGCAAAAGCGATCAAGGTCATCGACGGCCGCGCCAAGGTGGAGGCCTCGGGCAACGTGGACGCCCAGAACATCCGCGCGCTGGCAGGCCTGGGCGTGGACTTTATTAGTTCCGGTGCGCTGACCCATTCCGCACCCATCCTGGATCTTTCACTAAAGCATTTGCGTATGCTGGACGGTGCATGATGAACGGCGATGAGCGTCGCCAGGCAATCATTCGCGAACTCCAGGGGGCGTCTCGCCCCATCTCGGGCAGCGCCCTTGCCCGCGCCGCTGGCGTGAGCCGTCAGGTTGTTGTGCAGGACATCGCTCTTTTACGTGCTGACGGCCATGATGTGGTGGCGACAAGCCGCGGCTATGTGCTGCGCGAGGGGGAGAGGCAGCCTTGCGTTCCCACGCGCTTGGTCAAGGTGCGCCACGGTGTCGATGACGTGGGCGACGAGCTCAACACGATCGTCGATTTGGGTGGCGCCGTGCTCAACGTGATGGTCAACCATCGCGTCTACGGTAAGATCACCGCCGACCTGGACGTTCGCAATCGTCGTGATGTCGAGCGCTACTTGGAAGGCATCCGCACGGGTAAGAGCTATCCCCTCATGACGGTGACGAGCGGATACCATTTCCATCGCATCGCCGCCGAGACCGAGGAGCAGCTCGACGAGATCGAGGCGGCTCTGCGTGCCAAGGGCTATCTGGCCGAGATTTTGCCCTACGAAGACGGGCTGGAGTAAATTGCGGGCGGGGCCTTTGGGCTTCGCCCTTTTTGGCAAAAAAGAGGCCCTTCGCGTAGATGCGAAGGGCCTCTTTGCATGCGAGCTGTTCGCGTGGGCTAGATGCTAGTCCTCAGCGATCTCGGTGATGGCACCGGCGGGGCAAGCCTCCTGGCAAGCACCGCAAGCAACGCAGGAATCCTCGTCCACAACAGTGGCGACGTCCTGGAGCTCAAGA
>CATWBG010000029.1:0-15983 GCA_958348985.1 uncultured Collinsella sp. | reverse complement strand
CAGAGGTTGAAGCAAGTTCCGAGAACGGAACCGTGATGCTCGTGACCCTTCCAAAGGGGACTGCCGCGTGATTCGGCTGTCTAGAGCCCACTCGGCATTGTGAAACGCGTCCCAAAAACTTGGACATGAGAAATGGGAGGCAGTTGGAGAGGGTAAGATTTCTTGGACGCCAAGTTAAGGGCGAAAGGTGTTCCATATGACCCAGAAGAGGAAACGTTACGACAAGCAGTTCAAGATAGCGGCGACGCAGGCGGTCATCGCTCGATGCTGTTCCTATTCGATTCGTAGTCTTTTGCGATAGACGCGTGGCGTCGTGCCGTAGGCACGCTTGAATGCGTCAGTGAACGCTCCCTGATTACGGTAGCCCGCGCTTTTGGCGATTTCGCTGATTTTGCGGCTTCCATCAAGGAGAAGGCGCCGACCGTACTCCAGGCGCTGTGCGCGGATGTAGCTTTGTGGGGTGTCCCCTTGCACTTTGCGAAATGCCGATATCATCTTTCCCTCACTTACATGGGCGATGTCGCACAGCGTTTTCGTGCTGAGATTGGATGAGAGGTTGCTGTCGATGTAGGAGCAGATGCCCTCGACGCAGTCTCTGTCGCTTATGCGTACGGCGTCGGCTGCCGTGACCCTTTCGGGAATGCTGCTTGCCAGCAGCGCGAAGCATTCAATCACCTTGGCGTGATAATACGAATCGGCGACCGATGCAATGGGGTAGGTGATGTCGAGCCCTCGAAGCGCCGAGGGCAAGCCGGGCACGCCGCCCGACGTGGTGAGCTGCCCGATGGCACAGCGTAGTTTCTCTTCATTGCAGTGCAAGGCATCCGCATAGCGGCGTATTGCTTCAGGGGCTATGGTGATCGACGCCGATGACAGTCGCTTGCCGGGCTCGAACGAGCTTATGTGGGGGCCGCCATCCCAGTCGTGCCCTATGAGCTTGCAGTTTGATCCGACACACTCAGGCGAGCAATACATGGGCATCGCATGTTCATAGAGGCCGAACCCCAGATAGGGAATAGTCTCTATGACTGCCTCCACGGCGCGTTCGTATGTGATGTCCATCGACACGACGATGGTGTCACGGTCCATGAAGTAGAACCAATAAGAGCCCCTACCGTATCGGGGGTCGACGAACCATGTCTCGCCGATGCTTCGCACCAGATTGGCCTGTCCGAATCCGTGCGCGAGCGCTTCCTCCGCGCATACGGTGTGCAACTGAGAAAGCTGCGTGACGAACATGTCGTAAAGCGGGTTTCTCAGTCCTGTGGCGTGGTTCCCATTTGATTTTTCGGTAGAACTTGAATTCTTTTCGGTGCAGTTTTCCATTTTATCGTTCCGTCTTTCGCATCGCTTCATCGAACCTTATTTTATGGTGAAAGAGTTAGTTTTAGCTAACTATTAGGAAGAGAGACGGAAATCACATGGCTCTTTTGATAGAAACGCCTTTGCCCTTGAGCGCGGTAGCGCAGACACGGCCTTCGACGTCTGCTAACGCCGCACCGCGCCATCTCGACCCGCGCGTGTCGCTTACGGTGCTGGTGGCAATCAACGTGCAGATGGCGCTTACGCAAAGCCTGTTTGCCGAGATGGGCGTTTTGGCGCTTACCGTTGTCGTGATGGCATATTGCCGCCGCTTCTTCGCGATTGTGCATTGGCTTGCCCTCTACGTGCTGTTCGCCGTAACGGCGCAGCTGTTCGTGGCGAGTGGGAACACTTTGCTTTCGCCCTTTGCGGCGTCGCTTCTTATGTATCGTCATGTTCTGCCGGCCTTTATGTTCGCCTTCAATATGATCGCAACCACGCGTCTTGGTGAGCTCGCTTGTGCATTGCAGACGATGCGCGTTCCTGTGAACGTGTCGGTGGCTGTGTGCGTGGCATTTCGTTTCCTTCCCACCATGGAACGCGAATTCTCCGCTGCCGCCGATGCTATGAAGACACGCGGTATCGCGCTCACGCCGAGGTCGGTCGTGTGCCATCCCGCGAAGACCGCCGAACATTTCCTTGTGCCCGTGATCGCGCGTTTGGGCCAGATCGCCGACGAACTGGGAAACGCGGTCGTCGTCCGCGGCGTGGGGGCGAGTGCGCACCGCACCTCGTATTACCACTTAAGGGTTCGTGCTATCGATGTTGCGTGTCTCATCGCTGCGATGGTGCTCCTTGCACTTTCCGTTTGCTTTAGAGCGGGGGTGCTCTGATGATGGAAAATGCCGCCGCGGCAAAGGCTTCGTCCTATGCTATCGAGCTCGATGGATGCACATTTTGCTACAAAGGCGCTTCCCGTCCATCGCTTCGTGACGTTTCGCTGAAGATCCCTCGCGGTCAATGCGTTGTTGTGACCGGGCAGTCAGGATGTGGCAAGACAACGCTTACGCGCCTCGTTAATGCGCTTATTCCTCTTATGTACGAAGGGGACCTTCAAGGTGAGGTGTTTGTTGTGGGAAAACCCGTTTCCGCATGGACGATGGGCGAGCTTTCCGCGCATGTCGGGTCGGTGTTCCAAAACCCGCGTAGCCAGTTCGTCAATCTCGATGTGACCTCGGAAATCGCCTTCGGATGCGAGAACTTCGGAATCGATCGCGAGGAAATGGTCGAACGTGTGGCGCAGGCGGCGGCAACGCTCGGTATTGAGAGCCTGCTCGGGCGCGGTACCGAGGCGCTTTCCGGCGGGCAGAAGCAGTCGGTTATCCTGGCATCGGCCTATGCGGTGCATCCTGACATCTTCGTGCTTGATGAGCCAACCGCGTCGCTCGATGTGCATGCGATGCGCAATCTTGCGCGCACAGTTGCGCTTCTGAAGAGTCAGGGGAAGACCGTGCTTATCTCCGAGCATCGCCTGTGGTGGCTTGATGGCATTGCAGACCGCTATGTGGTTATAAGCGATGGTTCGGTTATAGGAGACTGGGCGGCGGCAGAGTTCCTTGCCATGCCGTTTGAAACGAGAACCGATATGGGGCTGCGCGCCGCCTCTCTTGCTGAAATCGACTCTGTTGTGGCGGTGTCGCCCTTGGACGACGCGGTCGTATCGAATGCCTCCAGATCACCTTCTTACGGAACAACCATCGTACGTATGAGCGGCGTAGTTGCTGGCTACCGCAGTGCGCCTGCGGTCTTGAACGGTCTCGATTTCTGCCTCCTTCCAGGTAGTGTCGTCGGTATTGTGGGGCACAACGGGGCTGGGAAAACAACGTTTGCCCGGTGCATGGCCGGCCTTCTCAAGGAAAAGGCAGGGGTGATCGAGGTCGACGACGTGCCGCTTCGCGCAAGGAAACGGGCGGGGCGCGTGTACCTGGTTATGCAAGAACCGGGATACCAGTTGTTCAGCAGCACAGTCGACGATGAGCTTGCAAGCGCGTGCTCTTCGGATGGCGCGGAAGACAGCCTAGGAAATAAGGACCGGATTGCAGCAATTAAGGCTGCGCTTGCTCTCGAAGGTCTTGCCGACAGGCACCCGCTCTCCCTTTCAGGCGGGGAGCGCCAACGGCTTTCCATCGCTGCTGGCTTGCTTTCGAGTGCCCGCGCGATGATTCTCGACGAGCCTACGAGTGGCTTGGATTATCGCAACATGCGTCGAATAGATGCCCAGATCGCGCGCATGCGCGATGCGGGCATCGCTGTCTGCGTTGTCTCGCACGACTATGAATTCCTCTGCTCGGCATGCGATGAGATAGCCCTGGTCGAAGACGGGCGCATCGCCGAGCGCTTCCCCTTAAACAAGGCAACACTTCCGAAGTTGAAGCTCAATTTCGGGTTTGCAGAAATGCAGTAACAAGAGAAAGGTTTCACAATGGCAAGTAAAGCAACGATCGGTTCTGCCGCCAAGGAACGTGATGGCTTGAGCCCGAAAGACTTCGTCTTTATCGCCGTGTTCGGCATCCTTTTGTTCCTGGTGTTCATGGTGTTCTCGATTATCTTTAGCGCGAATGCCAACCTGTGCTGGTTTACTCACACGGTAGGCGCGTTGTTCGCTGGTACCGTGTTCATGTACCTGGCCTATCGCGTCCCGAAGCGAGGCCGATCGCCATCATGGGCATTATAGTTGGTGCGGTCGGCCTTCTGATGGGTATGTTCTGGAGCGGTCCTGTCGGCATTGTTGTGGGCGGTATCGTGGCAGACCTTATCGCAGGCGATCCGCAGAAGCGCACCAAAACCAAGCTTATCTGTGCCTTTGCCGCGTTCACGTTCTGCTTCTGGCTGGGGCAGATCTCTCTCATCCTTATGATGGGCAAGGCTTATGCCGAGATGTGCGTTCAAGCCGGCCTGACTCTCGAGTACGGACAGGCGCTCGTTAACTCGATTCTAAGCCCAATGGGCGTCGTTACCGGCGCTGCCACCATCGCTGGCGGCCTCGTCGGCGGCTTCATCGGTACCAAGGTGTTCTCGAAGCACTTTGCCAAGCTTGGCATGTAGATTAACGGCCGGGAGGTAAATATGGCAATGACCCGGGAAGACGGTACTCTAACGGCAGGAGTAGAAAAGGACGCGGGGAAAGAAGGCCCTGCCAAGAAGAAAAACGCGATTCTCGAGCTGTTGGGGTTTGCTGGCAAGCGGCGGGTCTTGGCGTATGTAGGATGCGGTCTTTCGGTGCTGAACGCCGTGCTCACCGTGATGCCGCTCGTTTGCGTATGGTTCGTGGTTCGCGACTTGGTTTCGGTGTACCCGAACTGGGCAGAAGCATCATCTGCCGCGATGTGGGCTGTGCTTGCCGTGGTTTTCGCCGTGTTGGGCATCATCGTGTATTTTGGCGCGCTCATGGCCTCGCATCTTGCGGCCTTCCGCATTGCGGCAAATATGCGCAAAGCGATGGTTCGCCACGTGGCGCGAATCCCGATAGGGTATTTTAGTGCGCACTCGTCAGGGGAGATGCGGCGCGTGATCGATGGATGCGCGGGTCAGACTGAAGACCTCATCGCCCACAAGCTGCCCGATTTCGTTGGTTCTTTTGCCACCCCGGTGATCTTCTTTGTCGTGGCGTTTCTGTTCGACTGGAGGATGGGGCTTCTGTGCCTTGTCCCCATCGCCGTTTCCTTTGCTGCGATGTGGTGGATGATGGGCCGCGAGGACGAAAAGGGCGGCCGCCATTTCATGGAACTTTACCAGGCGGCTCTCATGCGCATGAGCGCTGCAGCAACCGAATACGTTCGAGGCATACCCGTGGTAAAGGTATTCCAGCAGACGGTGCTTTCGTTCAGGGCGTTCCACGAGGCGATCATCGGCTACCGCGACATGGCGACGAATTATACCGAGTATTGCCGACGACCCCAAGTCGTGCAGCTGGTTGCGATCAACTCAACCTTTGCGGTGCTCGTACCTGCGGGTATTGTGATTGCCGCCGTCACGCCTGATTTCCCAGCGTTTCTGACCGATTTCCTGTTCTATGCGTTTTTCTCAGCGATGACGACAACGATGATGTCGAAGGTCATGTATTCGTCAGAGGCAGTCATGATCGCCGAAGACGCGCTGCGGCGGATGAACACGATCATGGAAGTTGCCCCCATCGCCGAGGTGGAGTCTGCCAAAGCTCTCCATCCGAAGGAGGCGAGCATCGAGCTTGCGGGCGTCAGCTTCTCGTACCCTGGTTCCAGGGAACCGGCGCTTTGCAACGTATCGCTTTCTGTTCCCGCCGGGGCGACGGTGGCTCTTGTCGGGCCGTCGGGCGGCGGCAAGTCGACGCTTGCGTCACTCGTTACGCGCTTTTGGGACGCACAGAAGGGTTCCGTTCTTGTAGGCGGGGCGGATGTGAGACGAATTCCTACCGAGGAACTGATGAATGCCGTTTCTTTCGTGTTCCAAGACGATCGACTGTTCAAGCTAAGCTTGGCTGATAACGTGCGTGCGGGCCGCCCCAATGCGAGCGATGCCGAGGTACTCGCGGCTCTTCATGCGGCTCAGTGCGATGACATCATTGCCAAGTTCCCCGATGGCGTAAACACCGTGGTAGGAAAAGCTGGCGTGTATCTTTCCGGGGGAGAGCGTCAGCGCATCGCGCTTGCGCGCGCCATTCTGAAGGGAGCTTCAATTGTGATTCTCGACGAGGCGACGGCGTTTGCCGACCCTGAAAATGAGGCACTGATCCAAGCTGCTCTTGCAACGCTTTGCGAAGACAAGACGGTGCTTATGATCGCACACCGTCTGTCAACCGTCGTGAATGCGGATTGCATCTTCGTCATCGACCGTGGTTCTGTCGCGGAACAGGGTACCCATGAAGAACTCGTCGCGCAAGGTGGACTGTATGCGCGCATGTGGCGAAACTACCGAACGAGCGCGATGTGGAGGATTGAAGGGAGCGACAGCCATGTGGCGTAGGATTCAAGATGCTTTTGCCTTGACCGATCAAGGCATGAAGGATTTTATGCGCGGGGCTGGGTTCTGCGCGTTGGCGAACCTGATGCTGATGCTGCCCATCGTGGTGCTGTACTTTGCTGCAAGTGATTTTATCAGGTATCTGGGCGACCCCTCAGTTGGCCTGCCGGGTATGGCACCCTACGCAGTGGGCATTGTGGCAGCACTTGTTGTGATGTTCGTCACACAGATGTGGGAATATCGCGCAACGTACACGGCGGTCTACCAAGAAAGCGCCCGCAAGCGCATCGCCATCGCGGAGCGTTTGCGCCTGCTTCCGCTCTCGTTTTTCGGAAGGCGCGATTTGTCCGACTTGACAAGCGTTATCATGAAGGACTGCTCCGATCAGGAGCGCCTGTTCTCGCATACTATGCCGCAGATTTTCGGCATGGGCGCTTCGACGCTGGTATTCGCCGCTATGATGTTCGCGTTCGACTGGAGGCTGGCGGCATCTGCTCTCTGGCCCATTCCCGTGGCGCTTGCGGCGTTGCTTCTGTCTGCACGCATCCAGAAGTCGCATACCGCGAAGAAGAACGCGGCATCCCTTTCGTTTGCCGATGGTCTGCAAGAATACCTTGAGTGCCATCGTGAGATACGCTCGCTCAATAAGGTGGGCGTATTCCAGAGTGAGCTTGATTGCCGCATCAATCGTTTCGAGAGAGAAAAAATCGATGCCGAGCTGGCTATGGGTGTAGCGGTATGCTCTGCTCAGGGCTTTCTGCGTCTGGGAATCGCATCCGTCATCGTGGTGGGGACGATGCTGCTCGTGACCGGGCAAGTCGACTTTCTCGTGTTCTTTGTGTATCTGTTGGCGGTGACGAGGGTCTACGATCCCATCAACGTTGTTTTGCAGGCTGTGGCCGAGCTGATGGACATGAGTTTAAGCCTGGAGCGCATGCGTGCCATCGAGAACGAGCCGGTCCAGACAGGTAGCACCTCGTTCGAGCCTCAGGGCTATGACGTGGTCTTCGAAGACGTGGGCTTCGCATACGCCGACGGCGAAGACGTCTTGGGCAGCGTATCGTTCAAGGCGCGGGAAGGGCAGGTGACAGCGCTTGTGGGCGCGTCCGGTTCGGGCAAGAGCACGGCTGTCAAGCTCGCTTCGCGTTTTTGGGACGTAAGCTCTGGTGCGATCTTTGTGGGCGGCGTTGACGTCTCTACCGTCGATCCGGAAACGCTGTTTTCTGCATTCTCCGAGGTGTTCCAGGACGTGGTGCTCTTTGACGGCACCGTGCGTGAGAACATTCGCCTCGGGAAGAAAGATGCTACGAACGAGGAGGTTCTCGCTGCGGCGAGGGCGGCGCGCTGCGATGAGTTCGTGGAGCGTTTGCCCAACGGCTACGACACGATGATCGGGGAAAACGGCAGCAGGCTTTCCGGTGGTGAACGCCAGCGTATCTCGATTGCGCGCGCCCTGCTGAAAGACGCTCCGATCGTGCTGCTCGATGAAGCAACGGCCTCACTTGACGTGGAAAACGAGACATACGTACAAGCTGCTCTTTCTGAACTGCTTAATGGCAAGACGGTCCTCATTATCGCACATCGCATGCGCACGGTTAACAATGCCGACAAGATTGTGGTGCTCGAAGGCGGTTGTGTGGTGGAGCAGGGAAGCCCGGCAGAGCTGCGTGATAAGCCCGATGGTAGATACCGCCGCATGTTGGAGCTGCAGCGCGAAAGCGAGGTGTGGGCGCTCTAACGCAAAGGCGATGCCAGGCGGGGCAGACGAGTATGTACCGAAGCCCCGCCTGGCATATCTGCGAGCCAGTGGTGCAGAGGAAGTTTTGCTAGCGATATGTTTTGCCTCTTGAAACCACGGGAGCCGACCGTACGTAAACTGCACCCCAAAACTGCAGTGAACCCCTATAGTTGGACAGGCAATGTTCTGCCTCTCCTATAGGGGTTCACTGCAGAAACGGGACGCAGTTCAAATCAGCGCCGGTCCATTGGAAATCTCGGAAACAACCATAGAGCGGACAATCGAAATGTGGTTTGGATTGTCTGTTCCAAGGGCACAGATTCCAAAGGAGAAGGACCTGTCAGCGGGGGATACGGCGGAAGTGTTCACGGTCGAGTCCGAAATTAAAACCGCTGGAACCGCCTTCCCGCCTGTTCTAGGGAAAACGCTTTCCCTTTTGTGTCGATTTTCCGCCATGCCACCCAATGGACCCGAAGCGGGTATCAGCCAAGAAACACAGACCCAGTTGAAAGGGGCGTCATGTCCAAGCTTGACGATTTCATGCAACTCCTATGCGGCGAGTTCGACAACAGGGAGCAGTTCGAGGCAAAGCAGGCCGCAGGCGAGACCTTCCCCCTCGCCCACCACGTCAACACCGCCTGCAACGACAAGATCTTGGGGCTTCCCGACGGCTTTGCCGGCACCTTCATGGTCGAAGAGAGCTACTACGAGGTCGACGGTAGGAAGTCCGCGTCGCCCCACCTGTTCCTCTTCACCGAGGAGAAGGACGGCGTTCTTTTGACCTCCTACGACGTGCCCGAGGGCAACGACAAGCGATCGTTCTCGTACGCGACCATGGTCCCCGCCGAGTTCTCGTCCCTCCGCGAGTCGGGCAAGTTCACGCCCGCGCTCTACCGCGAGCACGATGGCGTATGGGAGGGCGGTTCGGATTCCATGTTTTCGCCCGTCATGAGGTTCCATCTGTTCGAGAGGTTCTCCGCCGACGTTCTGGAGGTCTCCGAGTCAATGGAGATGAACGGCAAGCGCGTGTTCGGCTTCGATGACCCAATCCTCTACAAGCGTATAGGCAAGTAATCACGAGTTGCGGCTCTTGGTCGAACTCGATGTGACCCTCGTCCCAAGGCCAAGCCGCGGGGCCTCCTGACCTCCACGAGCCTCACCAGTCGTCCTCACTAATCTTAAGCTCATGCACATCCCCATCCGAATCGACACCGGACAGCCTCAACTCGTCCGAGCCCGTTCAGAGGTCCGTCGGACTCGCTCCCCGTCGGTTCTCCGCACTCAAGCACGAGAGCTCGATGACGAGCGGGTCAACGGATGCGAGAAGGTCGCGCGCGATGGGCAGGAGCAGAAGGACGAAGAGCACCATGATGAGACCGCCAAGATACACGATTATGTATCATCCCGCCACCACGTAGCACCTCGCTCGAAGAGCTCGATTGCCGCCTTCCTGGCCTCGATGTCGTGCTTCACCCTCAAGTCGACACGCATAAAAAGCCTCCCATTTCTCATGTCCAAGAAATGGGAGGCAGTTCACTTTGCCGAGGCGCTTTTATATCGCATGCTGTATTAAGTCGATATTATGCCTGATGACGACGGTTTTCTACCACAATGCCTCCACCGATGGCAGCGATGCCGGTTGCCGCTGCTGCAGCGATAACGATGGCAGAAGTATCGCCCGTCTGAGGTAAGGACTTGCCAACACGTTTTGAGACAGCGCCACTTGCGACATTTTTCTTGGAGCCGGTAGATGTCGAGGAACCGTTGTTGTTGGAATTGCCTTTATCTACCGCTTTAATCCACTTGGCGACGAGCGTCACGTCTGAAGTGGGCGTGAATTCGCTTTCGACCTTCTTATCGCCGATATACCATGCGCCACTCGTGTAGCCAAAGACCTCGGGCACGGCCGGAAGATGTATAGATTTGCCAGCTTCAACGGTGATGCTGGCGACATCTCCATTGCCTTGGGTATCGAAATCCACGGTATAGACAGCCTGGCTGACGTTTCCTTCATCGATATTGTTTTTCTCGGCATAATCCTTGGCCTCGTCCAAGGTGCCAAAGAACAGATCGCCGTTCTCGGTGGTTACCTTGCCCTTGGCGCTTGCCAAGACATCCTTCTTGGCGAGGACCGTGAACAGCTGGTCGCCATTGTTCGAACGGACGAGGACGCCGTGGTCCTTTGCCAGGTACTTCAGGATCTCGTCATTGTCGTACGTGCCGCCCTCGATCGTCGTCGTGCCGCTTCCGTCGAGGCGGATGGAGCTCTTCTGTCCGCTGAGGCCGGTGGTGTCCTTGATGGTCAAGGATCCGTTGTTGGTCAGAGTGCCAGAGATGGCATGCCCGTTGAGGTCGAGCGTCACATCTTGTCCTTTGGCAACCGAATCAGCGTCGCTGAGGGTATCGATAGAGCTCACGAGCGTGAAGGCAACCTTACCGCTTTGCGCGGCATCGGAGACGGCTGGGTAGAGCGTGCCGTCGCCGGATTGCCACACGAGGGCATTGCTGCCCTTGTGGCCGGCGTAGGGCGTCTCGGTCGTGGAAAAATCATTGTTACTCGAAATGACGGCACCGGGCTGAACGTCAATGGTGCGCATCATGATGCCGATATGGCAGCCGGAGAACGCGTTGCCCGTAAGCTTGATGCTCTTGCTCGGCGCCTCGTTGGGCCACATAGACGGCTTTACGGCCATATAGAGCCCGGTGAACGTGTTGCCCGAGATGGCGGCGTCCTCGGCGTTGCTCACGCCAACGCCGTAGGTGTTGGACTTGCCCGCCGCAAGACCGGTCTGGTTGCTGATCGTGTTGGCCGTGACCTTGAAACCGCTCAGGCCGTACTCGCCCGACGTGGACTTGTTGCCGTTGGCAATGAGAAAGTGGGCGCTCGCCTTTGGCTCTGCGTCCTTGCGAAAGGTAATTTGGTTGTTGGAGACGGTGGTGTTCTTGACGGAGGCACCCACGATATTGATGCCGACGTAAGAATGATCGATGCCGGGCATGGCGATGTTGAACACGTTTCCGTCAAACGTGGCGTCGTTGGCGCCATAGCCTAGCCAAGCGCCGTTCAGCTGAGCATTGAGCTTGTCTGCGCCGCTGGTAATGTCGAAGGTGCAGTTCTTAACAGTGAGGCCGGTCTTGCCATTGTCGCTCATGCTGTTCTTAGCGCCTGTGGTACCGTCGAGTGCGAAGTGCACGCCGCTTATTGTGACGCCGTCGGCGTTGATGTTGAGCGTGCCCTTCATGACCGCGCCGTCCGCGGCCTGGATGGTGAGCTTTTTATTTACGGTAAGATCGGTCGTGATGGTGCCTTTGAGCTTGACAATGGAACCCTCGGCGGCATTGTCAAGATCAGCCTGGGAGGTCACCTCGGCTGTCTGACTGGCATCATCATCTTGGGTTGCAGGCTGAGCGGCTGTTGCTAGCTGCGCGTCCTCTGCAAATGCGGGCATAGCAAAAACTGTCGTCGCGGCAAGTGCACAGGCGAGCATGAAGCCCCCCTCCGCAGCAATTTGCCAGAATCTGAGCGTTTGTTTCATTCCGCTATCCCCTTTTCTACACAGACCGATATGGCACCCTGGGCATCATGCATTAAATCGGTACCTAGAATCTAAATTACTCTAGCACCCTGAAGTAGCCAGTGCAAATAGCATCGAACTCCCCCTCCCCCATACCCAGGCCTGGCAGGACGGAGAATCCAGTGCTGTCGATGAGTCAAAGACGATTTGGGTCAGCAGCGTGGAGATCGCACTTCACCATGTCCTTAAGCGCCTCGCCGGTCTCGCCTTTGTAAGAGATGCACGTGCGCCTGGCGATGGGCCCCTCTTCTTTCATGAATCTGCATGCGATCCTCTCCGACACGGCAACCTCCTCGAATGTACGGACGGCATGCACCCTGCCCCGCACCACGTGTAAAGGGTTGCATGGCACGGATGTCCCAGTTCCTTTAATACGTCGCCTTCGATGCGCAAAGCTCACAAAAAACACTCGTTGAGCCGTTGCTTAGCTGCCAAAAGCAAGTGTTTGAACTGGTGTTTTACGCTGAACAGGATGGTACAGATTTTGGCAACCGCCCTTTAGCCTGCAAGCCGCCAGTTGCAATCGCAAGTGAATCAACGCTGGTGGCTTGCGCGCCGCTCGCAAAACCGCAGGTTGCCAAGCTCGCAAAAGTGAATCTTGGTGGCGACGAACTTGTCCTTGAAGTCGACCCACTCGATACCGGCGCGACGGATGAGACGCTTGAGCTTATCACACTGGCTCTCTCGGCCGTGAGCGCAGATTGGTGAAGCACACCTTGGCAGGTATAGCGGGCGCAGTTGCGGTCATAGATATATCCCCTTGGTCTATACGGCGTTACAGACATAGAGGGCGGCACCAGCCGAAGTGGGGTTGAAGTCGAGCGCGGTGCCCAGTCGTTGAGGACGTCTCCGATGACTACTCTTGGACTTTGAGGGCCTCGGCCAGGCTGACGCGCTTGATGGACCGCACGTGCAACAGCGCCACGACCAGATACGTTGCAAAGCCGATCCCTGCGCACGCCGCCATGGACCAGCCCGGCACGTACATCTCGATATTGCCGTTATAGGCGAGCAACATGGAGCGGAAAATGGCCGTGAGCGAGCCGATGAGCAGCGGCAGGCTCAGCACGAGCGATGCCGCCACGCACAGTGTGATCGAGCGAATGTACAGATGCGAAATCTCGCCATCGCGATAGCCAAAGACCTTCATGTAGCTAATCGACCGGGCGCTGTGGTCGATCACAGCCTTGGTCAGCAGGTACATAAACAGCAGGAAGATAAACACCGCGAGCCCGACCATCATGCCGATCATTTTGCTCATCATGCCGATGAACTGGTCGCCCACGGCACGCATGTCGTCGGGCGTGGTGTCGCCGGCAAAGTAGCGCGCATCGAGGTCGAGCTTCTCATCGCTCACGTAGCCGTTAAAGTAGGCGGCATCGTTGCCGAACAGCTCGTTAAAGTCATCGATGCTCATATAGATATTCATGTCCGACTTTGAGCCCCAGGCGCAGTCCTTCCCCGTGTACTCAAGGGAATAATCATGAGCCTCGTACTTGTCGCGAAGCTCGACCTTCTGGCCCCCACTCCAGCCAAACTTGTCGAGCAGACCGCCGCCAAAGGCGACACGACCATCGCCGACGTTGAGGCCCTTCCAGTAGCGCGAGTTTGCCGAGATGCCGTAGACGGAAATGACCTCCTCGCCGTTTCCGTTGCCACGGTCGTACTGCAACTGGTAGACAGCGTATTTCTCGGCCTGCGCAATCTTGGCCGCACCGTTGTCGGTCGTGTTGACCGGGTGAATGTCATCGTTGTCGGTGTCGATCTTCGAGGCGTTTTCGATCAGATTGATTGCCTCGTCGCGGTCGCAGCCAAGGGCATCGGCCAGGCCGTCGAGGCGCGCATAGAACGCATCCTTCTTGTCCTGAACGTTTGCGAGCGCACGTTGCGCCGCAGACAGGCTCTCGGCAGACGGAGAGCTGGCTGCGGCATCGGCTGCTGCCTGCGCGGCATCGGCCGCGTCATCGAGCTCGTCCTTGGCATCCCGGGCGGTGGAGAGCAACACGCCGTCCACTGACTGCAAGCGTTCGAGCGCCGCCCACTGCCCGCGCTCCTCAGCGGTGCCCTTGAGCTCTAGCGGCGCCTTGAGCGTGTACTGATGTTCGGCGACCAAACCCGTCTCCAGGTTGTCCGCATAGTGCGTCATCGTGGGCAGAATCGCCAGGCCAAAGAGCATCAGCAGCGACCCAAACGCGATGCCCACGAAGAGCGTGGCAAAGTTGCCCAGGTTGCGCAGGAAGACGCGCAGGCGAAAGCGGGAAACAAAACCCATGCGCTCCGGCAGTTGCATACCACGCTTGGTGCCCGACTTGCCGCTCGCTTCGTGACGAAGAAACTGCAACGGCGTTTTACCCATTTTGCGAAGCAGACCCACCAGCGTGATGAGAATGAGTGCGGCGGCGGGAACCACAGCGCACTTCACAAAGATCTCCCAGCTCCAGTACACCTGGAAGGGCGGCAGGCTGTACGAGCCGTAATAGAGGCTGCGCATGGGCTCGGTAAAGAACGCAACGCCGAGCGCGGTGCCCAATAGCGCCGCGACCACGCCTACGATGGCGGGAAGCGCAAGGTAGTGCAGCACGATCTCGCGTCGACGATAGCCGCTAGCGAGCAGCGTGCCGATGATGGCGCTCTCTTCCTCGATGGTGGCATCGGTAAGGACCACAAAGACAAACGCCATGATCACGATGATGATGTCGAGCAACGTCGTCCACATCATAGAGTCGCCGTCCACGTCGTCGCGCGCATAGCCAATGCCCTGGTTGGAATCGGCATCGATAAGATCGTCAACGCGTGCATCGGCATCTGCCAGCGCCTCGACCATATCCTGTTCGGCATCGGTACGGTCCGCGGTGGAGAGGTCACGGTCGTTAAAGGTAAAGGAGTACGTATAGGCGGGCGCGCCGCCGGCATCCTCGAGCGCGGCAAAACCGGCATCGGTAACCTCGGCAACGCTATACGTAATGGTGTTCACCGTAAAGTCCGAATTGTTGAGGAACAGCGCCTGGCTATCGGGCTGGGTCATGATGCCGCAGATGGTATAGGTGCGACCCTCGAGCTCGATCCTATCGCCCACGGCGAGATCATTGTTGGTGGCAAAAACGCGGTCGATGGCCACCTCGTCGTCCGCCTTGGGCTGCCTACCTTCGCAGTAGGATGCGATATCGACCTTGGTGCGGTGCGCATAGGTGCGCAGCGTGCGCTTAGTGCCATCGTCGCCGGACGCCTTTTTGATGATGGCGTCGATAGAGAAGTTCTTGTAGAGCGTAACGCCGCCGACGTCCTCCGCCGCGTCTTCGGCAGCCTTGAGCTGCTCGTCGGTGGCCTCGAAGGAGGTAGTCACGCGGCCGTCCTCAATCGTGTAGTCGTCGCGCATGCCATCGATAAGGCAGCCAATGGAATGCGCTGCGAGCAAAAAGCCCGAGGTGAGGGCGATGCTTCCGCACATAAGCAAAAAGATGCCCAGGTACTTGCCGATATTGCGGCGCAGCTCGCGCGGGAGACGTTTTGCGAGGGGTGTCATGGCGCCGCCTACCAATCGAGCTCGGCGGCGGCGACGGGCGACTCGTTGAGCTCGTCCTCGACGATACGGCCGTCGCGCAGGCGCAGCATGCGGTTGGCCATGCGAGCGATGGCGGCGTTGTGCGTGACGATGATGATGGTGCAGCCGTAGGCGCGGTTGACATCCTCCATGAGCTGCAGGATTTCCTTGGACGTCTTATAGTCGAGCGCGCCCGTGGGCTCGTCGCACAGCAGCAGACCCGGGTTTTTGACGAGCGCGCGGCCGATGGCACAGCGCTGCTGCTGGCCGCCCGAGACCTGGCGCGGAAACTTGTTGCGGTGCTCGTAGAGGCCCAGCGAACGCAGCAGGTCGTCGACATTGAGCGGGTTTTTGGACAGGTGCGCCGTGACCTCGATGTTCTCCTTGATGGTGAGATCGGGCACCAGGTTGTAGAACTGGAAGACAAAGCCCAGTTCGCGGCGTCGGTATTCGCCCAGGTCTCCGACCTTGAGCACGGTAAGGTCGCAGCCGTCCACCAGAATAGAGCCGGCGTCGGCATCCTCCAGGCCGCCAATGAGGTTGAGGAAGGTCGACTTGCCCGAGCCCGAGGGTCCCAGCATGACGCAGATCTCGCCGCGGTTGATGGACGCATCGATGCCGTCGAGCACCGTCAGGCGCGCATCACCGTCGCCGTAGTGTTTCTTGAGCCCGCTGACCTGGACATAGGCTTGCTTTGTCGCCATTCTACCCCCCATTGTTACCCTTCTGATTCTTTTATGAGGTAATAGTAAACCACGGTGAACTATTTTTGGGCGAGAGCGGGGACTTGTTTCAAAACTAGTCGTTGGGGACGTTCTTAAACGACTAG
>CATWBG010000028.1:0-19413 GCA_958348985.1 uncultured Collinsella sp. | reverse complement strand
ATCTGACGTCCTTTCCGGCACCTAATCGGTACGGATTTTTGTCAGCATCCCCATTTGCTCAAATTAACTTGACGAAACACAGGTAGCATCATCGCCGCCTCCTACAGGCTCATGGTCCAGTTGCATCCCGACGCCCTGCTGATCCTGGGCGACACCAACAGCTGCCTGTCCGCCATCGCGGTCAAGAGGCTCCGCATCCCCATCTTCCACATGGAGGCGGGCAACCGCTGCAAGGACGAGTGCCTGCCCGAGGAGACCAACCGCCGCATCGTCGACGTGATCTCCGACGTGAACCTGGCCTACTCCGAGCACGCCCGCCGTTACCTCAAGGACACCGGCTGCGCCCCGGAGCGCACCTACGTCACGGGCTCCCCCATGGCCGAGGTCCTTCGCGCCAACCTGGAAAAGATCGAGGCCTCGGGCGTCCTCGAGGAGCTTAACCTGGAGCCGAAGAAGTACATGCTGCTCTCCGCCCACCGCGAGGAGAACATCGACACCGAGGCGAACTTCACGAGCCTGTTCACTGCCATCAACGCGCTGGCTGAGAAGTACGACATGCCGATCCCGTACTCCTGCCACACGCGCTCCCGCAGGCGCCTGGAGGCCACCGGCTTCAGGCTCGACCCGCGCGTGCGCATGCACGAGCCCATGGGCTTCCACGACTACAACTGCCTGCAGATGAACGCCTTCGCGGTGGTGTCCGACTCCGGCACCCTGCCCGAGGAGTCCAGCTTCTTCGCCAGCATCGGCCGCCCGTTCCCCGCCGTGTGCGTCCGCACCTCCACCGAGCGCCCCGAGGCGCTTGACAAGGCCTGCTTCACGCTGGCAGGCATCAGCGAGCGTGGCCTGCTCCAGGCCGTCCACACCGCCGTCGAGCTCGACGCCGAGGGGTCGCTGCCCGAGGCGCCCGTTCCCGACTACGCCGACGAGACCGTGTCCACCAAGGTGGTCAAGATCATCCAGAGCCACACCGGAGTCGTGGACAAGATGGTGTGGAGGAAGAATTAGGCGCTCTGCTGCCAATAATCGCATCCAATTGTTTAATTTCAAACGCTATTCAAGCCGTTGCCTGCTCGTTATTTCACAAGGCAACGGCTTGAATTCTATTAAGGCTCCCTAAGTGTGAGTCAAAGGCTCTTTCAGCACCACCTATATTGCGAATCAGTACCGCAGTCCACCCGGATAGACTGTTACCGATCGGCAATGCCATTAAACGCACTCCCAAGCATCCCTGTTTCGCTAGGACTGAATTAATAAAAGAATGTCTAAATAGGCAAGAAAATCCAGACTGACTACTCACTATCTTGTTCTTAGGCGTGCGACATTAAAAGCCGAATGCCAGTCGCTTTTCCCTGAGAGCATTTAAGCTATCGTGGCTTCCTCATTGCCTCGTCAAAATCATTTATGTACAGTTTCAAAATATCGCCTTCGGCAAGGCGGCCACCTTGCCCCATATCTTTTCGAAGTTGAATAATGATTTTTTCCATTAGAAGAAGCAGCTCTTTGCCATCAGCCTTTCCCTTATTAGGGGCAAGCCTCCAATCATCCCATAGCTTAATTGCCTTTGCGGATCCCCACAACGTTAGCTCTTGTCCGAACTCGTAGAAATCTGCCATGATTTCTTCCGACGAATATTCTTTACTGGAATTTGTCTTCTGCAGCATTTTGAAATTAATTTCAATTAACTTACGGTAGGGCTTTTCTCGCCGATTCCTAAGGAACTCAATTTTTTTAAATCGATACGTAAGGTACTCCTTAAGAATCGCACCACAAACTACTGTAAAAATCGAAACGCAAGAAGTGATTAACGCCACTACAATTGCGGCGTCCATTGTAGGAAGTACCTTGATGAAGTCTGAGATCCAGCCCGAAAGCAGTTTATATAAAAAAGCAAGGGCCCATACTATAAAAATTACGATGCCAGTAAGTAATAGAAAGCCTAAGGCTGTTTGTCCATGCGTACTATTGCTCTCTTGTGTGGACACTTTCTCTCTCCCTGTGTCTATTGATTAAACGGCTTCTAGCTTAAATGACGGAACTTAATCATTGCAAAAGCGCTAAAGATCTTTTCGATATTGGTTCTTCCTAATCAAATAAGCTCAATTAGATTAACTAGTTACTTCGGAATCTCTACTTCCTTTGTCAATCGCAACAGCGCATGCTTTCGCACATTTCATTATCTGCAAAAAGATAAGCTTTGAATCCACCACTGTGGCCGCCTGTCAAGAACACTAAGCAGCCGCTCACCAACTATAGTGACGGCCCCAGAACCTGATCCAGGTCATCGTGGAGGCCAACCGCACGCGCAAGGACTTCGTCGCCGACAAGGCGCTGCAGATGGTTGCAGATGGTGTGGGACAGCGTGTACGCCAGCAAGGAGAAGCCGGTCGTGGGCGTGTACCGCCTGACGATGAAGTCCAACTCCGACAACTTCCGCGCGAGCTCCATCCAGAGCGTCATGAAGCGCGTGAAGGCCAAGGGCGTGCCCGTGGTGGTCTGCGAGCCCACGCTGGACGCGCCGGAGCTCTTCGGCTCAGAGGTAACGCACGACCTGGACGAGATCAAGGCCAAGTGCGATGTGATTGTGACTAACCGTTGGAGCGACGATTTGGCCGATGTTGCAGACAAGGTGTACTCGAAGGATTTGTTCAAGAGAGATTAGCAACTTCAGGTGCTATGACCTGCGCCATTTAAGGGGCATAATCTTAAGGTGATGCCCCTATTATTATATTTGGCTACAACACGCGAGAACCTGCAGGGCAGCCATGGGCTGTTTGCGCGTAGGATCGCCTCCCGCTACTACCCAATCTTGCTATTAAGAGCAATTAAGCCATACTATACAATTCATCACCAGTGATGGGGACCGTACAGAGAATCGAAAGGAGACGTCGATGACTTCAATCAAAGCAGTTGCTAACTACATCTTGAAGAGACTTGGGTTTGTCTCCACGATGAAGCTGCAGAAGCTCGCTTTCTATTCTCAGGCTTATTCCCTTGCAGTTTATAACGCGCCTTTGTTTGAAAGTGATTTTCAGGCTTGGGCCAATGGTCCAGTTTGCCCTGAGCTGTTTTACTTGCACCGTGGCCGCTTTATAGTTGGGCCAGGAGAGCTGGGCTCTTCCGATCAGGCCGCGTCCTTGAGCCAAATAGAACGAAAGTCGATTGATGCTGTTCTTGCTGTCTTGGGCGAGTATGACGGTAATGCTTTAAGTAATCTCACTCATCAGGAGCGCCCTTGGATTGATGCCAGGGGCGATATCGGTGATGGAGAGCGCTGCTCTAACGTGATTTCTAAAGAGGCAATTAAGGCCTTTTATTCGTCTGCCACTTGCCACAATCCCATTTTTCAATCCATTTAGATGAATACAACACGCTCTCTAACAAAGAATCAGGCAAAGCAAGTCGGCAAGGTGCTCAGCAATCCTAATGCCACCCAAGAGGAAATCTCCAAAGCTAAGCCCATTGTTTCTGAATGGAGAGAAGCCCATCGTATAGTTCTCGATTATTATCACGCTCTTCTTAAGGAATCCGCCCTACGTGAGGACCCCGACGCGCTGTGTGTAAGCCGACTGAAAAGGTACGATACGATTGTCAGCAAGCTAAATAGACCTCGATTACACATAAATTTAAATCAAATGCACGACATTGCGGGCTGCAGAGCCATTGTAAAGGACAATGAGTGTGTCTTTGCTATTAAAAGAGACCTTGAATCCGCCTTGCGCAGCGAAAAACCTTCAATGGTCAAAGACTACATTCATCATCCAAAGACAGATGGTTATCGCGGCCTGGACGTAATTGCTCAGCATGACTCGAAACAGGCAGGTTTAAAAGGCTTATATTGTGAGCTGCAAATACGCACGAGGTTGCAGCACGAATGGGCTACAGCCCTTGAAACGTATGATGTTATATGCGGAAGCGGACTTAAATTTGACAGAGGATCAGCTGACGAGACGCGTTTCTTCGCTTTGATCTCCAACGCGTTTTCCTTGATGGAGGACGCCGATCTTGTTCCTGGCGTTCCGTCTACAGTCAATGATTTACGCAAGGAGATACTCGAACTTAACAGCAAGCTTGGTTTTCTAGATCGCCTTGCAGCCTGCTCCGGCTCCGTCAGCGTTGTGGCAACAAATGGCGCTTTAGCAGCGAAGCTTATTGCCTTATGCGCGTTGACTATGAGGAGCAGAAGACAGATCTCTTCATTTATAACGACGACGAGGAGTTGAGTGCCAATGAGTTGTATATGCGAAAAGAAGAGGTCAAGCAAGGCCTTCAAGACGTGCTCTTGGGTAAGGTCTCTTCATTAAAGGGGCTACAAGAAGCTTATCCAAGTTATAGCATGGACATCATGGACTTCCTTAATAGAGTCGATGATTTCTTAGGCCGATAAAGCAGTTCACAGTCTGCTCGGATTCCCATTGTGCTCTCCGCCCCATTTAGCCGTGCGTTAGCGTCGAGAAAGACGCTCCCATAAATGTCAACCTCAATACTGGCACGCAACGCAGCGACGATACCGTCAAGATTCTTTCGCAAATTGATTTAGCCGTCCTCGGCCCCGTCCTCTTCTAGCCCTCCGCCTTTCCCTCCGGCTCGTCCATCTCCTCCAGCTTGGGCATGTCCAGGCGCCTTCTCTTGCCCCACTCGTGCTACATTATGTACTTAAGCCTCGCCGTCGCCAGCATGAGGGCCGAGCAGCGCGTCGGGCGCCTCCTCGACGGTCTTCCTCGCCAGATTCTTTATGTCCTTGCGCAGCGACTCCTCGTCGACTGATACGATGTTCGCGGACACGGCCTGTGCCCCCTTCGTCAATGATTCGTTGTTTAGCCGCTAGAAATCATATGACGGGGCGCGGGCCGTGTTCCGCTATACGGTTGTCAATTTGCGAAAGAAATTATGCGTCACCCGATGCCACCATATATAGTTGTTTAAGTCGCTTAAATGGGAGCGCAGACAAGTAGTTAGATCAATAGATCCAGCAGCCTTGACTGTCTCGAAAAGGCGACGATCTCTAGTGAAGCTTAATCGCATCTTTTGAGCCGGCAAAGACTAGCTACTTGAGCAAAATGGCTAGTAACCCTTTGCGGTACCGTCAGTCAGCGAAAGACGGTACCGCAAAGGGTTACTAGCCAATTACGGGAAAGGTAAGGCATGATCGTCATTGTCGATACAAATCTGGCACGCAACGAAAACTCTTTTTCGCGTCTTTTGGGCAACCGCACCCAACTCGAGAAGATTGCTGCGACAGCTCGACTCATCATTCCCGAAGTCGTGATCGATGAAATTGTTGCCCAAAAGCGCCTGGCTTTCCAAAAGGAGCTTGCGCTGCTTAGACGCAGCGGCGTACTCAAGCTAACTGTTTCTCCCGAAAAAGTTCTCGGTTCGCTTAGTTTTGACAACATTGAGTGCGAAATTCGAAACGATAAATCCATCCCCTATACACCCCTTCCCCTTCCTCCTGCAAACTACGTTTTGCCCAAACTCTATGAGTGGGCGTTATCCCATAAGGCGCCTTTTGAGGAAAAAAGCGACAAGGGCTTTAAAGACGCCTGCATTGTCGCGTCTATTGAACATTACCTGGAAAGCACCGAGATTGACGAAGAGGTCGTACTGTGCACCGACGACAACAGAATGGCATCTTATTTTAAAGGGCGCCAAGACATCCGGGTTGAAAACGACCTCAGCAAGGCAGCCGGAGAGGAAACCTCGAATTCTATCCCAGAGAATATGGGCATGGCGGAAGAGCAGAAACCAAAAAAGACGGTGGTCAAGCTTTCGATAATTGACTCGATGATCAACAATCTCGGCAATTCCCCTTCTTTTCAGACCACGCACGCCATTGTCAAGGAGCTGTCCAGCCACTCCCAATCATTATCTGGCTCACAGGAGCTTTTGATCTTGAAAGCCGCGCTATCCAATGATCAGGTCTCTTGGATTTTAACGGACGAAGACATCTGTGACTTCATAAAGCCCATTTTTCTCAGACATAAAGAAGAACTGACCGATGGCGACTATAAGCAATTTGTCGATTGCTTTAACCTTGTCGATGAGAGGGAGGATGAACGCGGGGAGCCGTTTTTCACAACAACAGAAAAACGAGTCTTCCGCACATTCGTCAATGCAGTCGAAGACCATACTTCTGCAAAAATGGTCGATACGGCACTTCAATGCGAGCCAGGCGTCCTTTTGCCTAATCTGAACAAGCTGCTTGATTCCTATCAAGTCGACACTCACCTCCCCAGCGTCAGGCCTCTAACGAGCATTCTTTTCGACGGTTACGTCGAAACCAAGCCGGGCTCGATTCCCGTTAGCGTTGTTTCGGACTTCGCGAGAATGCTTGCAAAATCCAGCCCCCGAAAACAAGAAGCGATCTCACTAAACCTGGCAGCACATTTGAGAGACATCGAGGATGAGATTCCCTTTTAACCCAAAGCGCCACAGCTTACGTTCTGCGCCCCCTCACCCCCCATTCGCGCCGCCATCATACACGCGCTCCCAATCGCTTAGTTTTCCTGGGCACAAACGGGGCAGCCGCGCCGCTATTCATCTTGACCGTAGCCACATTTGATATTGGAATAACTCGTCAGCTTCAGCTACAAACACATCGGGTTCTTATTCGACAGGGAAAGAATGGAGAAGAGGACTAGGCCCAGCATGCATCAGTGTTTTTGCCACCGACCGGTTTGGCTGAACGAGCCCGGTGTAACATCGCATTAGCTTCGAATTGACGGCGAGATCCCATGATACTATTTGGTTTCGCCGCGCTTTTATATTTCAGACATTGGAGATCAAGCAATGAATTCTCGTGATCTCAAGAACGCCGCTGGGGATGCCGCCTCGGCTGCGCTTGAAGTGGGCGCCGAGGTAATAGCCGACAATCTGCCGGCACTTGCGGGACTCGCGCAAAGCGCCGGGCTTAGCGGCGCCGCCGCGCTTCTTGTTGACGGAACAATCGGCGCCATCGTGCCAAGGATGTTTGGCTTTGTCATGAGTTACAAGATGAATAGGGCCGAACGAAACGTTGCAATCCTGATTGACGAGCTAGCTCAAAAAGTAGATGAGGTCAATCGACGTTTAGATGCTCTTGAGCCTTCTAAACGTGACAAGTTTATTGGCGGCACATATCAAGAGGCTTATCTGGATTCGATTGTAGACGAAGCAGAGAAAGATAAAGTTCGCCTATGTACCGACTCGTTCCTGAATCTGATGTCAGAGGAGGATTTCAGCGATAGCTTTGCGCTCTCCTTTTTCGATGATTTGACCAGGCTCAATACTCTTGACTTAAGAGTATTGCGACTTCATGGGTCTCCTTTCGATACCGGCTACGACTGCCATGATGACCTGGTCACCCTTATGGCTGAGGAGAGAATTGACGAGTCCCAGTACAGGGCAATACGTGAGAAACTATGTCGCTTTGGGTTATTGGAGAGCAGGAATGAGGAAAAACGCGAAAAGAACCTCAACGAAGTGCAGAATTGCGTAACGGAGCTAATCAAGCAGCTTTCTTCTGCAAAGCAAGTAAAGTTGCCGAAACCTCCAAAGGTTCTGAGGCTGAGCTCGTCGGACTCCTACAAAATATCCTCCCTCGGTTCTCGATACCTTCGGCTGATGCGGCCTGTCGTGGCGGATTAATGTGGTCACAGCCAAATCCACGTCATATCGCGGGCGGTCAGGAAGTGTCTTCATCGTCCGCGCTAAAACAGATCGCCAAACACGACTGGAAGAACTCAGGGCCGATGGCGAAAACCTAAATAGTCAGTCGCTCCGCTCCTTGTTACGACGGAGTATCGCTGCTCGCGCGTAGACGTCAACTTGATATATCCCTAAACGCAGCCTTCTTCACACCTAGGGTAGTGTCGAGAAAGTTGGTGTAGAGCCCGATCCGAAGCGAGTCGGCCCGGCGTCCTGGAACCTGGAACGCGATTGATATCCTATGCCGCCTCGATCCTGTCCGCAAACTCGAGGTCCGATTCGATCATCTTCCTGGCCTCCGCCTCCAGCCGCGCCCACTCGACGGAACCGTCGATTCCCCGAGTGCACCCGTCGCCGTAGGACTCGTTCATCCTCTCCTCCGAGAAGTACCTGGACTCCTGCCATATCTCGTCCTGTTCGCACTACTTCTCGGAGAGGAAGATGGCCGAGTTGCACGACACGACGCTCCGGAGGGGCGCGTCGGACCGTCATGACTGGGCCAAGCTGGAAAGGACCGCCAGGAAGATGGTCGAATCCAGCCTAGAGCTTGCCGACAGAGTGGAGTCGGCCTAGGATAGCGATAGATTCCGGATCCTGGACACAGGGGCCAAAGAGTCCATTACACCAACTTTCGCGACACTACCGTTGGCTCTTGACCAAAATGTTGTGTCATCCGTCTTTGTCTCCATGCTTTAGCTCAGACCATTGCACATGCTGTTGGGGCCATCGCCATGATGAGTTTTGGGGGATTAGGATTAGGGTGGAGATGGCTTGTTTACCATGGGGGTTCGCAAGAATGCATCAAAAGATCTTTCTGGGTTTTGGCTGCAACGGCTATCGTTCCTTTTTTGGAAATGAAGACTCGCGCTTTGGCCCATTTGATAAAATCCAAGTCCTGGCGGGACAGAATAACTGCGGAAAATCGTCTCTTGTTGATTTTGTTATTAAGGCAATGACGTCCATTGACGTAAGAGGGGAGATTGCCCGCAATCACTATCCCTTTACTAGGGAAGATACGCCCTTGCCGCTGAAATCAGCGGGGGCAAATGGTCCGTTGACTATTTCCCTGTGCATAGATCGATCTGTTTTATTGGAATCGTCCAGTTTAAAGCGACCTTCTGGAGATAAGTGGAGGGCAGAGCTTTCTGAGCTATTCTCTCGTTCGCCGTATATTTCAACCAATGGAGATGGCATCTGGCTTGACTTTCTAACGGCGACGCCGGCTGTAGGGTCGTCTTTAGCAAATGGTATAACTGCATCTTTCTCGCAGTTTAAAAGTGCAGGTTTGTCTATGGACCTGAATCGCTGCTCCTCTGATCTTCTCCAGTATGACGGCGATGATGAATCATGCTATGCCGCCATAATCCGCAGTATTGTTCCGTGGGGGAATGTCCCTCGCTTTGTTAAGGTCGATGCAATTAGGTCGGTTGAAGACGATGATCTTCCAGACCGTGATGTCGATCTTTGCGGTGGACGCGGCCTCCCAACAGCTTTGCTTCGCTTGTTCAATCCGGAGCGTTCAAATCATACTCGGGCAGAAGAGCGGTTGAATAAGCTACAAGGATTCGTGCGCAACGTCATGAACGACCCTTGTACCTCCCTGCTTGTCTCGCATGAAAGCCACGAGATATCTCTTAAGACTTCCGATGCCGACTATCTACCACTTGACTCTTTGGGTACAGGAGTCACGGAGCTTATAATACTCGCATCTATTATTGCTTGCAACGACAACAGGATTATCTGTATTGAAGAGCCAGAGATTCATCTGCATCCAGCTCTTCAGGCTAGGTTCATGAAATACCTTCTCGAGGACGATTCAAACCGATTTATTATCACAACGCATTCTCCAACCGTTATTAACTATCCTGGTGTTCAGGTCGCTCATGTGTCTAAGGCAAACGGAGTTTCTAGGTGCAAGCAGCTTGATGGTCTGGGTTGCGCTCGCGATTTGCTCGATGACCTGGGCGTAAAAGCATCTGATTTGTTGCAAGCGAGCTTTATAGTATGGGTTGAGGGGCCCTCAGATCGTATTTACCTGACTTATTGGATTAAGAGATGGTCTGATGAGCACAATATTTCGCTCGAAGAGGGTATTCATTACAGCGTACTGATTTACGGTGGCAAGTTGCTGAATGCACTAGACGCAAGCACTTGCGGAGATGTTCCCGCGGAGCTGATAGCCCTCTTTAGAATCAATACTCATTTCTGCGTGCTGATAGACTCAGATAAGAAATCCTCTCACTCGGGGCTTAGTTCAACCAAACATCGCATTGTTGACGAGTGCGTGCAGAGCGGCGCAATGTCGTGGGTTACTTGGGGCGCAACAATTGAGAACTATATTCCAGAGGATGTGCTTGTCGCCTCGATTAAGAAATGCTATCCGGATAAAAAATGGGAGCATCCCCTTGGTGATAGATTTATTTGCCCGGTGCACTTTACGTTTAAGGGCAAAACGAACCAGCCCAGCAAAATCAAGATTGCAAGGACCGCCTGTAGGTTTGGGTTTTCTCCGCTTAGCGATGCAATGAAAAAAGTAGACGAACTGTGGATCTGATATGCGCGGCCAATGACGTTGAAACGAGATAGCTGGATTATCGACTTGTCAACCGTGAATGAGGGGTACGGCGGCTTTGGACAATAGCGTTGCGTATGAGTTATATCTATACACGATTGATGCTTATAAGAGACTTGTCAGCATGCTTCCACTTGATGAGAGGCTGGCTCGTTTCGATTCCCGTTGCTTCTCGAAAATAGGTGAACTTGAGCTTGGGGATGAAGCGTTTGCTGCGGTCTCAGTGCGTCTTATGCTGCAGCGCAAATATTTTGTGCGTGGGAAGGACTTGTTTCTTAGGGGATTGCTCAAGTCTGCAGACCAGGACTTCGCTACTAGTAAGGATGTGATCGAGCCCTTGCTGGACAGTCTTGATGCCCTTAATAGCCAATCTGTCGAGTTTGCCTTTGGGGACGGCAAGGTTGTCGAGGGTGCCTTTGCAAACGTCGAAGATGTAATGTACGGAGTGCTGATGCACGCGGATATAACGCGGGCCGAGAACCTCGTCTCTGTTCCTGAGCGTATGAGGCTAGTTGCCCTGGCCCCGTATATCGCGGGGAGAGAGTATGTTTTACTGCAGTTCTCCGAGTTTCTTCATAGTGCTGGAATCAAGCCGCTATCAAGGAAAGAAGAGGCATCGGCAACCGTATCGCTTGAATCAAAAGGCGCTTGCCGCCAGGTTGAGAACTCGCCATTTTGGCGAAATCTTCGCGGTAGGGATCTTGGGGATGAGGACATTGAGAAAATCGTTCAGCAGGCTTCGCGCGATGATTTAGAGATAGCCGCCACTGTTTTACGATTTAAAGAGGCGCTTAGTAGACGGCCCCTGGACCTCAACGAACTCAATTCCCTTGTTGCCCGGGAGACAATTTGCAGATGGGATAATTATTTGCAAGCTGCTGAGCTTTTGGAAGGGGATTATGGAATGAGCGCTCTTGTTCGGTACCAAGAGGACGGCTCGGCTCTCGCAAAGCTTCTCCCAAACGTTCGAGAGCCGTTTCTGATTGAGGGACCGCAACTAATCGAGGGTGGGCATGACATAGTCCTGGTGAAGAGGAGCGGCATTTGGAAGATATGGGCTATGAGATGACTCTTTTTTTTCATCTAGTGTGGATGGTCGTTTATCCATTGGTGGGCAGTGTATTTTTCTCTCGTAAGTTCACAACCGCATAGCGGAATACAGCCCGCACCCCGTCATTTGACTTTTATCGGTTAAACACCAAGTCATTGACAAAGGGGAATGGACCGTTTCAGCCAATATCGCAACGGACGACGAGAGGCGGACCTGCGGACTCTTCTTGTACCTACACCGCATATGGCAGTGCGGACTCCTAGTCGGACCTATTCGGTCCACCTATTTGTCCGCGCTCCCCCATCGGAAAAGCCACCGTTATGGTCGTCACTTACGATTCAACGACCATCTCCTGTCATCTTTATGGCGATATAAAGTCTTATGTCATCATATACTTACGAAAACAGTGGGCTGCCTCGAACGCCCTTACTATCATCACTCGCGTCATCGGAGACGTCATGGCATCTAACAACGACGCACGGCCCGACCTGCTCTACTCACAGGTAGAAAACAATCTCCGTCAGCAAATCATCTCCGGAGAGCTCGGCGTGGGAGAGAAGATTCCGACCGAACTCGAGCTCTGCAAACGCTATTCGGTGAGCCGCATTACCGTCCGAAGAGCCGTCCAGAATCTCGTGGATGAGGGTCTTATATACCGGCTTCGCGGAAAGGGCTCCTTTGTCTCCGTCCCCAAGCGAGTCATCCGAAAAGGATCGCCTAACAACTTTGGCTACCACGCCTTTTCTGATATCGGTGGCAAGAGCCACAGGCGGGTCCTAGAGCGGTCCTCCCTCGAAGCCACCCCTGCCCTCGCAAACGCGCTGGGCATAAAGGTCGGCGATACCGTTCTGATGGCAAAGAGGCTCGTGTTCGAAGACTCCATCCCTATCGCGCTCGACTCCGTCTATGTCTCGGAGAGGTCTTTCCCGAGCTTTCTTGACGACCTGAGCGAGGATATGAGCCTCTATGGCCTCTTGTCGGAAAACTACGGCATACAGCTGGGGGTCGAGGAGCTTGTCATAGACGTTTCGACCGCGCGCGAGGATGAGGCCAAGCTTCTCTCTTGCATCGTCGGTTCGCCCGTCTACGTGCTATCCAAGATAACCAAGGACAGCGAGGGCAACCCCCTTCACTATTCAAAATCCCTGCTCAGGGGAGACAGAGCGTCATTCCGCTTCGTGATTTCGCCGGAGGGAAAAATCCTTACAGAAGCATAAGCACGTAAAAGAGGCCGCAAGCGGAGTTCGAGCTCCGCTTGCGGCCCTCAGCTTTTTGTTTCTCGAGGAGGGACGTTGCTCACTCTTGCGCGATCCTCCGCCCAAGGGCATCAGTTGCTTTGAGAATGTCCACGACCTCCGCGTCGCAGAGCCTCACGGGGCTCGCGCCCCAAGACTCGGCCTGCATTGCCGCCTGCGCAACCTTGCGAAGGTCGTCGTCGCTGGGCGCAAGCGAGAGCTCCGAGAAGGTTGTCGGAACGCCACAGTCCCTGCAGAAACGCGCCACTCGCTCGACTTCCTCACTCGGGTAGTCCTCGGCAATCATGAGGCTCAGCGTCGAGAAGCCCACTCTCTCGCCATGCATGGATTTCTCGCCATCGGGAAGCACCGTCATCGCGTTGCCCAGACCGTGGGCAAGAGAGCACCCGACGTTCTCGAAACCAATGCCGCTCATGAGGATGTTTGCCTCAATCACGTTCTCAAGCGCCGGCGTAACAGTGCTCTGCTCGCATGCCTTGACGGCAGCGCGACCATCCCTCTCGAGCGTTTCCATGCACGCGCGAGCAATCGCGCGACCCGCCGCAGTGCCAACCGCCTGCTCGCTTTGGCACCAAACGTAGTTGGCATGACCAGTCTTCCAGTTGGACTCGCCCTCATAGTAGGTCGAGAGGGCGTCCCCTATCCCCGCCGAGAGAAATCTCGTTGGGGCGCCTGCGATGACCTTGGAGTCCACCAGAACGAGATCGGGATTCTTCACATGGAGGACAATCTCGTTCATCTCCCCTTCATCGCTATAGAGGATGGACATGCCACTCGTGGGAGCGTCCGTCGCCGCAATCGTCGGGCACACGACGAGCGCCGCGCCACTTTGAGCGGCAACCATTTTGGCCACGTCGATGACTTTCCCGCCACCCACGGCAACGATGACGTCAAACTCACCCCCAGCTTCATTGCTAAGCCTCGATATGCTCTTGCGGCTTATCTCGCCCTCAAATGTCAGGGTCCGATACGTGCACCCATCCAAAGAGGGGTAGGCATCGTAGAGCCCCTCCCCCAGCATCTGGCACACGAAGCTGTCCACAAGGAACAGGTGGTTTTTGCCAAACATCGACGCATACCGGCCTACTCGCCCAATAACATCAACGCCCTGCAGATAGTGACCAACAGAACACCAAGCTCTCATTTCGCGCCCCTTTCTTCTGGCCCGGTTGCCAGACCCGCGGCTTGCTCCCAACCAAACGGCCCCACCGTCTCCGGCGGGGCCGTTCATGTCCCTTGCTTGACGGTGGAAATCCTAAGCGACCATGTCGACGATGCGGACGCCCTCGCCGAACAGGCCTTCCCAATCAGACTTGAAGGTCTTAAGCGTGCCCTCGGTCATGGGGTGGACCGCCAGGGCCTCAAGCATCTCAAGGTCAACGGTGACGTTATCGGCACCGGCCTCGATGGCCTCTTGGAGTGAGAGCGGAGTCTTGAGGGAGGCCGCACTGACCACGCAGTCGATGTTGTGGGCAACGAAGGCCTGCTTAATGCGACGCACGACCTCAATGCCGTCACCGCCGTTCTTGTCGAGCCTGCTCACGTAGACGGCAACGTATGAGGCGCCCGCCATGGCCGCGAGCATCGCCTGGTTGAAGGTGTAGACGGCAGTGCAAGAGGTGGCAATGCCGGCGTTCTTGAGCTCGCGAATTGCCTTGAAACCCTCCGGACATGCCGGAATCTTCACAAAGGTGTTGCCCGGAACAGCCTTGACCATTGCCTTGGCGTCCTCCACGAGCTCCTCTGCAGTGTCTCCCATGGCCTCAAGGAAGAAAGGGGTTTCCTCACCGATGACGCCACGGATGTCCAGCGCATTCTGCACGAACGACTTGCCAGTGCCCTTGAGGCAGCTGACGGCAATGGAGGGGTTCATGCTGAAGCAGTTGACAGGGTAGATGCTACTGGCGGTCTTCACCATTTCAAAGTCGCCGGTATCGAGACAGAATTCAAGCACTAGATTCTCCTAACCGAGGATTCCGACGGCCCCAAGCGCGACGCCAAGGACCATAATTGCGATGATTTGCGCGAGGACGTTCACGCCCTTCTTGTTGAGGGCATACAGGATGCCGAACGCCGCCACTGGAAGGAGCTTCGGGAAGATGGAGTCGAGCGTGTCCTGAAGCGAGAACGCGGTGCCGCTGATATCAAAGGCGATGGGAGTCGTGATGGCGACGTTCGTCGCAATCATGCCACCTATGACCATGAGACCGACGATGGAGAGCGCGCAGGTAAGCTTCTGCATGGTGCTGGGATCGGAAACCTTGGAGATGATATTCTCGCCCAGACCGTAGCCATACTTCACGCCAAGGCAGCGCAGGGCAATGTTGACCGCGTTGAAGATAAGCAGAAACAGAAGCGGGCCGAAGGGAGAACCCGCCATGCACAGACCGCCCGCGATGCCGGTGGCGATGATGCGCAGGGTACCGCCGATGAGGGAGTCGCCGATGCCCGCAAGGGGTCCCATGAGGGCGACCTTCATTGAGCTGATCGAGGAGGTGTCGAACTCCTCGTTGTTGGCGTTCTCCTCCTCCATGGCGCAGACGATACCGCCGATGAGGGGTTGCATGGTCGTGTGGCAGTTGTAGAACTCGAGGTGACGCTGATAGGCGGCAATCCTGTCCTCGGGCCGGTCATAGAGCTTCTTGATCGCAGGGATCATCGACCAGCAGAAGGCCATGTGCTGCTGGCGCTCGAAGTGCCATGCGTGAGACGTCGAGAAGGACCTGAGGAAGAGGCTCCGGAGTTCCTTCTTGCCAAGCTTCTTCGTTGCATCGCTAGAACTCATTGTCGTCCTCGCCTTCCGTCATCAAAGCCGAGCCCTGGCTGGGCATAAAGATGTGTGCCATAAAGAGAATCCCGACTATCACAACCGCGAAACAAACAATGCCCAGGACCGGAACGCCAAGATACGCAGCGAGGACAAAGCCCAGCAGGAGGAAGACCGCGGTCTCCTTAGAAGCAATCATGGTCACAAGCTGGGCAAAGCCGAGCGCAGGGAGAATGCCGGTCGCGATGGTGATGCCAGCGGTGAGCCACGCCGGAATCGAAGCGACAAAGGCGGATACCGCGTCGCCGCCGAACATGAACGCCACAAAACCAATGACACCAAAAGTCACGTCAAAGAGAAAACCGTTGGCAAGAAACACCGCGGAGATGCCCTTATCATTGTCCTCGGCGGCAAACTTGTCTGCCGTTCGAGCCATAAGCGGGGTAATCACGCCATAGAAGAGGTTCACCACAAAGGCAGAGAGAATCGCCGCAGGCATCGCGATGGTGACCGCCGTGTCGATGCCGTTGCCCGTGCTGATGGCAAAGGCGGTGCCCAGCACCGAGCCGACGATCATGTCAGGCGGAATGGATGCGCCGATAGCCTGCATACCCATAAAGACGAGCTCCAGCTGGAAGCCGATGATCACTCCCTGAGACATGTCGCCCAGCGCAATGCCGACGAGCATGCCAAGGACCAAGGGTCTGCCCAACATTGCCGTGCCGACGAAGTAGTCGGCCTTTCCCACAAAGATAATCAGAGCGATAAGAAACGCTTGAAAAGCCATTGCCCCTCCTTCAACTTACTGTCCGTCACAATCAGAGGTCCTTCTCGGAAAGAACGACCTTCTTGTCCTTTGCTACCTGCCTCACCTCGACTTCCACGCCATCGCGGACGAGGCCGCGGACGACCTCTACCTCTTCATCGGTTAGATGGACCGCACTGCCGAAGCTGCGGGTCGTCTGGGAGCTCTTTACGGTGCCGCCCAGATTCAGCGAGGAAACGCCACACTCGCGGACCAGTCTCTCGGCATCCGCAATGCTGCCGGTAACGATGAGCAGGCGATATTTGTCGGTCACGCCGCTTTTGATTGCCTTGATGGAGTCGTCGACGCCCCTGATAACCAGCTTTATGCCCACCGGCTTTGCCAGTCGCATCGTCTTCATGCGGACCTCGTTGGATGCCACTTCGTCAGAGACGATAAGAATGGCATCTGCTCCCAGGGCATGGCTCCAGGAGAATGCGACCTGGCCGTGGAGCAACCTGTGGTCCACCCTGCATAGCTTGATCATCTTTTTTCCTTTCCTTGGTTGATGCACGCCTGACTAAATCGTTTGAAGGCACTTCTCAAACAGGGCTTTTGTCTCGGCTAGATACCCTGCCGGATCTTGGAAGCTCATTGGGTGCACGTACTCAAGCGAGAAGCCCCCTTTGTAACCGGCTTTCTTGAATGAAGCGAGAATGCCTCGCATGTCCAGGTTGCCGTGGCCCCAAGGCATATGTCCCGTAGGAGTACCGTCCACGAAATGGCAGTGCGCGATGTCGCTGCCGAACGCGCTGAACCAATCGTCGACAGTCTCGCCCGCGTCGCTCATGGCGCCAAGGTCAAGCGTGAGCTTCAGGCTGTCTCTATTCACTGCATCCTTGATGTTGGCAATCTGCGCTATCGTTGGCGCGATCTGGGAGGATTTACTCCAGATGCTCTCAAGCACGAGAGTGACCCCCCGGGCATGCGCGTAGACCGAGAGCTCTCTCAGCATGCCGATACTTCGTACGCGCGCTTCATCGACCTTCTCGTCAAAGTAATTCCAGCCGGGGGTCACAAGAACCTTCGGGCAGCCAATGGCCTCAGCAAGATCAATCACCCTACGGAAGTAGGAGCGCGTATTGCCAACGAGGAGTTCGCCGCGAGCCGCCATGTTGTTGGGCTTTGGATTGTTCTGCTCGCCACAGAGGCACTTAATCTGAACTCCGTACTCACGCATGAGAGCCTTGAGCTTTGAAGGGTCCTCCGAGAACTGCCCGTTGATAAGAAAGTGCTGGGGACAAAGCCAGATCTCTGCATTATGCAGACCTGTTTTGGCGCAGGACTCAAAGAACTTCTCGAGGCCGAAATACCTGAACGAGATGTTCATCGGGCAAAGGGACTGGACATCCATGTCAGAAATCCTCGCCACAGTCCTGGCCGGCATCGAGCAGGTCGTTGCAGACCATGATGGAGTCCTTGCAAGAGTCGACTGCCGCCCTTACGGCCGCGGGGTCGGGATTTGCGTCAGAGAGAATCTCGACGAGCAGGGGCATGTTCATGCCGCAGATGAGCGTAAAGTCATTCTCGGCAAGGGCGGCCATGAACTCGTTGTTCACGCTGCCGCCAAAGAGATCGGTAACGACGAGCATCTCCTCGCCGGGAACTTTACGCGCCAGCACGTCTTTGACCTGCTGGGCTAAGGTGACGTCCGGGTCAACGTATGCGCAGAGCGTCGTCAGGTCCGGCAACTCCCCCAAAATGATGCCAAGGGTATCTTTCATTCCCTCAGCAAGACGACCGTGCGATGCCAGAACTACCTGCATATCGGGACTCCAAACTTTGTTATCCGTTGTAATAATGTCATTGCCGATTATATGACGTGATATAACAATTGCAAGACAAAGAGGACATTTCTGTTTGCAGCGCCGCGAACGGTCGCAAATGACCGGTGGATGGGTTTAAGCCCGGCGCAGCACCTGAAGTAGCTGCCGTCTGAAGCCTGGAGGCTGTCCGCGAAGTCCGAGTTGCACGGAGGAGCAGTTTTCCCAAAGGCGTGGGCACTATTTGGGTCTACTTGGTTTAGATGGTTCTAATAGTGAAGCGCCAACTGTAATGTGCCAATGAGGTACTCATGCCTGAACGGCAACTACTAGGAAGGTCCCTACCAAGCCGCGAGCTATCTAGATTCCCAGCAAGAAGAGGGCTTCCCTGCCCCGCAATGCCCATCTCCCAGGAGCTCGAAAGACAACGCACAATATTGCGCAACGATACCGTTGAATTTGATAGAAGGCGCCGGGATGAAGATCCCGGCGCCTTCTCGTTGTCTAATATTGCCGCCGCCAACGGCTAGGTGCTGCGGTGGTGATCTTGGACCGAATTCATCCTACGCCGCTGGCAGGCCCAAGCCCCTGCGGCACTGCATGGGGCTCCTGTAATCCAGGTCGCTTTTCATCCTGGCATCCCCGTACCATCTGAGGCAGGCGTTGAGCATCCCCATGAACTCCTCGATTGCGACCTTGGACCAGTCGCAGCCGTAGAAGGACTCTATCTTCAACCTCCCGAAGAAGCCCTCGCACCTCGCGTTATCGGGGCTGCACCCCTTCCTCGACATCGACCTGACCAGGCCGTTCTCCCTGCAGATCCTTATCCATCCCGGCCAGCGACAGCGCCGCCTCTATCCGAGTGCGCCGTGGGGCGGTCCCCTTCGTTGAGCCACCCGCACGCGTCGATCGGAGATGAGTTCGCCGTCTCGGCATCGGGCGAGGTCGATATCGACCAGCTCAGCGGCATGCCGTCGAAGCAGTCCGCGATGGGCGAGAGGTGCACCTTGCCGGCGGGGATGCGGAACTCGGTCACGTCGGTGATCCGCAGCTCGTTGGGCCTGTCGGCCCCGAAGCGATGCTTGCCCTCCTCGTCGCGCAGCAGGTTCGGGGGCGCCTCGGAGACCTCGCCCTCGTAGGAGCCGTAGCACCGCTTCTTCTTGGCGGCGCGGGCGACCAGGCCCTCGCCCTCATGATGCCGCGAACGGCCCGATCGCCGGCGCCTGCCACGGCGGCGATGCGCCTGTAGCCGCATGTGCCGCCGCTGGCCTCGAACGCCTCGACGGACCGCCTTCCGCGCTGCGGCGCGGCCCCGGTGAAAGCCTGGAGGCGATACAGCCAGGTCTGGCGGAGCGAGACATATTAACCCGAACGGGACCTCTTTACGGCAGGGCCTATCTTACAGAACAACGGACTACTTCGCACAGCGGCGCACGATCTTCGACATGCTTTACGCGTTTTTTACTGCTTGCTATTCGCAATCGCCTGGTCGATAAGCTTGTCGAGTGCCGCG
>CATWBG010000027.1:0-20193 GCA_958348985.1 uncultured Collinsella sp. | reverse complement strand
CCAGCCCGTGGGAGAGCAGGGCGCCGCTGACCGGTGGACGGCGCTCGACCCGTATCCGGCGGGCTCGGGCGCGGGGGCGCCGCGGGGGGCAGGTCCCCTCCGCGGCGCCCCCTTTCCTTTACCATATGAGTGCGCAGGGCCCTCCTGGGCCTTTTTTCATGCCGCGGTTCATCTTCTTAATGCCAGTCCTGTCGATTTATTGGGACTTCGCAATCCGTGGGAATGCAGGGTTACTATAGTTCCATCGTTTAATACGTTTGCTTTTGTTTCCTTTTGAGAGGATTGCCATGAAGTACTTCGGAACCGATGGTTTTCGCGGCGAAGCCAATAATGGCCTCAATGTCGAGCATGCTTTTAAAATCGGTCGTTTTATTGGCTGGTACTATGGTGCACGCCAGGACAAGAAGGGTCGTATTGTTGTCGGTAAGGACACGCGCCGTTCGAGCTATATGTTCGAGGCCGCTATTGTTTCTGGACTCGTTGCCTCTGGTGCCGATGCGTATATGCTTCATGTTATCCCTACACCTGGCGTTGCCTACGAGACTGTTGACGGTTGCTTTGATTGCGGCGTGATGATTAGCGCATCACATAATCCTTATTCGGACAATGGTATCAAGCTCGTCAATGGTGACGGCTACAAGATGGAGGAGTCTGTCTTGGAGCAAATCGAGAGTTATATTGACGATGAGTTTGAGATCCCTCTTGCCACTGGTGATTCCATCGGCGCTACGGTTGATTACATGCAGGGTCGAAATCGCTATATTGCTCACCTTATCTCGAGTGCTAACTTCTCCCTTCAGGGCGTTAAGATCGGCCTTGATTGTGCTAATGGTTCCGCGTCCTCTGTTGCGAAGCCTGTTTTTGACGCCTTGGGTGCTGATGTTCGCGTAATCAACAATAATCCCGATGGCTTCAACATTAATGTCGATTGCGGTTCTACCCACCTTGACCGTCTTCGCCGCCATGTGGTCGAGCAGGGTCTCGATGTTGGCTTTGCCTACGATGGCGATGCTGATCGCTGCCTTGCCGTCGATGAGCGCGGTAATGTCGTTGATGGCGATCTTATCCTGTACGTTTGCGGTGTTTATCTTAACAAGCACGGCCGTTTGACGGCTGGCACCGTTGTTCCTACTGTCATGAGCAACTTCGGCCTTTTCCGCGCGTTTGACGAAGCTCATCTTTCCTATGAGACCACCGCTGTGGGCGATAAGAATGTGTATGCGTGCATGCGCAAGAATGGTTATAGCCTTGGCGGCGAGCAGTCTGGACATATCATTTTTGGCGATATTGCGCAGACCGGCGACGGCATTCTAACAAGCTTGCGCATTATGGAGGTGCTGCGTGCCGAGCGCGAGACGCTTTCTCAGCTGTGCGCACCGGTCAAGCTTTATCCGCAGCTACTCACCAATGTTCGCGTGACAGATAAGGAGGTCGCCATGAACGACGAGGCCGTTCTCGCTTCCGTCGAGGCGGCCGAGGAATTCTTGGGCGAGCGCGGACGCGTCTTGTTGCGCGCGAGTGGCACCGAGCCCCTTGTTCGCGTTTTGGCGGAGGCGCCGACTGATGAGCTTTGCCAAAAGGCGAGCGCCTTCATGCTCGATGCGCTCGAGCCTTTTCGCGCCTAATCGTCGTTTTGCAGTATGACACTTGAAAGGGACTGCTCCGGGCAGTCCCTTTTTTATATCGAATCGCTCTTTTACGAAATCATTGCTTGCGAACTGGGCATATAAAGCTAAACGGTTTATGCGTCGGAAAGGAGATAGAGCATGGCAGTATTCTATAAAGATCGGGCGGGAAACGTTCTTGCCGCGCTTTCGAGCGATATGCCCGCACCGGCTGGTTTTGAGGAGCTGACAGCGGGAACGGTCGATGCGGCTCGCGAAAAGCATATTCCCGTTGTTTCGCTTGAGCGCGATGCCCATGTTATCCGTGTTACCGTGGGCGAAGTTGAGCACCCTATGCTTCCAGAGCACTATATCGAATGGATTGCGCTTGAGGCTGAGGGGCGTCTTGAGATTCATCATCTCAAGCCAGGGCAGACCCCTTCAACATTTTTTGCCGGCGGCGTTAAATCCGGTACCGTCTTTGCATTTTGCAATCTACATGGATTGTGGAGCGCTTCGTTTTAGGGTTTGATTCGTCCGGTGTCGAGGGACCACGTGTCTAGACTGCATTCGATTTCTCTTTGGTGAGGTGCGAGTGTGAGTTTTGGGCTGCGTGGTCCCTCGTTGCTATGCCGAGAACCTCGGTGGACGAGTATGATGGAATGGATGAAATCGATGGAAGGGGCGAGATGAGGCTGGCGTTGGCTCAGATGGATACGCGTTTGGGGGACATCGAGGGTATTTGCTCTCGTGTGTTCGACCAGGCCATGATAGCGGCATCGCATGGGGCGCACCTTATGTGCGTTCCGGCACCGCTTACCGTCGGGATAGCGCCCACTTCGCTCATCGAGTGCGGCAACTTCCAGCATGCTTTGATTGTTGCTCTGCAGGCACTTGCAGAGAAGCTGGAGCCGTTGGGAATCGCTTGTCTATTCCCTTCCATCGTCTCGTTCGAGGGTGCGCCGATCTTTGAGATTTTTATTCTTCGAGATGGTCATGTCGTGCCTGCCCGCTCCCTCATCGCGTGTGAGCGGGGCCCGCGTTCGGATGAGGCTTGGCTTCCACCCGTTTTTGACATTGTCGGTACTCGTGTTGCCGTTTCTTTTGATTTGGCTCGGGATATGGAATCTCTCCCCGTTGGAACCGACCTCGTCATTTATTTCCCTGCGTACGGCTACGACGATTCGAACGAGGAGACCGCTGCCGTCGCTTCGATTCGCGATGGCTTCTTTGTTGACTCGGTTGTCAAGACGGGTCTTTGGCTTGCCTGCATGGCACCCGTGGGCGCGTTTGACAGTGCGGTCTATACCGGTGGCTCATTTGTGATGGACGATGCCGAGCACGTTATCGCCGTGGCGCCTTGTTTTGAGGAAGGCCTACTTATTTCGGAAATCTCCCATGGGTCTGTCTCGGACTCGATTGACCCAGATCTTTTGCCACGCTGGAATCGTGAGGAATGGCTTTGGGAATCGACTCGCCTGTATCTGAGCGATGTCGTTGCTCGCCAGGCGTCTGGTAGGGTTGCGCTTTTGCTGTCGGGCGATCTTGCTACGTCACTTCTTGCTGCGCTCGCGGTGGATGCCGTTGGCTCCCGAAACGTTATCGGCGTCGTCGTGCAACATGAGGGGGCATTGACTCCTCAAGAGGAATGTGCCGAGAACGAGCGTTTGCGTGTTGCTCGTCAAGTCGCAAGCAATCTTCGAATTCAGGTTGTCGAATGCGAGCCACCTTCGAGCTGTGGGTGCGAAGAGGCGTGGACGACCCTTGAATGCGATGGCGAGACGAAGCATCTTGGTAAGACGACCTCGAACGCACGGGGCGAGGATTTTGATGCTTTACTCGGGGTTGCGCGCCGTGTTGATGCATGCTGCGTGAGCGCTATGACAAAAACCGAGTATGCTCTTTGTGCGCCTGCTGCCTTAAAGGATGGTCTTTCGCACTGTGTGTGCGCGCCATTTGGCGATATCTATCTATCCAATCTTGAATTTATCGCACGTTGGCGTAATCGTCGCTCCCCTGTGATTCCGGAAACGCTCGTATCTCTCGCATCGGTTGAGGGAGGCATGCGCTCGATTATCGACCGCGCGATTCCTGCGCTGACGGGAGATGGCGAGCTTGAGGAAAAGGTGGCGTCTGTTCTCCGCCCGCAAGCACCCTCCAAAATCGACGAGGCTTTGAGGGCTCATATCGACAAAGGGCTGGACTTTGAAGAGAACCCACTTGCCGGTTTGTCTCCCCAGGCGCTTCGGGCTCTTATGCTCTTGATTCAATATGGTGAAGCGGCACGTCGAAAGCTCCCCGCCATGCCGGTTCTTTCTGCTCGCTCGCTTGCCGAGAGAAGCTGGCCGATCTCTTTGGGTTGGTCGGATATGGGACGCGATGGGGAAGACCCCATGACAGTCGATGGTCTTATCCAAATGGAGCAGGAGCGCTCCTCTACGGAGGGTTCTTCGCATCGAGCTCAAGCTCGCGGTGAGATTATGGGTTTGATTGGAAATCTTTTTGGAATAACGCCCGAACAGATGGCTCACATGCAGAGCGAAGAGGGACAGCGTGAGCTCCGTCAAGGGCTTGGCGATATCGAGTCGATGCTGCGCAAGATGATGGAATCGTCCCAAGGCGCGATGGGCTCCGCTGGACCCGATGGAGCAAACCGGGGCGCGCAATCTCGTGGCGCGTTTCCATTTACGCCCGGCGGCACGGTCGCGTTTTTCTCGCAAAACTAGTCCTCGGGCCTCATCGATTAGACTGTGCTCAAAAGACGCCTCCCATCGTGGTATATTAGAACAGATGTTCGTTCCTGAAGGGAGGCGCATGATTATTCTCGGAATCGACCCCGGACTTGCTCATACGGGTTGGGGGATTGTTGAAGAACGGGGTGGCGATGTTCGCTGCCGCGCTTACGGATGCATCGAAACGGCGGCGGGGAATGATCTTGCTGTGCGCCTTCGGCATATCGCCGATGATTTGTCGTCTGTGGTTGAGCGATATCACCCGCAGGAGGCCTGTATCGAGAGCGTCTATTTTGGCGTTAACGTTAGGTCTGCGATTCCGACTGCGCATGCGCGCGGTGCCGCACTGGTGGCGGTGTCGTTGTGCGGCGTCGAGGTGGGCGAGTATACCCCCATGCAGATTAAACAGTCGGTTGTGGGGACTGGCGCTGCCGATAAGGGTCAAGTGACCTATATGGTTAGAAATCTTCTGCATTTGGATCATGACCCTAAGCCCGATCATGCTGCGGATGCCTTGGCATGTGCCATCTGCCATGCCCATTTGCGTCATACCGATGCGGTGACGCGCGGTGAATTTGTTCAAAAGAGGGGAAACGGCTACTCATGATCTCGTTGATACGCGGAACACTCGTTGAAGCGACGGCTCAGTATGCCATCATCGATGCTGCGGGGGTTGGCTTTGAGCTGGGCATCTCGAGTATGACGGCAACAGCGCTGCCGGCTTTGGGTACTGAGTGCCGTCTTTACGCGCGCCTTCAGGTGCGCGAGGATTCTATGACGCTTTTTGGCTTTGCTTCGAAGGAAGAGCGTGCGATGTTCGATCACCTATTGAGCGTGTCGGGCGTGGGGCCTCGTCTGGCGCTAGCCATTCTTTCACGCTACAGCGTGTCGCAGCTATACTCCATTGTGATGGCCGAGGATGCGACGTCGATGTCTGCCGTGTCCGGTGTGGGGAAAAAGACTGCACAACGTTTAATTTTGGAATTAAAAAGTACGTTTGCAAAGGACCACTCATTTGCCGCAGCCGAGGCTCCGGCTGCAAATCAGACGGTCATGACTTTTTCGCGCGAGTCTTCGGTGCTTGAGGATGCGCGTCAGGCGCTTCTCTCTATGGGATTCAGCCCGCAGGAGACGGAGCTTGCGCTTGACGGGTATGATGGCCAGGGAATGCGAGTTGAAGATTTGCTGGGTACCGCGCTGCGTCGTCTTGGAATGGAAGCATAATGTGGGAAGTCGACGAATCTGAAGATCTCTGGGCTGATGCGCCGCGAGGGAATGCGGCCTCTCAGGGGAGGGAAGACGCCGAGCGCTTGGTGACGGGCGACCTGACTGCCGATGACCTTGATGTGGAACGCTCGCTTCGCCCCCAACGTCTTGATGATTACTGCGGGCAGGAGCATATCAAGCAAAGTCTCCGTATTCTTATCCAGGCTGCTCAAAGCCGTGGCGAGTGTCTTGACCATGTTATTTTTTCGGGACCTCCCGGCCTGGGCAAAACGACCCTGGCGACTGTTATCGCCAACGAGCTGGGTGCACAAATTAAAACAACGTCAGGACCGGCGATTGCTCGCACGGGGGACCTCGCGGCGATTCTCACTAATCTTCAACCGGGCGATGTTCTCTTTATCGATGAGATCCATCGCCTCAATCGCTCCATCGAAGAGATTCTATATCCCGCGATGGAAGATTTTTCGCTCGATATCGTTATTGGTAAAGGGCCTGCCGCGCGTTCGATTAGACTTGATATTCCCCATTTCACCTTGGTGGGAGCCACGACGCGCTCGGGTATGCTCACGGGTCCTCTGCGCGACCGTTTTGGTATCTCATTTAGGCTCGACTACTATTCTGTTGAAGACCTTGCAGAGATCGTCGCGCGTTCGGCAAGCATCCTAGGGGTCACTATCGATCGCCAGTCTGCCTTGGAGATCGCTTCTCGGTCCCGTGGAACCCCTCGTTTGGCAAACCGTTTGCTTAAACGCGTGCGAGACTATGCCCAAGTGCGCGGGGATGGTCCCATTGAGCTTGATATCGCACGGGAAGCGCTCTCTTTTTTCGAGATCGATGAGCTCGGTCTCGACTGGATGGACATTCGCATCCTTGAGACGCTCGTCAAAACATTTCGCGGTCGCGCCGTCGGGCTAACGACGCTTGCGAGCGCTGTGGGCGAAGACCCCTCGACGCTCGAAGATGTATATGAGCCCTATCTTCTCCAACGTGGACTTATCATCAGGACACCCCAGGGACGCATCGCTACTCTTACCGCTTTCGACCACTTGGGAGTTACCCCACCATCTGGAGTCTAGGCTCTTGGGAAACGTTGTATGCTAAGAGCACTGTGCAATTCGCGAGAAAGGCCTTCATATGCCAACCGATATTGAGATCGCTCACTCTGTCAAGCCGCTTCCCATCACTCAGGTTGCCCAAGAGGCCGGTATCGATGAGAGCTATTTGACGCCCTATGGATTCGATAAAGCCAAGGTCGACTATGCTCTTCTTAATAGTCCTGAGCATGCGGATTCGATTTCCTCTTCTGCCCTGGTTTTAGTGACCGCCATCAATCCGACTCCTGCGGGCGAAGGTAAAACCACGACCACTATCGGCCTTGCTGATGGTCTGCGCCGTCGCGGTGTGAAGAGCGCTGTTGCACTTCGTGAGCCTTCGCTTGGTCCTGTCTTTGGCGTCAAAGGCGGCGCTGCCGGCGGCGGTTACGCTCAGGTTATCCCTATGGAGGACATCAACCTGCACTTCACGGGCGATTTCCATGCTATTGGTGCCGCGAATAATCTGTTGGCGGCCATGCTTGATAATCATATCCAGCAGGGTAACAAGCTTGGCATCGACGTTAAGCACGTGACGTGGAAGCGCGTTGTCGACATGAACGATCGCCAGCTGCGCCATGTGATTGACGGCATTGGCGGCAAGGCTCAGGGCGTGCCGCGTGAGGATGGATTTGATATCACCGTTGCCTCCGAGGTTATGGCGATCTTGTGTCTGGCGACCTCTATTGCCGACCTAAAGCAGCGTCTGGGCGAGATTGTGGTCGCCTACACCTATGAGGGAAAGCCCGTGACGGCTTCTGATCTTAAGGCCCAAGGTGCCATGGCCGCTCTATTGAAGGACGCCTTAAAGCCCAATTTGGTTCAGACGCTCGAGCACACGCCTGCTTTTGTACATGGTGGGCCTTTTGCAAACATTGCCCATGGATGCAACTCTGTCATGGCAACGCGCATGGCTCTGTGCTTTGGCGACATTGCGATTACGGAGGCTGGATTCGGTGCCGACCTCGGTGCCGAGAAATTCTTTGATATCAAATGCCGCATGACGGGTCTCTATCCGCGTGCTGTGGTTGTTGTTGCAACGGCTCGTGCCCTTAAGTACAACGGCGGCGTTGCCAAGGCCAATCTGAATGAAGAGAACCTCGACGCTCTTCGCGCTGGTCTGCCCAACCTGTTCCGTCACGTACAGAACATCAAGGATGTCTTTGGCGTCGAGACAATTGTCGCCATCAACCATTTCCCGACCGATACTGAAGCCGAGCTCAAGATTATCGAGGACGAATGTGCCGCACGCGGCATCTGTGTTTCCCTCTCTGATGCCTGGGCCGCGGGCGGTGAAGGCACGCTTGATCTTGCAGATAAGGTTGTTGCGGCTGTCCAGAAGACGCCTGCTCCTGTGCCTGCGTTTACGTATGAGACGGGTTCCGATGTCGCTGATGCCTTGGAGGCTATCGCCACAAAGATCTATCATGCCGATGGCGTCGATTTCACGCCGGCGGCGAAGCGCCAGCTCGCTGAACTGCGCGAGAATGGATTCGGTAACTTGCCCGTCTGTGTTGCCAAGACGCAGTATAGCTTTAGTGACGACGCCAAGAAGCTCGGTGCCCCCGAGGGCTTCCGCATCACGGTGCGTGAACTCAAGGTTTCTGCCGGAGCCCACTTTGTGGTTGCTCTCACCGGCAGCGTTTTGACCATGCCGGGCCTTCCGCGCGTTCCGGCCGCCGAGAATATCGATATCGACGACAATGGCGTTATTACCGGTCTGTTCTAAGCTGGGCGCCGTTTTCGGTGCCGGTGTTTTCTAGCTTGCTTGCGAGGGTGCGACCTGGATGGGTCGCATCCTTTTTATGGCTATCGATAGGAAACGACGATGGTGCTGCTTGCTGACAAGATTTTAGTTATGGACTACACTTCACGGAACCGCACAAACGCATTATGGATGCGGTGCATACATGAGGGGCTATCAAAATGTCGCAAGGGATGATGGATAAGACGTGCCGAGACTTCTCCGAGGCTCTGGCGGCGCGAGAGCCGGTTCCAGGCGGGGGGAGCGCAAGCGCTTACGTGGGGGCTCTGGGCGCTTCTCTGTGCTCCATGGTCGCGCGCTATGGTGCCAGCAATCCCCGTTTTGCCGAGGTTGAGGATGACCTTCGCCGTGCTGTCGCAGCTTCGGGTCGTATTGGCTTTGAGCTGCTTGAGCTGGTGGAGGAAGACGTGCGAGCCTACGGCCTTGTCTCTGCGGCATATGGAATGGAGCGAGACAACCCGCATCGCTCCGAGGTGATTCAGGATGCTCTCCACGAGGCCGCCTTGCCTCCTTATCGCATTATGGTCGCCTGTTCGCGCGTGCTTGCCCTGCTTGAGGAAATGGCCGATAAAGGCTCCCGTCAACTTCTTTCAGACGTTGCCTGCGGCGCTGTGTTTTGCCGCGCTGCGTTGCAGGGCGCAAGCCTGACGCTTTTTGCGAACACGATGTCCATGAAGGACCGCGAGCGTGCCGAAGAGCTCGAGCGCGAGTGCGACGCATTGCTCGATACCTGGTTGCCGCGGGCGGATGGTCTTGCCAAACGCGCGGCTGACGCCGCAAGGAAACGGAGCTGATATGGCTGCATTGCTTAAAGGCGCACCTGTTGCAAAGGCGATTACCGCTGAGTTGGTCGAGCGGGCGCGGAAATTGGAATCGCTGGGGGTCGTGCCTACGTTGGCTATCGTGCGCGTAGGCGAGCGCGAGGACGACCTTTCCTATGAGCGTGGGGCTCTTAAACGCTGTGAAAAAGTTGGCATATCCTGTCGTCGTTTCCTTTTGCCTGCAGACGTTTCTCAAGAAGAGCTGCTGCGCGTCGTCGCCAAGGTCAATGAGGACCCTTCTATTCACGGATGCTTGATATTCCGCCCTCTTCCGGTGCATCTCAAGGAAGACGTGGTCGCGGCAGCGCTTTTGCCAAAAAAGGATGCTGATAGCATGACATCCGCGTCGTTGCTGTCGACATTGAGTGGTCTTGGTGCTGGTTATGCGCCCTGCACTGCCGAGGCGGTGCTGGCGATATTGGACCACTACGGAATCGACCTTGATGGTGCGAACGTTGTCGTGGTCGGCCGTTCGCTGGTGATTGGCAAGCCGGTTGCTTCCATGCTTCTTGCGCGCAATGCCACGGTAACTACTTGCCATACGCACACAAGGGATTTGAGCGATGTGTGCCGTCGAGCGGATGTTGTCATTGCCGCTGCGGGCCATGCCCGTACGCTGGGAGCGGATGCGGTGCGATCGGGCCAAACTATTATCGATGTGGGAATCAACTGGGATGCACAGGCTAAAAAACTTGTGGGCGATGTTGATTTTGAGGCTGTCGAACCTCTTGTCGATGCCATGACGCCCGTTCCTGGAGGGGTTGGCGCGGTGACGACGGCGATACTTGCGCGCCATGTGATCTGCGCTGCGGAAGAAGCTTGTGGGCATGTTGCCCGCACAATGCAGTAACCCCGCACGTGTACTTTATTGCATCAAAAAAGCCCAGGCAGACGCCTGGGCTTTTTTATGGGACTGCCTATGTAGGCAGGTGCTATACAGGGTGGCCCTGCTTTAGCCGATTTTGCGCACGTTGATGGCCTGTGTCTCGCCGGGCTTTTTGCCAGGGCCAACCTCGTACTCAACACGATCTCCCTCATCGAGGGTCTTGAAGCCGTCCATCTGGATAGCGCTAAAGTGAACAAAAATATCGGATTTCGCGCTGTCCTGCTGGGCCTCGTCGGGAGCGATGAAACCATAGCCCTTCTCGCGGAAGAACGATTTTTTAAGCGTACCGGTTGCCATGAGTGACCTTTCTTTCTGCGCCCATAGGGGCAATGCTGCGCGCAAACTGCACGTTGTGCGTCATAATACTCCAGCGCGACGCAGTGAATTTCATAAAACTCAATTGGTAACAAATGATGTTACAAAGGTTTTCCGGAGGTTTACACTAGACACTCGATAAGGCAAACGCACCTGCTGGCTCTGCCGGCAAGAAGGAGGATTCAATGCCTTGTACGACTATTTTGGTTGGTAAGCGAGCAAGTTATGATGGCTCGACGATTGTTGCGCGCAATGAAGATGCAAGCAACGGCAAGTTCACGCCAAAACAGATGATTGTTGTCGAACCCAAACAGCAGCCCCGTCACTACAAAAGCGTTATCTCGCATCTGGCTATCGAGCTTGACGAGGAACCCATGCGATACACGGCAGTCCCCGATGCGCTTCGCGAGGACGGAATTTGGGCCGAGGCCGGCATCAACGATGCCAATGTGGCCCTGAGCGCGACCGAGACCATCACTTCGAACGAGCGCGTGCTCGGTGCCGATCCTTTGGTCGAGCTGGTTCCCGCGTGCGGTATAGAGGGTGAGGAGGGCTATATTCCCGAGGTACCGGGTGGTATCGGCGAAGAAGACATTACGACGCTCGTTCTGCCTTACGCTACGTCTGCCCGCGATGGCGCCCGTAGGCTTGGAAAGCTGCTCGAGACGTACGGAACGTACGAGATGAATGGTATTGCAATCTCGGATGTTAATGAGATTTGGTGGCTCGAGACGGTTGGCGGCCATCATTGGATTGCGAAGCGTGTACCGGATGACGCCTATGTGACGATGCCGAATCAGCTCGGTATCGATTCCTTTGATCTTGCAGATGCCGAGGGACAACAGCTGGAACATATGGCGAGCGCGGACCTTCGCGCTTGGATGAATAGGCATCATTTGGATTTGACGCTTCGTGAGGAGGGGGAGGAAGAAGATATCTTCAACCCGCGCGAGGCATTTGGTTCGCACAGCGATTCCGACCATGTTTACAACACGCCGCGCGCATGGTATATGCAGCGCTGCTTGAACCCTAGCGACTGCTGGGACGGCGATGAGGCGGTGTTCACACCCGAGTCCGACGATATCCCCTGGAGCCGGATTCCGGAGCGTAAGGTGACGATTGAAGATATCCGCTACGTCCTGGCCGCCCATTATCAGGGAACGCCGTATGACCCCTATGGCATGCTTGGTACCGACAAGACGCGTTCGATGTATCGTCCAATCGGTATCAACAGGAACTGCCAGCTTGCCGTCTTGCAGATCCGCCCCTACGTTCCTCAGAGCCATCGCGGCGTTCAGTGGATGTCGTTTGGCTCCAATCCGTTCAATGCCCTCGTGCCGTTTTTCACCAATGTGCGCGAAGCGCCTGAGTATCTGGCAAACACGACAGCACGTGTTTCGACCGATAGCTTCTATTGGGCAAATCGTCTGATTGCAGCCCTTGCCGATGCTCGTTTTCGTGATAACGAAAACGCTATCGATCGCTATCGCGAGAAGGTTGGCGCGTTTGGGCATAAGCTGATTCACGAGACCGATGAGGCCTTGGCCCGCTGCCCCGAGGAAGATGTCCAAGCGGTCCTTGCAGCGGCAAATCTGCGCATGGCAGATTATCTGCGAGAGCAAACCGATGCCCTTCTTTCAAAGGTGCTCTATACCACGAGCCTTGCCATGAAAAACCACTTTGCGATGTCGGATAACTAACAGAAACGAGAACGCTGTTATGGCGCCGTTTAATGGGGTACAAGAGGGGCAATGGTATGTACAGCAACGCGTTGCTCTGTTTCGAGGAGGCAACTGATGGTTACTAAATTCGAAGAGCTTGTTCACGGTATGGTCAACATTGGCTTTGGCGCTGCGGCACTTACGGCCGAGAAGGGCAAAGAGGTGCTTGACACGCTGAATGCCAAGGGGGAACAGGTTCGCTCCGATGCAACGGCGCCCGACTTCGCGCGCTCCATGTCTGACATCTTCGAACAGGCGGGCGGCACGTTCTCCGATGTGACCGAGCGTTTGGGCGCAAAGGGCGAGTCGACGGCTGAGCGCGTGCTCGACGAACTCATCTTGGCGCGTGTTCGTTTCCTTACCAAAGCTGCGCGTACCGAGTTTTTGGCTCACGTGCGCGATTTGGTTGATTCGGTCGACGATGCGACGGTGACGGTCAAGGTCGAGGTCGAGTCCGCCGATACAGAGGCAGATGAGACGAATCAGGCAGAGGGCCAGAACGAGTAGCCGCATATGGCCTCCAACGTGAACGAAACCCATACGCATGATGTCGACGCCGATGTCGCTGCGGTGATAGAGGAAATGGAAGCACAGGCGTGTGATGGGAAGCGTTACTCACGCGCTGCCGATGTCTTTCCACAGGAGCCGGAGGTCATGGCTCCCGCGGAGGAGTATCAGCTCTCTGCCGCCGGTCGACGCCAGCGTATCGCCGAGATTATCCGATTAGTGCGCAAGTACCAGGTGTGGAACAATCTCACGCCGGTTCGTCTGCGCTGCCTGATCGAAGAGCTTGGACCCATGTTTGTCAAGATGGGGCAGATTCTCGCCAACCGTTCCGAGATTTTGCCCCAGCCATTTTGCGATGAGCTGCGCCGCTTGCGCTCCGATGTGGATCCGGTTCCCTATCAAGTGGTCCTAGAGTGCCTTGAGGCTGAGTATGGTCAGGAGCTCGGCACTATTTTTGATGCGATCGACCCGAACCCTTTGGGTAGCGCATCGCTTGCCCAAGTGCATCGCGCGCGCCTGGCAACGGGCGAGGATGTTGCCGTCAAGGTACAGCGACCCGGCGCGCAGCAGGTTATGGCTCAAGATATCGACATCATGCGCTCGATTGTCCGTCATGCCTCTAAGTTTGTGAAAACCGATCAGTTCGTGGACCTCAAGGGCGTGGTCGAAGAGCTGTGGCAATCTTTCCGCGAGGAGACGAACTTCCTTATGGAGGCGCGCAACCTCGACGATTTTTACGCCTATCACAAGAACACGCGTGGTATCTCATGCCCGCGCTCATATTTGAAGTTCTGCACTGAGCATGTTGTGGTGATGGATTATATCGATGGCGTCTCGATTGGCGATCCCGATCGTTTGTGCGCAGAGGGTTACGACCTGGAGAAGATAGGCGGGCAAATTGTGGAGGACTATTCCACGCAGGTGCTCGACGATGGCTTTTTCCACGCCGATCCTCATGCGGGCAACATCATTCTTAAAGACGGTGTCATCTACTTTATAGACTTGGGCATGGTTGGGCGCATGTCGAGTCATGACCGCGGTATCGTGAAAGACATGATCTTTGCCGTTGCCGAGGGCGATGTCCCCAAGCTCAAGGATTCGCTGATGCGATTTGCGGTCACGCGTGGCGATTCCGCCTCGCTCGACCACACCGCCTTCCTGTCGGACCTTGATTTCATTGTGGCCGATTTTGCCGGCCTTGACCTTAAGGATTTGGATATCGGAGAGTTTCTCACCTCGCTGGTGAGCCTTGCGCGCAAGAACAATGTCGAACTCCCCAGTGTGGTTACGATGTTCGCTCGCGGCATGGTGACGCTTGAGGGCTTGTTGACCGAGTATATGCCCAATGTCAATATGGTCCAGATTATCTCGGCGCATATCAAGAACGAGAAGAGCAGTTACAGGCGTATGCAGGAGACTGCTCAGGATTTGGCGCACGATGCCTATCGGGCGGCAAAGGGCCAACTCGAGGCAGCCGAGTATCTTGGCCTTGCATCGCGCATGCTCACACGAGGCCAGCTGAAGATCAACGCTCAGCTGCTGGGCTCCGAGGCTGTCTTGCGCCATCTTGGCAGCATCGTCGACCGCATGTCCATGGCTATCGTTATCGCTGGCCTATTTATCGGTTCGTCGGTGGTTTACTTTGCAAAAATCGAGCCGGTGGTTTTTGGTATTCCGGTCATTGGCTTTATCGGCTATCTTTCGGCATTGATCCTTGCATTGGGTCTTGGCCGTGAGATATGGCGGAATAGTCACGGGAAAAAGCGATAGCAGCACTTGGGCGCTTTGTATCTGGAAGACATGAGGGCGTCCGGTTTTTTGAAGCAGGGTTGCTCACTGCATGGGTATACATAGTAGGAGAAATAGCAGCTCGATGCGCTTTGGAGATGAGGGTGAAGTATGTGTACTGCCGTTAGGTTTACCGATGCCCAGGGGAATATGTATCTGGGCAGAAATCTTGACTGGGCGTTTGGATATGGTGAGCGCCCGCGCGTTTGGTCAAAGGGCTCAAGTGTGCCCTATATGTTTTTGGATGACGCGCCTGCAGACCATGCCGTGATTGGCATGTGCATCGACTATCAGGGCTATCCCATGTTCTTTGATTGCGGAAACGATGCGGGCCTTGCTGTTGCAGGTCTTAATTTTCCCGGGTATGCTAAGTTTCCTTCCGCGCCCAAGAACGGTGCCACGAACGTTTGCGCGTATGAGTTTCCTTTTTGGGTAACGGCGAACTTCTCGACGGTCGACGAAGTTGAGGCGGCGCTTGCGAACACGGTGATCGTGGGAAAGCCGGCAGGCGAGGGTTTGGGCATTTCGTATCTGCACTGGATTATCGGTGATGCAAACCGCAGCATCGTGGTCGAGCAGATGGCAGACGGTCTGCATGTTCATAACGACCCGGTTGATGTTCTTGCCAATCAGCCCGCGTTCGATTGGCATATGGAAAACCTCCGCACCTATATCACTGCCAATAACGGTTTTCCGCAGGCGGCCATGTGGGGCAAGGCCGAGCTCAAGCCCTTTGGTGCCGGTGCGGGCATGCGCGGCATCCCGGGCGACTGCTACTCGCCCTCGCGTTTTGTCAAGATGGCCTTCCTCAATGCAAACTACCCGACAAAAGACGGTACGGTGGGCAACATCGCCCGCATGTTCCATACGTTGGGAAATGTATCGATGGTCGAGGGCGCTGCCGCCATGGCTGACGGTCAGTTTGAGAAGACTATCTATACGGGCTGCTTTGAGGCGTCGACAGGGATGTATTACTACAACACCTACGACGATCCCACGATCTATTGCGTGAGCCTGGTGGATGCAGAGGGGGCTGTTGGATTGGTGACGCCCGAGCCAGCTCGATTCGACCCAAGTTCCTGCTAGTGTGAGGCTGGTCTTTTTGGGATAGAGCGCCTGAGATTCTGCGACATTGAGACAGCCCTGCTGGGCCCCGTTTTCGTAGATTCCGCACGAGCCGAAGAGCACTAAATGTGCTCTTCGTGCGAGCCAGGACTTGACCGAGCGAAAACGGGGCCTCCCAGCAGGGCGTCTTGGTTGATTCGGGCTCTCAAAAAAGAAGACCCTGCACAGGCAGGGTCTTCAATCAAAGCGAAACTGTTTGGGACACGCCAGACGCCGACGTCTTAGTACTGGCTCGGATGCTTGGCAAAGAAATCAAAGCGCGGCGGAAGCGGCTTAACGGCATGTTCTCCTGCTGCCTCGCCCAGGCTCTCGATGAAGCAATCGGTGGACTCGAAGATGTGATCCCAGCTAAAGAAGGAAACGGGGTCGATGTCGAAGTATTCGCAGATGAGCTCGCAGCCGGCGGGAACAATGCCATGCATGAGGATGGTCGCTACGCGTAGCTCGTGGAAGGCGTTGACGAGAGCCTGCGTCATGGCGTTGTCGTCCTCGGCGTTCTTTGCGGCCTTGGAGGCATCGGACCAGCGCTTGTTCGCAGCGCGGAGATACTCGTCGCATACCGAAAGAGCGTGGTGCGTCTCGAACTTGTACATGTACTGTTCGAAGGCGAGGGCGGCCTGCTGAGAGGCCTCCATGACCTTGGCGCTGGGCTCGCCTGCGGGGATGCAGCCAGTGCGGTAGCTTGCCTCGTCGCCTTCCTTTACGGCGACCCCGTAGAAGCAGGAGCGGGCAAGGCGGTTGAACACGCCGGTGAGAAGCGCGCCCTCTTTGAGGGCGGGGTCGATCACGCGCTTGTCGTCGCATGCGCGAATCTCGTTGCCGTCCTTGTCTTTTCCGCTCACGCGCGTGTCGTACGCCTTGGGGCTAAAGCTGACGGGCTTCTCGGAGAGGCCAAGCGACAGCCAGTGGGCGCGCATCTGCTCGCACGTATAGTGGTTGAGCAGGTCGTCTGCCGGCGGGGGAGGCGTCTGCGAGGAAGAGCTTGCCTTTTTGCCCATGTAGAGCAGGTGGTAGTTGGCGCTTACCGTCGACTGATGCAAATTCCAGTCAAGCGCTTCCCACATGGTGGTCTGTGCGATGCAGTAGAAGTAGATATTGTCCTGGCCAATGAACTGGTAGATGGCAGCGTCGTCGGAGCACCACCAGTCATGCCAGTCGAGAGACCCGTGTGCATATGGAGGTTCGGGCACCTGTGTGGAATCGGCCGAGGGCTCGCCCATGAGGGCTGCATCCTGTGCTGCCACGCCCTCGGTGATACCCAGGCGTTTAGCATCGCGGGCGAGAACGGCGCGCGTATAGCTGATGGGCGCCCAGAGGCTTTCGGGCCAGCACCAACAGGTGACGTTGTGCACGCCGTCGATTTCGGGAACGGGGACACCCCAGGTGATGTTGCCGGTGATGCGGAAGGGCACAAGCGCCTTGCCGGAGCGGAAGCGAACGCCTCCGCGTCCCAAGACCACATGGGCCTCGTCGCGCTCTTTCCAGCTGGGGAAGACCACGGTGAAGGAGCTCTTGTTGCCCTCGGGCTCCACGACGGTGTGCTCGGGCAGCTCGGATTCGATGGCGTCGAATGCCTCGCGGAATTTATTTTGAATATAGAGTTGAGCGGGAAGCAGCCACTCCTCCATGGTCTTGGATACAACGGAGCGAACCTGTGGATCGCGGGCGAGCTCGGCGGTGTAATCTTTCATGAAGTCGAGGTAGGCAGGCAGGTCAAAATAGAGGTTGTCGACCGGGCGAAGCTCGGGCACCTCACCCGTGAGCTGGCTTTTTGGTGCAATGAGCTCCTCGGGTTCAAACTGATGGCCCAGATCGCACTCGTCAGCGTAGGCCTTCTCGGACTTGCAGCCCTGGATGGGGCAACGGCCGATAACCTGGCGGCCATTGAGGAAGGTGTTCGCGCTTGTGTCGAAGAACTGCAGGGTGCTGCGCTTCGAGATCACGCCGCGCTCATGCAGGCGGTTGACGACCTCGGCGGTTACCTGCTCATGGATGGGGGCTGCGGGCTCGAGTCCCGAGCCGCCATAGATATCGCAGCTGATGCCGTAGTTGTTGAGAGTCGCTGCCTGACAACTATGATTTGACTCGACGTATTCGCTGATGCTCTTGTCGTAGCCTTCGTTTTCGCGAAGCTTGCGGTAGCTCTCCATGATGGGGGAGCCGTAGCAGTCGGTGCCCGAGGTAAAGATCACGTTCTCGCGCCCCAATCGATCGCGCAAGAAGCGCGCGAAAAAATCGGCGGGCACAAAGACGCCTCCCACGTGGCCAAAGTGCAGGCCCTTGTTGCCATAGGGCTCGCCAGCGGTGACGATGGCGCGGCGCGGCCAGGCGGGACGGGATTCCATATCATACGTTGCGGCCATAAGGCTCCTATCAATGCGTTCCCGCTAGGCGGGTTTTGCTGCTCTTCGGTATCCGTAGCATTATCGCACATGCGGCGCGACCGTGCCTAAAATGCGTGTATGCTGGATGGCATGCACGAAATCGGTAACATACATACGTTTGAGGATTCCACGTTCCGGCAGTCCATCTGCCGGGTGTCTTATGCGGTGCTGCTGGCGGGGACACTCGGCGGGGCTGTTCTTTTTCTTTGCGGCATCCCTTGCGAACTGCCTGCCGCCATTGCTGCAGGCGCATGCGATGTGGTACTTCTGCTTGCCGGCATTGTGGCGGCGACGCTCGCTTCCCTTGCGCTTCATGAGTGCGTCCATGCCCTGTTTTTCAAGGTACTCGGTCCTGCCGGTTCGCGTGTCACCTTTGGCTGGAATCTTGACGTTGCCATGATATATGCCTGCGCTGAGGGCATTGTTTATTCAAGAAGGCGCTACCTTGTCACCGTGCTTGCGCCGACCGTCATGGTGACCGGGATCATCGCCGCCTTAGGTGTTCTTTCTGGATGCACTCTTGCTTCCTGGGTGGTTTGCGTGCTCCATCTTTCTGGGTGCACCGGCGACTGGTTTTATGCGCGCGCCATTGTTTCCGACCCCCGGATACGCTGGTGCAAAGACGAAGCATGGGGCGTTCGCTTTTATGGCGAGGAGAAGGATGAGGGAAATGACTGTGAATAGCAAAACGGTGACACCGCTCATGCTGCATGCATGTTGCGCCCCGTGTTCTCTAGAGCCGGTCCGTCTTTTGATGGAAGAAGGATTTGCGCCCACGATCTGCTGGACCAATCCCAATATCCAGCCCATGCAGGAACACGAGCGTCGATTGGCGGAGCTTCGCCGCTGGTGCTCGGCAGAAGGAATCGCGCTTATCGAGGCAGACGAGGACAGCGCCGCATGGGAGCGAGCGGTCGCGCCTATCGGTGCGCGAGATCGTGAACGTCGATGCCGTGCATGCTACGGTCTTCGACTGGCAGAGGCGTGTCGTGTGGCGGAGCGCGAGGGGTTTACCCATGTTGCCACGACGCTGGCGGTGTCTCCCTACCAATTGTTTGAGACATGCAACGACGTCCTTGTTCGCCTCGCTGGGGCCCATGGTCTCACACCGGTGATACGCGATTTTCGACCCTGGTACCCTCAAGCGACGCTTCGCTCGCGCGAGCTGGGGATGTATCGTCAAAACTACTGCGGATGCCGCTTTTCGGCAGCTGAAGCGGCAATGGACCGCGCGCGGCTGCGCGATGAGCGAAAGGCGCAGCGAAGCTAGGTTTGCAGTACTCGCAGCCGTGTTTGCGCACTGCCTGTGTGGCTTGCCTGTCCAGGCAAATACTCTCCCTGTTGCGGGGAACAATACCGCTTGTGCAGCACGGCTCTTCTATGCGTGCCGCATGGATGCCCCTTGGAAAGGATGAGCATGGAACAGACGCCAAGCAAAAACGGCGCGCGCGTGTCGAGCATTATTCGACGTTTTAAAAGGCTAATACGGACCAATTGGCGCGTCGTGGTTTGCGCCTCATGTCTTGCGGTCTTTCTCTATCTGCTCAATGAGGTACTTGAAGGCGAAATCATGCGCCTTGACTCCTTGGCCTATAGCCTCATTGTCGAGCGCTTGCGCAGCGATGTGCTTACCCCGGTGATGGAGGGCTTTTCTGCCCTAGCGACACCGGTCGTGCTGGTCGTTATGACCCTTGCCATTGCGGCCTTTGCGCCCGGTAGGCGACCGGGATGGTGCTGCGCGGTGAACCTGGTGCTTGTTGCGAGTCTCAACGTTTTTATCAAATCGCTTGTACAACGCCCTCGCCCCGAGGGTTTTAGGCTTGCGGCCGAGACTGGCTTTAGTTTTCCTTCGGGTCACTCTATGGCGGCTATGGCGTTTTACGGTCTGATTGTTTGGCTTATCTGGCGGCACGAAAAGGACCGTCGTCAACGCAACCTGTTCACTATCGCGTTTGGCTTCACCATCTTGATGATCGGCGTCAGTCGTATCTACCTGGGGGTACACTATGCCTCTGATGTGCTAGGAGGTTTCTGCGCCGCCCTGATCTGGCTCGCACTTTTTACGTGCTTGGGTGCGCCGCTCTTCATGGATGAGTCAAAGATTAGCCATAGCTAACATATGAAGAGTATATGAAGGCCCAGATTGAGGAGAGGGAAGCGCGTTAAGTTTACTACCCGACTTCCGAGAATAAAATGCAAAAGTGGTGCTAAGACACTCCGTCTTGAG
>CATWBG010000026.1:0-20633 GCA_958348985.1 uncultured Collinsella sp. | reverse complement strand
TATGCCGCTGCGAAAAGGGTCTCTCGGCATGAAAAAAGCCGTGCGCGCTCGATGGATCCGGATGCCCGTCAGAGGCTCCTTATGGCTGCTTCCTCCCGGACCTGACCAGATTCGGAACATATCGTCATCCGAACCCATCGAGCGCGCACGGCGCTGTTGTTATATAGTAGCCGCTCCCCCGCCTCGCGTCCATATCTTCATGAGAGGCACGCGAGGCGGAAGAAAAAGTTACTCCGCAAGCACGCGCGCAATACGCTCGCAAGCATCGAGCAGCATGGTGCGTGGCGTAGGAACGCACATGCGCTGGAAGAACTCGCCGCCATCGGGATCAAAATTGCTTCCATCCTGCAGCAGCACTTGGGCATCGTCGTAGATGCGACGATGTAGCTCGGCGCCATCGATACCAAGCTTTCGACAGCGGGCCTCAAAATCGAACCACAGGATATAGGTGCCCTCGGGACGACGCACGCCAACGTCGGGAAGATGATCGGCAAAGTATGCGATCACGGTATCAAAGTTGGCCTCGATATAAGCTTTTATCTGCTCATACCAGTCGTCGCCCTCGTTGTAGGCCGCAATCACCGCACTGATGGCAAAGGGGTTTGGCTCAACAAAGCCGCGAATCTCCTCAAAACATGCCTTGTCCTGCGCATTGCTAAAAAATACATTGGTTGCAGCAAGGCCGGCAAGGTTGAATGTCTTATTCACCGCCGTGCAGGTTATCACGCGGGCCTCAGGCGCCACCTGCGCCATGTGACGCATCGTTATGCCCTCACACACCAGGTCGCCATGAATTTCATCAGCAACGATAAGCACGTCGTGCTTCATGCAGATCTGGGCCATGCGCTCGAGCTCTTCGACAGACCACACACGGCCGACCGGATTATGCGGGTTGCAAAGGATAAACATCTTTGCTTCGGGACGCGCGGCGAGCTGCTCCAGATTGTCGAAATCGATAGAGTAGTAAAGGTCGCCCTCAGGATCCTTGGCGGTATGGCGAATGAGCTGGTTGTTCAAAATCACGCGGTCGTTGTCCTCGACAACATGCATGAACGGCGGATAGACCGGACGCTGGATAATAATCCCATCGCCAGGCTTTGTGAACGCCTGGACGCAAACATCAAGCGCCTTGACGGTGCCCGCGCTGAGCGACATAAGATCGCAGTCAACGTTCCACCTGTCATGGCGCGCAAACCAGCCGCGGATGGCATCCGTGTATGCACTGCAGCCATCGAGGGTGGAGTAGCCAAAAATGCCATGGTCGACGGTAGCGTGCAGGGCGTCGAGAATGGGCTGTGCGCAGCGTAGGTCCATATCTGCCGTAAAGAGAGCGATATGGTTATCGGTAATCTCTTTGACGCCAAGCCGCTTTGCAAGAGACTCGGCACAGCTCCACTTTTGCGAATAGCTGCGAGTGTCGTGGCGGCGGTCGATCAGGCGATCAAAATCGTATGCGACATGCTGGGAAGACATGCTGAAAACCTTTCTTTTGCTCATTAAATGACATGCATCGTAGCACCTCGCACGCAATCTACCACCGCGAATGCGGACGACAAGCAGGCTACAACAGATAAGCGCGAACAGCGGCGTCACCTGCGATGCGCGCATTCTTGCGAGCAACAGCAGGGTCAAGGGCACACTCCAGCGCAAGCGGACGAGGCACAAGAGGAACTACAAGATCGATACCGGCGCGATACACCTCATCGATGTCGTTGTCCCTGCCTCCAACAATCGCCACCACAGGCTTTCTCGCCGCCTTGGCTCGTTTGGCCACGCCGACAGGGACCTTTCCGGCGGCCGTCTGGTTGTCCAGGTTGCCCTCTCCGGTGATGACCAAGTTGGCATGAGCGGCCGCTTCATCAAACCCAACAAGATCGAGCATCGTCTCGATACCCGATGACATACGCGCGCCCAGCGCGAGAAGCGCAGCGCCTGTGCCACCGGCGGCGCCCGCACCGGGAACTGCCATGAGCGAGCGAGGGCGAGCACCCCGCTCGCCCACCTGCAGGGCGCCACCATCGTGCGCGTCACGCGCCCGCGTGAGAAGCCTGCTGTAGCGGACCAGGGTAGCATCTGCTTGGTCGAGGGCAACGGCCGGAGCGCCCTGCGCGCATAAGCCTTTCTGCGGCCCAAAGATTCGCGCCGCGCCGCGAGCCCCCACCAGCGGATTCGTCACGTCATTCAGTATCGATACCGAGACATTCCGCAGGCGCTCAAGTGCCGGCGAAAGATCAATTGAAGCCAGGTTCTCAAGGCCACGAAGCCCGCGACCAATTTGCCCGCCGGCTTCGTCGAGCAGGCGCGCTCCAAGAGCCATGAGCAGGCCCGCACCACCATCGGTAGAGGCGCTCCCCCCTAAACCGATATAGAGAGACGTAGCACCACGGTCCAGAGCGTGGGCAATCAACTGCCCCACGCCAAAGGTAGAGGCATCGAGGGCAGCATCGTATGTGCAAGAAGACTGCGTAATGCCATCCGCCTGCGCCAACTCAATCACAGCAAACGGTCCGGTTGCACCCCCGTCACCGACAAAAAGGTAATGGGCCTGGCACGGAGATCCCAAGGGTCCTTCGACCTTGGTCTCTATCAATTCGCCGCCAAGGGAACAATGGACAGCCTCGCACGTTCCCTCGCCGCCGTCGGCTATGGCAATCTTCTCTACCTGCGCGCCCGGAGCGGCATGGAGAATGCCCTCCTCAACCCAGTCTTCAATCTGCGCGCTTGTAGCGCAGCCTTTAAAGGAATCGATTGCAAGAAGCACATGCGGCCCCAGCTGTGCCTCATCGGCGTTCGAGCAGCAGCACGGCAACGGAGCCTCCTCACGGCTCAGTGCACTGGCGCGCGTGCCGTCGCGTAGCTGAGAAAAAAAGCTCTGCAGCAGCTTGGAACACTCATTCTGGAGCACGCCCGATGTCACTTTGAAGGCATGATTGAGACGGTTGTCGCAACTTAGGTCATACAAGCTCCCCACGGCGCCGCCCTTGGGATCGGGCGCGCCAAAGACGCAACGATCAATGCGAGAATTGACCATAAGCCCTGCGCACATAAGGCACGGCTCAAGTGTCACGTAGACGGTACAGCCCGTGAGGCGCCATCGCCCAAGGACGCGCGCCGCCTCAAGCAACGCGCGAAACTCCGCATGGGCAGAAGGGTCTTTGTCGAGTTCGCGCCGATTATGCGCCCTGGCGATTACGCGCCCCTCAAAGACCACCACCGCCCCAATGGGCACTTCGCCCGCCTGGGCAGCAAAAGCAGCCTCATCAAGAGCCACGCGCATAAAGCGCTCATCTTCATGTCGCTGTGCCATTATGAACCCTTCGCCGATATCCACCCAATTCGATGCTATCATTAAGCCTCACGGAGAGATGGCAGAGCGGTTTAATGCGGCGGTCTTGAAAACCGTTGAGCGTGATGAGCGCTCCGGGGGTTCGAATCCCCCTCTCTCCGCCATTTCTTTCTAAGCAAGTCAACCAAATAGGATTGAGCGTCTTTCAATAAGGTGCGGGATTCGAACCCCCGAGAGGGCGTGAGCGCGAAAAGCAGCGTCCAGCGGACGCTGCGGCGCGAACGCGCGAGGCATAAGGCCGAGCGGCTGTTGGCGAAAGTCAACATTCGAATCCCCCTCTCTCCGCCATTTCTTTTATTTTTAATTGCCAACAACAGAATAATTGTCCAACAAAGCCCCTTGCCGCCACGTGCTGGCGGGGAGAGGGGGATTCGAACCCGACAGGGCGCGGAGCGCCAAGAAAACGCGCCGGTGGCGCGTTTTTAGCGGAGCGCGGTCGGCGCTTGCCGCCGACCGGGTAAATTTTGAGCGCAGCTCAAAATTTTGACATCCCCCGTCCCCCAGGCATGCCCCCCATCTTGATTCTTGACTCAACAGACAACGCGATCCGAGCGACCGCCGGTCTTCGCCGACAGCCGCCCCGCCTTACAGCAAGCGTCTGCCAACAGAACTTCTATTTATTCTCGAGCACTCTCGTAACCAGCACGTTAGAAACTTGCACGAAGTGCCCCTCGTTTTCACGGCGATTATCGCTTGCCCACCACATGCGAATCAGACGCATGATGCCGCCTGCAATGAAATCGGAGGCGGGGTCCAAAAGGTCAAGTTGATCCTCGCCGGCAGAGAGCTCAGAAGCATAGCGGCTGCGTATCAAGCCCGAAACCGTCTCGCAGATCTTGAAGGTGAGCATCGCGCTCACCGAACTCGTGAGCACGTTATCCATAAGCTTCTCGTGCTCCAAGAAAAAGTCGATCAGCATCTGAAAGATGGCCTGGCGTTCGTCCACCGACGCCGCCTGTGCGGCCTGCTCCTGTGTTACGCGCTCCACAAAATTGGAGCACAGGCTATCGACATAAAATGAGAAATAGGCCGTTTTATCCGCAAAGTGCTTATAGAACGTCGTGCGGCGAATCATAGCCCGATCGCATAGCATCGCAACGGTAACGTCTTCGAACCGATGCTCTTCGAGCAATTCGGTGAAAGCGGCGAACAACGCCCGATAGGTTTTTTGCACACGAAGATCCATAAGATCAAGCCTTTCAAAACGCTTACGGCCCCATTATGCACGTAAGATAAATTGCGCATGTCGTTGATTTTGCAGGCGCACGCTCTTTTTCGAACAAAACCCACGCGCCAACGCCGCATGCTTCATCTTGCACGGCGGGTATACTGTGGATGTCATGCGCGGCAATATCGCATGGTTCTCGCCGCGCCGCATTACAGAAACGGAGCACTCATGATTCCGGTCGTCATTGGCATCATCATTGTCATCGCTATCGTTTGCGCGATAGCCGGCATCTACAATAACCTCGTTACGCTGCGCAATCGCATCGACAACGCTTGGCAAAACATCGACACGCAGCTCCAGCGCCGCTGCGATCTGATTGCAAATCTGGTCGAGACGGTCAAGGGCTACGCCAAGCACGAGAAAGAGACCCTCGAGGCCGTTATCTCTGCCCGCAATGCCACCGTCGCCGCAGACTCTCCCGACAAAAAGATGGAAGCCAATAACGCTCTTTCCGGAGCCCTGCGTCAGCTCTTCGCCGTGGCCGAGTCCTATCCCGACCTCAAGGCAAACACCAACTTCGCACACCTGCAAGCTACGCTCGAGGACACCGAGAACAAGGTGAGCTACGCGCGCCAGAGCTACAACGACTGCGTTCTCAACTACAACAATGCCATCCAAACGTTCCCCGGCATCATCTTTGCCGGCATCTTCCAGTTCAAGCCCCGCACGGGCTTTGAGGCCAGCGACGAGTCCCGTCAAGCTCCGAAGGTTCAGTTCTAGAGCAATTGTTTCACAGGTAACATGCGCGACGCCCGCCCCTCGATAAGAGAGGCGGGCGTTTTGTCTACCCGTTGCTCCACAAAGACGGCTAAGAATTAGTCGTCGTCGGTGGTGATGAGTCTGGTCTTTGCATCCATGTCGCGAATGCTGCTGGCAAGAGCCGTGCCCGGATCGTAATCGGTAAGAATCGCGTTAAAGTCGTTTACGCCCGCATAACGAATAAAATCGGGGCGACGGACCTTGCTGGCGTCCATAAGCATATAATGCTCGCGTGAATGCTCAAGCATCAGCGTTTTGACCTCGGCATTGCCCGAGTTATCGGCTGTGAAGCCATAATCGGGATGAAAAGAATCGGTTGCGAGGAACGCCTTATCAGCATAGACCTTATCCAGAATGTCGTTGGTGATAAATCCCGTCGCATACTGACGGTCACGACGAAGCACGCCGCCCAATAGCAGCACTTCTGCATTAGGAAGATTCGCGCCGGCAAAGGTGGCAATCGACAAATCGTGCGTCACGATCGTAATGTTGTGAAACTCGGTCAGGCAACACACAAACTCAAACGTGGTGGTGCCGGTATCGACCAGAATCGAATCGCCATCCTTAACAAACAGCGCCGCCTGCTCGGCGACACCGCGCTTGGCCTCAACGTTTTTGTTCAAACGCTGGTCGGGGTAGGTAACCGTGATGGTGCGCTTGATGGAAACAGCACCGCCGTGCGTGCGGCGAAGCGCACCACCGCTCTCCAATGTTGCGAGGTCGTTGCGCGCGGTAACCTCCGAAACGCCAAATTGCTCGCAGATATCCGAAACCTGAATCGAAGAGCGTCTATTGACCTCTTCAACGATCATTGCACGTCGTTCGTCAATCGATATCTTTCGATTTTCTCTTGGCGCAGTCTCCCACATACGCATGCCTCCGATTGATGTAACGTTTCTCAACTGGGTATTTTTTTCATCTTGTCTAGTATAGGAGAGAAGTGCGGATAACAACTTTATTATCGATAAACGTTGCGAAAGTCTCCGTAAGCATACGAAAATAGCAAAACGCGGCAGGAAACCTCTGCCGCGTTATATCAAACTTCTGAATTCGAAAGCTCGCGCGTCAATATCCAAGCGCCTGGAGCACAAACATAACCACCGTGAGCACCGTAATAATGCCAATAGCCGCCCAGGTAAGAGCGTTCCATGCACGACCGTTGCGATAACGCCCCATGATGTGCTTGTCCTGCGCGATAAATACCAAAAATACCAGCACGACAGGAAGCAGTACGCCGTTGATCACCTGCGAGATCATCATGATCTGGAACAGGTCGACGCCCGGCAGCAGGACGAGCACCGCAGATACTGCGACGATACCGGTAATAAGGCCTCGATAGACCGGCGCCTCCTCCCAGGTGCGGTCGGCACCGCGCTCCCAGCCAAATGCCTCGCAAATGGCGCTTGAGGTGACGCCCGGCAGCACGCATGCTGCAAGGAAGCTCGCAGCGACAAGGCCCGAAGCAAACAGTACCGTCGAAAACTCGCCGGCAATAGGCTCGAGGGCGAGCGCCGCGTCCGCCGCGTCGGCGATTTTGATGCCCGCCGGGAACAGCACGGTTCCCGTCGTGATGATGATGAACCAAGCAATGATGTCTGCCGTGACAGAACCGCTCACGGCATCGATGCGCTGAAGAGTCAAATCTTCCTCAGTAGCGTGCTTGTCAACAACATTGCTCTGCGCCAGAAAGATCATCCACGGGGCGATGGTGGTACCGATCGTTGCCACCACGAGCGAGACATACGAAGGATCGCTCGAAACAGAAGGCACGACCGTCGCATAGGCAACCTCGCCCCAGTTGGGACCAGCCATGAAGGCGGCCACCACATAGGCAATGAACACGCAGCTCACCAACAGCAAAATCTTCTCGATGCGCTGAAAACTGCCCGACATGGTAAGCAGCCAGATAAGAAGGGCGACCAACGGCACCGAGATACTCGCAGGAATACCAAATAGAGCAAGGCCACTCGCGATGCCCGCGAACTCAGAAATGGTGACGGCGGTGTTTGCAATCAGCAGGGCGGCCATTGCGAGCACGCTCTTGCGCACACCGAAGCGTTCTCGAATAAGGGATGCCAGGCCTTTACCGGTCACGCATCCGCAACGCGCGGCCGTCTCTTGCGTTACGATCAACAGAATCGTCATCACAGGAAGCATCCAAAGCATCTGGTAGCCATACGATGCACCCGCGCTGGAATAGGTAGCGATACCGCCAGCGTCATTGCCAGAAAGCGCAGCGAGCAGGCCTGGGCCCATGGCGCCCAGGATGGCCGCCAGCGTTAGTTTTTTCTTGGTCTCTTCGCGCATTACGCCCCCATAATGCTAACTATCGCAAGTACGGCGAGCACAGAGAAAAGAACTGCCGAGATAAGCACCGAGGTGAGCTGCATCGCCGTGCCCGAAACGGCCTTATCGTGCTCATCGCACCAATACAGCGCCTTGAGATAGATAACAGAGCTCATGGACGAGAGCATCGTCACGAGTGCGGCAACGTTAAAGCACGAAATGAACAACTGTGCCTTCCAGACCGTGATATCGGTGAACGCCGCGGTGGCAACAAGCTGGCCGCACAGGTACACGACCAGGGCCAGGATTAAGCCGGTCACCGTGTTTTGCAGCCAAAACCACAGGTAGGGGCGTTTCTCGTCATCGCCGTCGTCGTTTTCGAGGAAGAAGTTCTTCACAAACGCAACCATACGCGTCGCAGCGAGAAGCACCACCGGCATCGCGCACATGGGGAAAATAAACAGCATCGAGTTATCGCAAAGGGTATTGAGCACCGAGGCCATGATGACGGAGCACACGGCCCACACCACAATCCAGTACTGGCGCTGCACAAACCATGCTATGGCATGCGAGGTCTCGCCCGTCGTGTTTTCACCACCGGCAGAAACACCGGCGATCTGCAGGTCTTCCTGATGCTCCTCGGTCATGACATCCATTGCATCGTCAACGGTGACGATACCCAAGATGTGACGATTCTCATCGCAAACAGGGATAGCAGCGAGGTTGTACTTTGACATCTCCTCGGCTACTTCCTCCTGGTCGCGATCGGGCTCGACATAGACCACGTCGCGATAGGCAAGGTCGCGCAAAAGCTCATCCGACTCGGCAATCACCAATGCGCGCATGGAAAGAACGCCGGAAAGAACGCCGTCGGCATCGGTGGTGTACAGGTAGTAGACGCTCTCGAAGTCTTCGTCCAAGCGCTTAAGGACATTGACGGCATCGGCCACGGTGGCCGTTCCGGGAAGCGCCACGAACTCGGAGGTCATGATACGGCCGGCGGTATCATCCTCGTAACCCAAAAGGGTTCGAATGGCCTTCTCCTCCTTGACGCCCATCAGGCGCAGAAGTTTCTCGGCCTTCTCGTAATCCAGCTCGTCGATCAAGGCGGCAGCGTCGTCCGGATCCATCATGGCGAGCATCGAGGATGCATCGCGATCGGAGAGGCCCTCGAGCATCTCGGCAACCAGCTCGTCGTCATCAAGCTCTGTAATGGCCTCGGCAGCCTGAGACGTATCGAGCTGTGCAAAAACCTGGCTGCGCAGGCGCGGGTCGAGCTGCTCGATAATGTCGGCGATATCTGCCGGGTGCAGCTCGTCAAGAGTCTTATGCGAAACGGAGAGCTTGATCTGCTGCGTACTGCGCTCCAGCAGGTCCATATACGACCAGGCAATGATATCCTCGGGCAGCGGCTTGCCCAAGGCCTTTGCCACAGCAGAAACCGCGCGCTCGATGGCGGGATGCAATGCTCGCAGCAGTCCGCGCGCTCCCACCTCGGCGCCCAGCAAACGCAGTTGGTTTTCGCCCGAAGCGGAAAGCTTGATATCGTTTACGCGCACGACCTTCATGCCCTGCGTGTCCACGATCTGCTTGTTCATGATATCGCGCGCCAACAGCACCTCGTCGGGCTGCAGATAGGAGAAGCGAATATCGGTCGAGGGATATTTAAGAAACACGCCGTCATCGTCAAAATGGTCGACGTATTTACGCCAAGAGATCATAAAGGGTGTCTTGGACGGGCCCTGGAAGGCCAACGACGTAACACGCGGGAAGACCTCGCCCGTGGCGATGCCCAAGTCGTTGACGACACCCATTTTTTCACCCGTCGAGTCGATAACGGGCAGTTTGAGCATTTCGGAGAGATAGTTCATAGTGCTCCTATGCTTGTTCGGTCCTTACGGCGCAAAACGCCCAGGGAACGGATGATGCATATATGCAGCTGTCGGCCATACGCTCAAGTGCGGCGCAAGTCACCCCGTGCGCGCGTCTTCTGTGCAGCCCAGCTACCAAAAAGCACTCGCAGGGGTTAGCTACTGTGTGGTCGAGGTTTAGATTTCACCTGTTGCCTTTCTTCTAACCCTACGATCAAATTCATGGCATGCCGCCGAGCACAAAACGACCTTCGCCAAGAAGGACACCCCGCACCGGCAAAAGGCCATGAGCGCTCTAACTATAGCATCCAAAATGCACTGAGAAGCAACATTCTTTCATGCATACGCGCGCTATACCAAACGATAACGCGCGCATAACAAAACCGAGCTTGTTATTTTTCGGGCAAGGCAGCATCTTTAGGCATCGAAACCTTCCCCTCAACCACATCTTTGGGGAAGCGGCTATCTTTTGCCATGAGCTCCGAGACCGTAAGGAACGTATAACCCTGCGCCTTGAGTTTGTCGATGATAGTGGGCAGCGCCTCGATATCCTGAGAACGGTTGCCTCCACCGTCGTGCATGAGCACGATAGACCCGTTGAACGCATTGGAAAGTACCATATCGGTAATGGCAGCGGCGCCTGGGCGCTTCCAGTCCAGCGTATCGATGTTCCACAGCACGTTGCAGCTAATCAGATCTGCAGAGCGCGCCCATTCCGTATCCGTGAATGCTCCGTAAGGTGCACGAATCATCTGCAAGCGCTTGCCCGAAGCCTTCTCGAGAACATCAAATGCGCTCGTGATCTCGGAACGAAGATCATCTTTGCCCAGCGTAGGAAGATTTTGATGTTTATTCGTATGGCTTGCCAGCTCATGACCCCCGTCAAGCACGGCTTTCGTGAGAGAGGGGCTTTTGCCCGCCTGATCACCAAGGTTGTAGAACGTGGCATGCACACCCTTTTGCGCCAGGATGTCGAGAATTTGCTGAGTAAAGGACGAAGGACCATCGTCAAAAGTCAAGGCGATGTATTTGCCCCCATCGGAAGGCTTGGGCGTGAGCGAAGCGATCTTCATATCGGTTGCCTCCTGCACCACTTCCTTATCCACCGTCTCTCCGGAAGTCTTACCGTGCCACACCTTCTTTTTCCCGGCTTTTCCCCATTGGGAGACAAATTGAATAGCCCCGCCCTTCTCCATCTGGATGCCGGGAGCCATCGTCACCGTCTCCTCGGAGTGCTCTTCTGTCGCATCCGTGCCATTGCCCACCGTGACGGTATTTCCATCCTCAAGCTTGATCGAAGAGGCATCGGAGAGTTTGACCTCCTGGCCGTTCAAGCTCACCGTGCAGCGATTGCCCCCGCGCTCGTCAATCACGTTTCCGCCCACCGAAAGCAGTTTGCCCGGCTGTGCATCAAAGTAGTTGTTGTCGGCTAGGTACTTGTCGAGCGAAGTTCCGATGCGGACCTGTTTTGCCTGGTCGTTTACTGTAATGTGCACTGGACGAAGAAAGCACATCCAACCCACTCCGGCACCGATCAAGACCACAAGGGCACAAAGCACGATAAGGGGGATATGGCTGTGGTCGGTGTGACCGCCCGAGGAAACCGTAAACTTCGATTTCTTGAGAGAGACGACGCCGCTCGCTTTCGAGCCACCAACGGGCAAGGGCACATGAAGCTTTGCCGGCCTAGAGACGCCCGCATCTTTCCGATGCGCTTGCGTAGATTTGCCGGGAACGCCGTATACGCGAGCGGTGCCCGCCGCTTTATAGCGCCGGGGATCATGGCCCGACGCGTGTGGCCAAGACGGAGCCGCGGGTCCATGGTGCATCTGTAGCTTCGCTCGAGGCGCCCCGCTCTTATCGGTATGCTTTTGTCCCCGAAGATCTTGAGTCATGTTATCCACCCTTGCCGCGCCGATAGCCCCATCCTGTTTTCGGCCTGAGTGTAGCAGCGCATAAGCTAGCATAACAGTTACAAATTCGTCATCTAACAGTACGGATAGGAGTCACACAATGCGACGGTCTATTCGGTCGTCGCGTCCGCATCATCATCGGGCTGCGCAGGCAGCGCGGGAAGGGTGGTACCCTTGGGCATCGATGCTCGCGACAGGTCGATTGCGCCCTTGAGGTCCTTATCGGTTGCAATCAGGTCGTCGAGCGTCACAAACGTATAGCCATCAGCCAATAGCCTATCGATAACCTGGGGCAGCGCCTCGACAGTCTGAGCCGATGTCTCGTCATTATCCGTCAAGGACACGATGCTGCCATTCGAAACCGAGCCGGTAACGGTCTTGACAACGCTGTCGACACCCGGACGCAGCCAATCGCCCGAGTCAAAACTCCAAGACACAGCAGCGCCCATCAGATCCATAGTCGTCGCCCACTGCTCCTCGCTCATGCGGCCATCGGCCGAACGAACAAGAGCCGTCTTGGTACCCGTTGCAGAACTCACAGCGTCGAGTCCCTTTGCCAAGGCGTTGCGAAGCGAATCGCCCGTCTTGTCGCCCAACGAGGCATACAGGCCCACTTCGCAACCGGCATCCGCGATAGCGCGCGCCTGGCCTGCATAGGTAGAAGCGTTATCCGAACTCATGAAAAAGGTTGCGGTAATGCCTTTCTCTTTAAGAATCTTGAGAATCCGGTCGGTATACTTGCTCGGCGCGCTGTTAAAGGTAAGCGCCACGTACTTTCCGGACTTTGGTTTAACCGATGCACAAGCCACCACGGCATTTACCGGCTTTTTCACCACGCCGCGGTCTTGCGTCTTGCCAGAAGTCTTACCGGTCCAAACCTCACTACGACCAGCCTCGCCCCAAGTTTTCACGTACTGGATGGCTCCCGACCCCTCAAAGGAAATGGTCGGTTGGATGGTGGTCGCCTTGATATCGTGCTCCTCGTACGTGTCGCGACCGTTTGCGATGGTAAGTTTCTCGCCGCCAGTAAGCTGAATCGAAGCAAGCTTGCTGTTCTCGATCTGCTTCTTGCCCAGCTTGACCGAAATCTTCTCGCCGCCGCGCTTGGTGAGCACAGAATCGTCCACCGCCAGCAAATTGCCAGCGCGAACCTCGATGTTCTGGCTATCGATGAGCTGCTCGATCGTCGAATTGATACGCACTTGAACCGTCGAGCCATTGAGCTTCACGTCGACCGTGCGATTGGTGTAGCCAATAACAGCGGCAACAAACAGCAGGAACGCACAGCCCACTGCAATAAATGCATATGGGTTGCGCTTGTTGGGACGCATGTTTCGGCGTCGATTGCTGTGTCCAAACCCCTGTGTATGGTGCAGATACGTAGCCCCCGGCTTCTTGGCGCGGCGACGCGCCGAAGACGGAAGCTGCTGACCTACGGGCGCATGCCGATAGGTGGGTCGTTTTTTATGCGTGGAGTAGGACGTGGTGTATTGAGGCAATGCGTATCCCCTCCCCTTCTTTCGCGATCCGCGATCGACGTTACTTTGCGCGCTTCTTTTTTGCCGGCGTGCCCGCCGCCTTCTTGTATTCGGCAGCGAACGATTTGAACATGCCCTTGGTGCGGCCCAGCTGTTTGCCCAATGCCTTCGAGCCCCGATCGAGGGCAACTGAGCCCTTGTCGTCCAGAATCTTCGCCCCCGCCTTGACCTTGGTGGACACAGCCACGCTCGCCTCGGCGGCATGTGCCGCGGCGCCGCCGGAGAAGCTAAGGTCGAGAACCTCGTCCGCCACGATCATCGCGCCGTCACGATACCCCTTGAGGTAAGACGCCGGCATCTGGATATCACCCAGAAGCGCACTCGAGGCCATTCCGCCCGTAAGCTGGAAATGATCCACCTCACCGGTCTTTGAATCAAAGGCGGCCTCCGCGCAATACCCAACCGACTTGCCCGATTTGGTACGCACATCCATGCCTGTCCAAATAAGGCAACGATCGAGGTCGATACCCAGTCGCTTCGCAGCTGGCGCATCGAAATTCTCTTTTGAGTCGACCACGCACGGCACGCCTTCATACGTCTCGAGGGCATCGAGGGGAACAAACTTGTCGGGTTGTTTGACCATGCCCACGATATCGGGCAGCTTGATCATAAAGCCAACAACGCGTGTCCCATTGGACGTAAACACGGGAAAGTGCACCCTTCCGAGCTTTCTGGGCTCTTTGGGTGCACCGTTTTTATCCAGCCGTTTGTCAGGTGCGGGAATGCGATAGATACGCTTTCCCTGGATATCAGCTACCAGCATTTATGCCTCGGGAGCTGCCTCGGTATCGACGGCGGGTTCATCCTCAACCGTCTCGACGACCACGTCGGCAGCGGGGGTTACCGTACCGCCGGCAATAGCATCGTTGAGCTGCTCGCGCAGCTGGTCCATGCGCTCACGAGCAAGATCGACCTTGGCGCGAAGCTCATCGGTCTTGGCGTCAACCATGGGGCCGAAATCGGTTGCAGCGGTACGAGCCTGATCAACGCCCTGCTCGTAGACGTCGCGGGCGTTATCCCACGCGTCGTTGGCAATATCGGCTGCCATCGCGCGCGTCTCGGCGCCAGAGCGCGGAGCGAGCATGATGCCGGCAATCGTGCCTGCGGCAGCACCGAAGAAAGCGCCCGCTGCGAAGTTAAATGCTTTACCCATGTCGTTTCCTCCCAAGGAGAGACTCCATCGAATGTTGTTCCATTATACCCACCTGTCGCATGGGCGCGACAATGTGACCGATCGGCTATTAGCGATGCCTAGCCGAGAGGCGTTGGGTCCACGCCCTCATGCGAGGCGCAGGATCCCTCGGCAGCAGCCCCGCCAAACACGGCATCCGCATGCGCGGAGGAGGCGTCCGGCGCAACTCCCTCGGTGTCGATAACCCCAGGGACCTCGCTTTCGTCCGTCGCCTCAGATGCATCCGGCTGCTCGCCACGCACAGTAAGAACCAAATTGCGAAGCGCCGCAACGGTGCCCGGGAAATCGGGGGCAGGGGCATTGCCATGCAAAAACGCCCAGTCCATCATGAATGTGGCAGACGAAAGAGCACCAATCGTCAAAGTGTCGTCGGGGCAGGAAAGCTCAACCTCAAACGTGCGGTCCTCACCTGAAACGCGACGCGTACGGCCACAGGAGATGTCGCCGGCAAGACCGGTCTCGCGCATGATCTCGACACTCAGGTGCTCCAGCAGGTGGGCAACCTCGGTCTCATGCATGCAATCCTGAAACTCACGACCTGCATCACCCAGGCACAGGTGATGGGCAATCTCGGGAGCAAGATAGTAGACGCGCGCCGTCGCCTCGATATCTTCCGAAGTCATGGTTGGCAAGCCCTCGTTCACGGCAATGCGCGCCGTAAGCTTCTCGGCGCCCACCATGATCTTCTCTATATTGAACAGCTCAGACATATGCCGCTCTTCCTACTCGTGCTCGGTAACTTGTGCTTCCTCATTTTGAGGAGCAGGCTCGTCAGGCGCAGGTGCTGTCACGCGAATCAGCGAGATGCGCTGACCTCGCATTGATTGAACTTTAAACTTGTACCCGCCAACTTCAAAGACCTCGCCGATATCCGGAACAGAATCGCACAGATCCAAAATCCATCCGGCAACCGTCTCGTAGTCGTCGCTCTCCTCGATAGGCCAGCCCAGGTCAACCGCGTCATCGCACGGAAAACGGCCATCCACCAGCCACTCGCGACGCGAAAGGCGCGTGAGGTACTTATTGTCCGGATCGAACTCGTCCTCGATTTCGCCCACAATCTCCTCGACGATATCCTCGACAGTGATGATGCCGGCGGTACCGCCGTATTCGTCCACCACCACGACAATCTGCTCATGCGCGTTTTGCATCTCGGAAAGCAGCGGCAAGATATCCTTGGTATCGGGAACAAATGTCGCATCGCGCATGTATTTCATAACGCGATCGTCCTCATCGCCCGACGTCATGGGCTCAAGAAGGTCCTTAATATGGGCGATACCCACCACGTTATCCTGATCCTCGTGGAAAATCGGAATGCGGGAGAATCCCGTGCGGCGCATAACCGCCATGACCTCTTCCACCTTGTCGGTATCCTCGCACATGGTGATATCGACACGCGGAACCATAACCTCGCGAGCAACCGAGTCGCCCAGGTCAAAGACCTCGTGGATGATGCGCTTTTCCTCATCGAGCAGCGTGTCCTGCTCGTTGATCATGTATTTGATTTCCTCCTCGGAGACGTTTTGACGATCGTCGGCGCTCTTGATGCGCAGCAGGCGTGCGAGGCCGTCGGCACAGGCTCCGGTGAGCCACACGGCAGGACGGGCAATCGTTTGGAAAACAGAAATCGGTCCCACAACCTGCTTGGACACGCCTTCTGCGTTGGCAAGGCCAATGCGCTTGGGCACAAGCTCGCCAACCACAACCGAGATAAAAGAGACAACAATGGTGATGAGCACCGGCGCAAGACCCCGCGCGATGGCGGTGAGCGGAGCGATGCCAAACCCGCTGAGCCAGCGTGCCAAAGGGTCGGAAAGACTCGTCGAAGCAACGGCCGAAGACGCAAAACCCACGAGCGTGATAGCAACCTGAATGGTCGCCAAGAATTCATCGGAATCGGCGGCGAGCTCTGCGGCCTTGGCAGCACGACGGTCGCCCTCCTCCGCCTCGTGCTCGAGCACCGTACGTTTTGCCGTGGTCAGTGCCATCTCGGACATCGAGAAGAAGCCGTTCACGATTGTGAGGAGCAGCGTAGTGATAATGCTGATGGTTATGTCCATAGGGACGGTTTCAAACCTCCAAGGGGTGGGAACGGTAAACAGCAAACGGCAGTGAGCCGCAGGCGCTATCAGATCACGAAGAGGATCACCGCCATAAACTGGAAAATGCTGCCGGCAAGGACCCACAGGTGAAACACGCTGTGCATATAACGAATCTTCTTGGCAATGTAAAACGGCACGCCGATGGTGTAGCAAACGCCGCCAATGGCGAGCAGAGCCAGCGCGAGCGGCTCGAGCAAGCCAACTAGCTGCGGCAAACGAAATGCCACGAGCCATCCCATGACCAGGTAGATCACGCCCGTGAGCCAGCGAGGCTGACGCTCGCGCATGATGACCTCAAACGCAATGCCCGCAAATGCCAAGACCCACACGATAACAAAGAGCACGATACCGCCATCGTTCTCGAGCGTAATGAGGCAAAACGGCGTATAGCTACCCGCGATGAGCAGGTAGATGCAGCTATGATCGATAATGCGAAACACGCGCTTGGCAGCTCGCGGCTGAATAGCGTGGTACAGCGTCGATGCAAGATACTCGAGGATGATGGAGACGCCGTAAACGATGGCGGCAACCAACGAGGCCGGGTGCGCACCGCCCAACGCGGCCTTGACAATCAAAAGCACCAAGCCGGCGATGCCCAGCAGGCATCCAACACCATGGGTGACGGAGTTCATGATCTCCTCGCCCAGAGTGTAGTGCGGAACCGCCGCGGTATCGGGCCGCGGCTTAGGACTGCCGCTTGTATCAGACATAGTAGATGCGTCCTCCAAGAGAATAGTTCTCAATACTATAGCAAACGGCAGGTAATCGCGCGAGTTCTACACGCATATCCTGCTGTTTTGCCACATAGCGCAAGATGGGGGATAGACGCATTTGCGCCTGTCCCCCATCTGATGCCGGGCCAGTTTTACTATTTGACCTCTATGAGCTCATATTTGCTGGTACCGAGACCGATCTTTTCGGCGTGAGCGATGCAGGTACGCCAATCGGTATCGGGGTGCGTGATGCAGAAGGGATCTCGAGCTTGATCACCGTGCAAGTGCTCGTGTTTATGCTCCATCTTCTCCGCGCTCTCGGTAAGTACGGTGTCAGGAAGCGTGGTCTGAGCCATTGCCGCGTCGGCACAAGCCTGGTCTATCGCCACGGGATCGAAGCTCGCAAACATGCCGATGTCGTTGATGATCGGCGTATCGTTTTCGGGATGGCAGTCGCAGTTGGGGCTAATATCCAGTGCAAGCGAAATATGGAAGCTCGGACGGTCCTGCACAATGGCCTGCGTATACTCGGCAATCTTGCAGTTGAGCACATCGGCGGCTGCATTGCAATCGGGACAAATCGCATCCTGATTGCATACGCCGATGCAGCGGCCACAGCCCACGCAGCGATCATGGTCGATGGTTGCCACGTGAACCTCGCGGGTCTTTCCGCTTGCCGTGGTATGCTCGCGCACTTCGTCGAAACTAAAGGCGCCGTGCGCGCAGATCTTTTCACACGCGTGGCAGCCGATGCAGCACTCGACATTGACGCTGGGCTTGCCGGCGGCATGCTGTTCCATCTTGCCCGCGCGGGAGCCTCCTCCCATGCCGATGTTCTTCATGGCGCCGCCAAAGCCAGCCTGCTCATGGCCCTTAAAATGCGTAAGGCTGATCACGATATCGGCATCCATAAGCGCATGGCCGATCTTGGCCTCTTTTACGTATTCGCCGTTCTTGACCGGCACAAGCGTCTCGTCGGTACCCTTGATACCATCTGCAATGATTACCTGACAGCCGGTTGCATACGGCGTGAAGCCGTTTTGATATGCGGTGTCGATATGCTCAAGGGCATTTTTGCGACTGCCCACGTACAGCGTATTGCAGTCGGTAAGGAAGGGCTTGCCACCCAACTTTTTGACGACGTCGGCAACGGCACGCGCGTAGTTGGGACGCAAGAAGCTGAGGTTTCCCAGCTCGCCAAAGTGAATCTTGATGGCAACAAACTTGTTCTCAAAATCAATCTGGTCGATTCCCGCGCGATACATTAGGCGCTTGAGTTTATCGAGCTGGCTCTCGCGACCATAGGTGCGCAGATTGGTGAAATAGACTTTGGCAGAATCGGTTGTCATGGCTGCCCCTCTTTTTTCTTGGTGTACGTATGGTTGAGTAAACCCCTCAGCACTCAGGCCCTACAAAGGATTTCCCGCCTCAAATGCTTCGAGCGCCTCCTGCAGCATGGGGCCATCGGCGCGACAGGGCTCCGGGCCGTTCTTGCGCAGCATGCGCGTCTCGTGGCCCTTGCCCGTCACAATTACCACTGCCGGGCGCGTGGTCTCACGCACCAGCGTACGAACAGCCTCCTCGCGATCGGGCACGATCTGCCAATTATGGTTGCCCTGCTCTTCCACAAAATGAGCAATGATCTGGCAGATGTCCTGCGCGTCCTCGGGACCAGGATCGTCCTCGGTAATCACGATGCGATCGGCATATTTGCCCGCAGCTATGCCCATGGTCTCGCGACGGTCGACGCCTTTGCCGCCCGTTGCGCCAAACGCCACGGCAAGCTCGCGATCAGGATAGTTCTCGCGCAAATCGCGCAGCATGGTCTCGAGGCTCATGCCGTTATGCGCAAAGTCGACCACTCCCACAATGACGCCGGACTCGGTGGGGTACATCTCCATGCGCCCGGGCACGCGAACCTGCTCGAAGCCGTGAACGATGGCATCTTCCTCAATACCCAGGGCTTCGGCGCAGGCGATAGCGCCAAGCACATTGGAGATATTGAACTTAACGGGCGTAGGCACCAGCACGTCGCGCGAAAAGCGCGGGGTCACCACCGAAGCAACGATACCGCGAGGGCCATGGACAAGGTTCGTGGTATAGACGTCGGCATCGGTGTTGGAAAGCGAGTACGTCACCACGCGCTCGCAAATGTGAGCCGCCTCGAGCACCGTGTCCACGTGGTCCATATCCAAATTCACCACAGCCGCTCGGCTCTGCTTGAATATCTTGAGCTTGGAGGCAAAGTAGTCCTCAAATGTTGGATGTTCGATGGGCGAAATATGGTCCTCGCCGATATTGGTAAACGCCCCCACTGCAAAGTCGACGCCATAGGTGCGCTCATACTTGAGTGCCTGGCTCGAGGCCTCCATAATCACGTGCTCACAGCCACTTACAACCGCATTCGAAAGCCGGCGCTCGAGCTCAAAGGATTCGGGCGTCGTGAGCTTGGAGATGCCCGATTCAACACCGTCATCAAACTCGACGCTCGAAAACAGAGCCGATGTATGGCAGCCCGCAAGGCGCGCATGCGCGTCAAGCACGCCCTTGAGATAGTAAGCGCTCGTGGTCTTGCCCTTGGTACCCGTGAAGGCACACACCCCAACCTTTCCGCTGGGATGGTCGTAGGCTATGTCTGCCAGGCAGCCCAGCGTACGGCGGATATCGCTGACGATGATGCAGGGAATATCGACCTCGTAATCGATTTCGGAAACGTAGGCAACGGCCCCCGTCTCGATCGCCTGCAGTAGATACTCGCGCTTAAAGCTTGCGCCTTTGCAAACAAAAAGCGTAGCCGCACGGCTCAGCTGGGAGTTGTCGGTAGCGAATTCGATACGTGCATCGGCATCATAATCGTCGGCGCGAACAAAGACATTGGCAACTCTGAGCGCTTCGACAAGCGCACCCAGGGCATGCGCGGTCTGTGTGGTTTCTTGCATAGATTGGCTCTCCTTATCACGGCGGGCAAAAGTGCCCCGCATAAATCAAACGCACCTGCATTATAAAGTGTTATTTTCGGGTACATGGAGGAATCGGGGTCAAGACATCCAAGTGCTATGCTTACTCTCTGCATAAACGCAGCTCATTTACCCAATCGCCAGAAAGAACCATATGCGCGCACATTACCGTTTTGCCCAGTCTGCCCGTCGCACGTCTCTTGCCTTGTGCCTGGCATCGCTTATCGCCGTAGCACTCGCTCTCACCGGCTGTGGGGCCGCGTCATCAAGCGGGTCTGCGCAAAAAAGCAACTACAAGCTTGTCGAGGACGGCAAGCTCACCGTCGCGAGCGACCTCGCCACCCCGCCGTTCGAGTACGTGGACGACGCAGGCAACGACCAGGGCTTTACTGTGGAGCTCATGGATATGATCGCCCAGGAGATGGGCCTCAAACTCAACTACCTGCCCGCCCAGAAGTTCGACAACATCATCCCGATGGCCAAGCAAGCCGTGAAGACCGACGTCTCGGCATGCAACATCACCATCAACGACGCGCGCAAGAAAGAGGTCGACTTCACCGACCCCTACATGGATTCCAACCAGGGCGTCGCCGTCGCTAAGAACTCAGGCTACGCCGATACCGATTCGCTCAATGCCGCTGGCGTAAAAATCGCTGTCCAGTCGGGCACCACCTCCGAGGAATGGGCAACCGAAAACCTGCCCCGTGCAACAGTCGTGACCTTCGACG
>CATWBG010000025.1:0-20656 GCA_958348985.1 uncultured Collinsella sp. | reverse complement strand
GCATAGCGGGTGGGTTTAGATGCGGCGCTGCGCGCCGCACAGGCTAAAGCCTTACAAAAAAGACGCGACGGACATGCGTCCATCGCGTCTAAATCAACAGTCAGCCCCGCTTGTGCGCTACGCCTGCAGGCAAGCGACAAGCTCGTCCAGGTTGCGAGCAAACGAGATGCCCTGCAGGCGCTCGGGTGAGGTCAAATCGCACGCCAGCATACGGTCGAGCTGCTCTGCCATAGGGTTGTAATAGCCATTAAGGTTGTAGAAAACGCACGGCACATCGAGCTGCCCCAGACCGATCATGCTCATGATCTGAGAGATTTCCTCAAGCGTGCCCGTGCCGCCGGGAAACGCCACAAAGGCATCGCCCAGCTCGATCATCTTTGCCTTACGCTCGGCAATATCGGGCGTGACGATCAGACGGGTGAGGCCCTCCAGCTGCAAGACAGAATCGATAAAGAATTGCGGTTCTACGCCCGTAACCTCGGCACCCGCCTCAAGCGCCGCCAAGGCAAGCTCGCCCATGAGGCCCGTCTTGGACCCGCCATACACCAGGGAGTTCCCGGAGGTGCCAATCCAGGTACCTAGCTCGCGCACGGCCTGCTTGAGATGCGGATCGCGCCCCTCGCAGGCACCCAAATACACGGTGATGTTCATGCTCGATGTGTCCCCTCAAAATCCCCTTGCCAAGCGTTTGCTAGAACGAGATGTTGCCAAACTCAGAGAGCTCAAGGCCCTCGTTATGATCGGTCGCCCAATCCACATTCCACGGGCTCGTAAACAGCAGCAGTTTGCCGCCGCGCATGTCCTCGACGCGCAGCGTGTCGCGTGTGAGCGAAAGCGCCGGAATATCGATGGTGTCGGGATCATTCATAATCCAGCGGATATCGGTGTAGGAAAGCGGCTGACGGCGCACCTCAACGTGGTACTCGGACTTCAGGCGCTGCTCGAGCACCTCGAACTGCAGCACGCCCACAACACCCACGATCACGCTCTCCATACCGGCACCCAGTTCACGGAAGATCTGGATGGCACCCTCCTGGGCAAGCTCCTCCATACCCTTGACGAACTGCTTGCGCTTGAGGGTATCGACCTGCGTGATGCGCGCAAAATGCTCCGGTGCGAACGTGGGGATCTGCGGGAACTGCACACGCTGCTTGCCCGCGCACACCGTATCGCCAATGGAGAAGATGCCCGGATCGAACAGCCCCACGATGTCGCCGGCATAGGCCTCGTCGACGATCGCGCGGTCGTCGGCCATCATCGCGGTGCCCGTGGCCAGCTTGAGCTTGCGGCCGCCCTGTATGTGGAAGGCGTCCATGCCGCGTTCGAACTTGCCCGAACAGATGCGCACAAAGGCGATGCGGTCGCGGTGATTCTTGTCCATATTGGCCTGAATCTTAAAGACAAAGCCGGAGAAGTCGTTTGCCGCAGGATCCACGGGCTCGCCTGTGAGGGTGTCCTTGTAGGGCAGCGGCGTGGGCGCCAGGCGCAAGAACTCTTGCAGGAAGGGCTCCACGCCAAAGTTGGTGAGCGCCGAGCCAAAGAAGGCGGGGCTGAGCTTGCCGCAGGACACGGCGTCGAGGTCCAGCTCATCGCCCGCGCCGTCGAGCAGCTCGATATCGTCCATCAGGTTGCGATGGTTCTCTTCGCCAATGAGCTCGTCGAGCTTGGCATCGCCCAGCTCTGCCTCGACTTCGGCGACCTTCTTGGTGGCGTTGGCATGGCCATCGCCCTCGAAGGCGATCACACGGCGCGTCTGACGATCAAAGACACCACGGAAGTTGCGGCCAGAGCCAATCGGCCAGTTCATGGGATACGTGTTGATGCCCAAGACATTCTCGATCTCTTCCATGAGCTCAAAGGGATCGCGGGCCTCGCGGTCGAGCTTGTTCACAAAGGTGAAGATGGGAATGTGGCGCAGGGTGCAAACGCGGAACAGCTTGATGGTCTGGGCCTCGACGCCCTTGGCGGCGTCGATGACCATAACGGCGGCGTCGGCAGCCATGAGCGTACGGTAGGTATCCTCGGAGAAGTCCTGGTGGCCAGGGGTGTCGAGAATGTTCACGCAGCAACCGTTGTAGGAAAACTGCAGCACCGAAGAGGTGACGGAGATGCCGCGCTCCTTTTCGATGTCCATCCAGTCGGACACGGCATGCTTAGAGCTCGACTTACCCTTAACGGAACCCGCCGTCTGGATGCTGCCGGTATAGAGCAGCAGTTTTTCGGTAAGGGTCGTCTTGCCGGCGTCGGGGTGCGAGATGATCGCAAACGTGCGACGCGAGGAAATCTGATCAGACAGGGATGCCATGCGTGTCCTAACTGGTATTGGTATGCGTAACGTGCGAATATGCAACCTTAGCATTGTAGCGCGAGCTATAGAGCGCGGGCAACGAGGACCACGCCGTTATCGCATAACAAGAGGAGCCCCCTCAAAGCCTGCCCATCAGCTAACGCTATTAAAGTTTTATCTGTCCGCACGCCATGCAACAATTTATCGTGATATTCAAAGGGATGTCCGTAGAGTTCACCTCGATATATCCGATAATGGGTAGATAGTCTATCCAATTTAGAAATGGCAACCTCGGTCTGTAGAAGGGAGAACGGCATGAACGCACTGAGCATTGCAAACTACATCGTCAATAATTGGAGCGATAAGATTGAGATCACAAATCTCAAACTCAACAAGCTTGTCTACTACTCATACGTCGAATCGCTACGAAAGCTAGGCCGCCCTCTGTTCGACGATGCAATCGAGGCATGGCAGTACGGTCCCGTCGAGCCCACGGTATATCAAGCCTTTTCCTCACATGGCAAAAATCGAATCCAGGCGACAAACGAACCCGCGGAGCTTGATGCGGCCTCGAAGAAGATCGTTCGTTCCGTAATGGAAAAGCTCGGAGGCCTATCTGCGTTCGACTTGGTAACAATGTCCCATAAGCCCGATGGAGCATGGGCCAGTGTCTATTCCTCCGAAAAAGACAACGCCATTACCCCTGAAGCGATTCTTGCTTCGGCAGACGGAATTGACGATAGCAAGCTTGTCACTATTGGCCAAGCCGTCCAATCGACCATCGCTTCCATGCCCAATGCATTAAAGCTTCTGGAGAACTCCTAATGCCGCCCGTCAAGCAGCAGCCATGCCCTTTCGCACCCCTCATTTTTGATGATGAGGAAGCGATAGGGGAACTCTCTTCGGTTGTATTGCAGCTGCACGATGCGCTTTCGACAAACGGAAGATGCTTTACGACAGGGATAACAGAAGAGAAGGCTGCTGCCACGCGCGGACGAATTGAGTCCGTTCTTTTAAACGCATTCTGCACGATATTCGGCCAGTCGCCATTTGAGCGTTTCTTAGATATCTTCGATCAAGCAAGCTATCTAGCCGAGCACATGGCCAAAGATCATATCTTCGAAGACGGAAACAAAAGAACGAGCCTCGTCTTTGCACTATCCATTCTTGCATTAAGAAACGTTCCGGTCGTTTTTCTCGACAACCCAGATCCCAAATCGAATCCATACTATGCGTGGATTCAAGACTTGGTGTCGGGGAAAAGAACGCGCGAGGAACTTGCCCAAGAACTAAGAAGTAACCATATTTCGAAGTAGCAATAGCAACCACAACAAGGGTCAGCCTGCTTAGCGACATTGCGCGCAACAGGACCTGCAAGTATGTTGAGACCGCACGCTACTCCACGCTCTTGAGGCTCTCCACCATGTCGATGCGGTGAAGCTTGGAACGCATGAACAGCGTCACGATCACCGAGAACACCATGGTGAGGGCAAACGCGACGATAAAGCTCTGAAGATGAATGTCGCGACCGAACATCACCTGGTCCACCTCGGCGGTCACGATCACGTAGCCCTCCATAAAGATGCCCAGCACAAGACCCACAAGCGAGCCGATGAGCGCCAGCAGCAACGTCTCGCGATAGATATAGGCATTGACTTCATGCTGCGTAAAGCCCAAGACCTTAAGCGTCGCGATTTCGCGCACGCGCTCGGCAATGTTGATGTTGGTAAGGTTGTAGAGCACCACGAATGCAAGAGTCGCCGCAGCAACCACCAGCACCACCACAACCGAGTCCACGCTCTTGAGCATGCTGCGATAACTGCTGATGGTCTCGTCGTTATAGCTCACGGTCTTCACGCCGTCGGTGGCCAGCAAATCGTCGCTCACCTTGTCGCGCGTGGCCTCATCTTCTTTCACGCTCGCATACAGCGTGGTAAACGAGGCCTTCTCGCCAAACGTCTTCTCATAAAGCGCCGGAGTCATGATCACGTAGTGCGCCACGTAGTTCTCAACCACACCCGCCACGCGCACTCGATACGCCTTGCCCGTGGGGTTGCCAATGGCATCCTGCGCGTAGATATCAACCGAGTCACCTGCTTGCACGCCCAGCTCGGTGGCAAGCTTCTCGCTGATGAGCGCACCCGTATCGTCAAGCGCCATCGTCGTGCCCGAGACGCGGTCGCGCAGCGTATGGAACTCGGAATACGACGTGACCTTTTGCGGCACGTCAAGCTCGACCATCTGGTCGGAATCGTTGTCGCGAGCGCCCGCCCGACGCACCACCATGTTCTCGGTCGCAAGCCAGGTGGAAGAGCCGGCGGAATCCTCATCGATGCGCTCGGTCGCAGTCTTTTTCTGCTCCGCGGTAACGTCTTCATCCATGCGCACGACTGTGTTGTAGTGGTACAGCTCGCCAAACTGCTTGTCGATGATGTCGTTGATGGAATTCTCCAAGCCAAGACCCGTGAGCAACAGAGCCGTGCAGCCGGCAATGCCGATGATGGCCATGCAGAAGCGTCGCTTATAGCGAAAGAGGTTGCGCGCGGTAACCTTCCACGAGAAGGTCAGGCGGCTCCAAACGGGGCGGATGCGCTCCAGCAGAATGCGCTTGCCCGCCTTGGGCGCACGTGGAAGCATGAGCGTCGAGGGTTTCTCGCGCAGAGTGGCCGCCATGGCAAACCAAGTGGCCAGCGCAGTGATGCCAATGCCAAGGCCTGCCGAGGACAGGGCAATGGGCGCATCGATAGGCACAGGCCTGCAGGGAACGGCGTAAATGATGGCGTAGGCTCCCATGATGAACCACGGCAGGAACGTAGAGAGCGCCAGGATACCCACAATCGAGCCCACACCGCTCGCGATGGCCGCATAGCCCAGATACTTGCCCGTAATGCGCGCGTTGGAATAGCCCAGCGCTTTATAGATGCCGATGAGCATACGGTCCTCGTCCACCATGCGCGTCATGGTGGTGAGCGAAACCAGTGCTGCAACCAGGAAGAACAACAAGGGAAAGACTTGCGCGATCTGGTCGATACGACCGGCATCGGAGCGATAGCTCTCAACGCCCATGTTCTTCTTTAAGTCGAGGGTGTAGACATTGGCGTCCATAGTGGCGATATCGTCCACCTTGGCCTGGGCCTCTTCGAGCTGGGCCTCGGCGTCGGCAAACTGGCTTTGGGCATCGGCACGCTTTTGCGCAAGCTCGGAGCTGCCCGCCTGCCACTGGGCAAAACCCTCGTCGTACTGGGCCTGGCCTTCTGCAAGCTGAGCCTTTCCGCTCTCAAGTTGCCCCGCGCCCGACTGCAATTTCGAAAGCGCCGCATCGAGGCTCTGCTGGGCTGTGGCAAAGCCGTTCTCGGCAGCCGCCTTTTGGGCCGCAAGCTCTGATCGCGCGGCGTTCAGGCTTTCGGCCACGCCGGCGGTTTGGGAATCAATCTGCGCGATGCCGCCTTTGAGCTGGGAAATTGCACCCTCAAGCTGGGTCTTTTTCCCCTCGAGGGTCTGTTTTTGCTGCTGCAGGCCTGCAAGCTCCTCTTGAGCCTGAGCGAGCTGTTGCTCGCAGCCGGCCTTTTGCTGTTCAAGCGCAAGGCGCGCCGGATCATCCTCGGGCAGAGCATCAATCTGCTGCTGAAGTTGATCGATGGTCGCCTTTAGCGTATCGATACCCGCCGTTGCCCGAGCTATGCCGTCATCAGCCTGGGTAAGGCCGTCCTGCACCTGGTCGAGGGACGTCTGCGCGGTATCGAGCTGCTCGGCAAGCTGTGCGCGCGAGGCCATCGCTGCATCGTACTGCGCCTGCGCGTTGTCTATCTCGGCTTGAGCTTGCGCGAGGGCCGCATACGTCTGCCGCTTTTGGGCCTTGAGCTCCGCGGTTCCTGCCTCGTACTGAGCTCTGCCGTCGCGCAGCTGCGCTTCGCTTTGCGCTATGCGGGCGCGTGCCGATTCCAGGCCTGCCGCAGCACTATCGAGTTGGGCCTTCGCGCCATCGAGTTCCGACTGGCCGCTGGCAAGCTGAGCCTCGGCATCTGCCTTCTTGCGTTCGTATTCCGCACGCTTCTCGTCAAGCTCGGCCTGTGCCTCCGCGCGCAAATCATCCAAACGCGAAGTCTTGATGTCGCTGGAAATCGCATCGATACGAGCGGTCACCGCATCGACCTTTTGCTGGTATGCGTCACTCGCCCAGCGCTCATCGCGTGCGCCCTCCACCGAGATAAACGCCTCGGTATAAGGGTAATCTTTTGCAAAAGCGCTATCGGGAACATAGGCAAAGCTCATGAGCTTGCCGCTGCCCAGCGAGGTCGATCCCATGCTGGTCGAGCAGGTGTAGTAGCCCGACTCGCAAAAGCCCACGATGGTAAACTCGCGCACGCTAAACGTATCGCCCAGGTCCTGCGTGCCCTCGATCAAGCGCACCTTGTCGCCGATCTTCACGTCACTTTGCCACACCGTGTCGGCCGAGAGCAGGCACTCATCTGCAGCTTTAGGCCAGGTGCCACTTGTGAGAATCGGACGGTTAAGGTAGTCGTCATCTTTCGACGTGGTGTTCACGCCGTCGTACTCGCAGGCGCGAGCTGCATCCACATCGAGCGAGTGGTAACGCAAGGTGCACTGGATACCGTCGACGTCGGAGATGGCGTCGGCCTCGTAGGCGGGCATAACGGCAGCCACACCCTTGACCGCGCGAATCTGGTCGATCTGGTTATCATCGAGACCTACCGTCGACACCACGCGGGCGTCGGAAAGGTAGGTGCCGTCGTAATACTCGTCCCCCGCCAGGCGCATGTCGGGACCGGTCATGCGCAAGCCGGCAAAAAAGCCCGTTCCCAGCGCAGCGATGATGGCGATAGCGATAAAACGCCCCCACGAATGGGTGACGGAGCGAATCACATCTTTGGTAAATGCGCTGGCCATCGCATGCACTCAATTCTCGGCGATATTTCTTGCAGTCTTTGTTTTATTGTAAGCGACTAGCCCGTTATTTGCGCCGGCGCGGTGGACGGGAGCTACAGAGCCGCGGCCGCGTTCCAAGGGCGGATCTTCTTGAGCTCGGGCTCAAGCTTCCTGCGAGCAATCTCCATGTCATAAGCCGCTTGTGCACGCAGCTCATCCAAGTGCCGTCGTGTATGAGACAATACAATCCACGAACGCACTTTTTTGAAAGGCCCGAAGCATGAACAAAGCGGCAACGAACCAATCTCTTTCGCCCCGGCAGTCCATCGCAGTGGGCATTACGCTGTTCTCGATGTTTTTTGGAGCCGGCAACCTCATCTTGCCGCCCATGCTCGCACTCCAGGCGGGCACCTCCACCGTCCCGGCAATGATCGGCTTTCTTGTTGCCGGCATCGGCCTGCCGGTACTCGGCATTGTGGCCGTAGCACTCGTGGGCACGGCACGCGAGCTAGCCGACCGCGTCCATCCGCTGTTCTCGAGCATCTTCGTTGCAGCCATCTACCTGGCCATCGGACCCTGTCTCGCCATTCCGCGCACCAGTTCAACCGCCTTCGAGATGCTCGTCCCGCTCTTCCCACAGGGCGCACCCATCGGCACCATCCGCCTGGTCTTCTCCATCGTGTTCTTTGCCGTGGCATACGCCCTTGCCATGCACCCCGGAGCCCTCACCAAACTCCTTGGGCGCATCACGGGGCCTGCGCTCATCATCTTGCTGGTTATGGTCGTAGGCTCATCGCTCGTCTCACCCGCCGGCGTGGCGCAAGCGCCCCAGGCACCCTACGATAGCGCCGCCCCCATCCAGGGATTCCTCACGGGATACCAAACCATGGACTTGCTCGCCTCCCTCACGTTTGGCCTTGTTATCGCCGAGAATATCAAGGGGCTCGGTGTGAGCGATTCGCACGGTCTCATGCGCGAGATCTCGCGTGCGGGAATTGTCGCCGGCGTCCTTATGGCACTTGTCTACTGCGGCCTGGCGCAGGTGGGCGCCAGCTTTGGCTCGGTCATGCCACACGCCACCAACGGTGCGGCGCTCCTCACTGCCTCGGCGACGCTGCACTTTGGCATCGCGGGAACGGTGATTATCGCCGCCATCTACTTACTCGCCTGCCTGAACGTCTGCATTGGCCTCATTAGCTGCTGCGGCACCTACTTTGCCGAGACCTTTGGCGCGGCAGCCCCCGGTGCGCAGGCGCGCATGTTGGGCCGTATCCCCTACGCAGGCTGGGCGGCGGCCTTTGCCGTTTTTTCCTGCGTGGTCTCAAACGTTGGCCTCGACGCCATCCTGACGTTTTCGGTCCCGCTGCTGAGCGCGCTCTACCCCGTATCCATCGTCTTCGTGATCATGGGCATGGCACACCGCGCCTGCGACCGCCTGCCCCTCACCTGGCCCTGGGCCATTGGTGCCACAACGGTCGTGAGCGTCGCCACGGCTCTGCGCGATGCCTTCTTTGCCGGTACATGGCTGCCCTTCGACGCCCTGCCGCTCGCAAACCTGGGCTTTGGCTGGCTGCTCCCCGCCCTTTGCGGAGCCGCCGTGGGCGCCATCCTCTCGACCACACGCACAACAAAATAGGTCGGGGCGGACACCCAAAGGAACCCGCCCCGACCTTGGCGCAAGGGAAAGAGGAGTATCGAATTGCTAGCAGGCGTGCTTGCGTTCCTGAGCGAACAGCACGATGCCGATGAGTGCCGGAATGCACACGGAAAATGCCAGCACCGCGGCGTCGCTAAAATGGAACACGGGGATGCCCATGAACAGGCCCGCGCAGTACGGGATGAGCCAGATAAGCCACACACAGATGCTCAGCTTATGGAAGCCCCGACGACTCTGCTCGCTGCCGCGCACGGTCACAAACGTTGCCCACAGGGCATGGAAAAGCATGAGGATGATGGCCAGCAGGCCAGTAATGGCATGCAACGGAGAGACCGCTGCGGTCGAGGTGCGGGCGATGGTGGTCATGATGGTGGTGCCCGTTGTGTCGCAGATCAGGCCCAGCCAGAATAGCGCCAGGTGGCTCTTCTTAAGCGTACCGGCGCGGCGCTCGCCAAAAACGCCAATGGTATAGAACACAAGAGCGAGCGTGATCGCTGTCGACGCAGGCATAATCAACGGATTCATAGGTATGTGATTCCTCCAAAGTCGATATCGCGCCGAATGCGCTAGTTGCCCCGGCTTCGAACCATATTGTGGAATCACCGCACCTGAACATCAAAGGTGCCTTGTTCATGTCTTACGCGTTGTAGAGCGTCCTTCGAAGAAGACCGAAAAGAATGGGACAGCCCTGCCGCCCCGCATGCAGCGCATTGAGCATGTTGTCGGACGTGAAGCGGCACACCGACGCGGCGTCAAAGCCCACAGGCAGGTCCGCACGGATGGCGGCATCGTTTTTGTAAACCTCTACCAGACCGCGCAGGACATGGTTCAAAATCTGCTGTTCGCGCAGGTGGGCGGCATTTTTCTCGGCCGCAGGAAGCACCTCGGCACCTTTGAGCCAACAACGCCTAAAGCGGTCGAGCACCATGACGAGCGATGCGTAGAGATCCTCGCAATAGTCGACAAAACCCTTGTGCACGTCGAGACGGCAAAAGCCGTCGAAGACGGAACGACGAAAGAACAGCTCGATAGTTGCCGTGATGAGCTTGTCTTTAGAGGCAAAGTGGTTGTAGATGGTGCCCACGCTCACATGGCACGCCTGCGCCAGTGAACGGATGGAAAGCGCCGAGAGCCCCTGTGCATCGGCGATGCGATATGCCTCTTCCAAGAGTTCATCACGAGAAATAACGCTCGAAGCCATCCGGTCTCCCCTGTTGCGTCTGCACGTTCTAGATTGCTTGTGTAAAAGATAGTAGAACAAACGGCGCGCGATGCGGTCATCCTAGCGCAGCAACGCCTGCGATGCTTGGCGACCGGGCTACTCAAACCAGGCGATGGCGCGGATGGGAGAGCCATCGGAATCCTCGATCTTCAAGGGGCAGCAGCTAAACCAAAAAGGTCGTCACCGCAACAATCCAGATCTTTAAGGTTCCCGATATTCACGATGTCGCAGGAAGAAAAGAGCTTCTTGTGGCGCGTTAGGTTCGTATCGGCAATAGGATCCAAGCCGATGACGTCAAAGCCGATGCCCTTGTAGCCGCCAGCGATGATCAGATCAAGTACCTCGTCGTCTATGCAGGGATAGTCGCCAAAGTAGGCGTCTGTGCCCCAGTATTCGTCCCAGCCCAGATTAAAGAGGAGAAAGTCTGCCTGGGAGAGCTTGTCTCCATAGGGACGAAGCTGCTCCATGGTGATGGCGCCACCTTCTGGCAGATCACAGCAATCGACAACAAGGGCATTGCCGATAAACTGGCTTGCGGGGAATTCGTCGAACGTTGTCCTGTCAGAGAACAGATGCGAGGGCGAATCCATGTGCGTGCCGGTATGGGAGGACATCTGCAGTAGCGTCTCTTTGAAGCCGTCCTTCTCGTACGTGCCGGCAAGTGCAAGCCGAGGCGTGTCCGAGCCCGGATAGACCGGCATATCCTGAGTGATGGTATGGGTAAGGTCGATAACGCGCATGATGGATCCTTTCGAGCTTGCCCCATCGTATCAAAGCGGCGCGATGGGACCGAGAGGTTTTGCCCAGTTATAGGTCAACTTGCCCCGCGCAACAAACGGTTGCTTGGATTGGCTGCCTGCGCCGCTTAAGCTTGCACTATCAAGAAACTCGCTGGAAGGAGAGCCGCCATGGCCTTTGCCGAAAACCTCATTGCTGTACGCCGCGCGCATGGCCTTACGCAAGAGCAGCTTGCAAGCAAGCTCTTTGTGACGCGCCAGGCCGTGAGCCGCTGGGAACGCGGGAAGGTTACGCCCGGGATCGACATGATGAAGCTCATCGCCGCCGTCACCGGAGAGCCGCTGCCGCACCTGCTGGAGATGCCCGAGCATTATTGCGAGAGCTGCGGTATGTACCTCACCCCCGATGATTGCGGCACCGATGCGAGCGGCAAGAAGACCGACCATTACTGCAAATGGTGCTATGAGCACGGAGAATACACGTACGAGACCACAATGGAAGCCATGATCGAGGATTGCGCCCCGCGCTTGGCAGAGAATACGGGCATGACGCTCGACGAGGCGGTGTCGCTCATGGGCGCGGTGTTGCCGCAGCTGGAGCGGTGGCGCGGTGGAGATTCTTGCTGAAAATATAGGAAACAAGGATTGTTCGGTGTACTTTACAAGCTAGACACCCATAACGTGGGCGAGTAGTTTGATTCCGTAGCCATAGCCAAACATCTCCCCCTCGGAGGAGAAAGCAATAGAGCCGGCTTTGTTTCCACCTTTTCGCGCAGCCTCCCAGATCCGTCAAGAAAGATTCGAAGCCATAATCTCCCTCACATTCTCGCCGGTTCACATAAGATGAAAGGAGATCTCGAGATATTGGACGCCGCCTCACGCCAGCAGATGACATCCGGATTCGTCATGCAATTCTTCAGCACGTCAATCGTGCCCGAAATGAGCCGCTCCGCCCATGCCATTAACTTCAACGTCAATGTAAACCGGTTTTCCACGCTATGCGGTCATACCGCAAAGAGCGAGAATCGCCTTATTAAATCAGCTTAATGCCGAATTCATCAGCTATCGCCTTGAAAGCAACGCAATAAGCCTCCGATAGCAGCTTGTTGGGCTCATAACCAGTAAGATCAATATTGTTGACCCCAGCTTGCCCATGGTACTTTCCGGCCTCTTGCTCCTTTAGCGTGGCCGTGAGAATAACCTGATTATCCAATCTGGCGAAGTATGGCAGCAGCCTTTCTTCACGACCAGTCGACAGCTCTTCCGCTCTGAACGAATCGACGAGAATGGGCAGCTGATGATGCAGGTGCTTCTCCAGGGCGTATATCCTCGCCATCAGGAACTCCGTGGCCTCGCTGCCGCTGTACGGCCCCTTCTCGGTAGTGAAAAGATCAGCGTAGTCGGGCACGTTGCTGTCGGTGCCCAGGCCCCTCCTGACGCTATTCATGGTGGCGAGTATCGCCTCTTTGAGATCTTTGCGTTTGGCTTTGGTTTCGGAGTCCGCCAGCTTGTCCGCCTGAATCGCCTGCTCGATATCCGAGAGTTCGTCTGCAATCGATGTCAACTCGGCATCGACGCTTTCGAGACTCACGTACCCTTCTCTACTTGCGAAGACATCTTCAAGCGTGATCTCCCGTGTGTCGGCAAGACTGTTAAATCGCGACTGAAGCTTCCTAATGTCAGAGTCAAGACTGGCAGCCTCGTCTCTCTGGCCATCAATTCGCTCCTGGAGCGAGCGCAGGATTTGCAACCTCATGTCACTCGTCGTGAGATCAAACACGAAATCAGCCTTCTCCATGCGGTAGCCGATGTCGTGAGAACCACATGAGAGGCACTCCAAGGCACCTGAGGAGATCTCCTTGTTGAGCGACCGAAGCTCGTGGAGGACTCCCTCGTTTTTCTTCATTCTTGTAAGCGTGCTATTCCTCTTATTTTGCAGAGAGACAATCTCGTTCTTTATCTCGTCAAGCTGCGCGACCACCCTCGCCGTATCTTCGCGGTCTGAAGTGGGGCTAATGGCGACAAGGGACGTGCCAGGTTTCTTGAGCTGCTTCGACTGCTTTGACAACTCGTTGCGACGTGTCTGGAGGACTTTCTTCCGACTCTTCATCGCCTCGACGGTCTTAGTGTCAATCGACCTGCCGGCTAAGCCAGCTTGCGAGTAAACCATTTCCATGAAATCGGTCTTGTTGTAGTAGCCGCCGTAGACCCTCGCAGTATTGCGCTTCGCCTGGGGCATGAACGCAATCTGCTCAAAAAAGGCAGCGGGCACCGAACGCTCCTTGCCGTCCTTGACTATCGAGGGCAGGTTGAAGAAGTGGGCGCTCCAGTAGCTGTCGAAATCGGCAACCGTTTCAAGCGGAGTGATGGTGTCCCCGTCTTTGACAACGAAGGAGTTCCCGTTTCTGAGCACAGATACGGCCCGGCCATCCAAATCCATGTCCACGACAAAGACGTAATCCTGGAAATGGAGGCTTGCCGGAAACATGGCGTCCGAACCCATTGCATACATAATTGCTTGCATGATTACAGTCTTGCCGACATGGTTCTCGCCGCTCGAGATGATGTTGAGGCCATCCGTAAAGCCAGACTGGATATAAGCCTCGGCAGAATTTCCCAATGCAATTTGCTTTATGTGAATCATCGTTTCATTCCGTCCTTTATGCTTGCGATGAAATAGAGCAGCGCCGGCTTATTAAGATGCTGACAATCACTACGGATTGCGCTATCGATGCGACCGTATACGGTCTCAATGTCCGCGTTCGGGTCATTGTCCAACTCGGTCACAATGGCATCGAGGAGCCTCCAGAACACATCCTTGTTATTCTTGTCCAGATATTGAAGCGATATAGCATTACGGCAATCTTCGATCAGCTCGTCTTCTTCTTCAGGCGCTTGACCGTCTAAATAACTCGTAAAGCTAGTCGGCACTGGGTCTTTCATCGGGTTGCGGTTTATAACGCGCTCAATGAGAAGCAGGTCGATGCTCCTTCTTCTCAGGACCCGGGAGAAGTCCCAAACCTGGCTAGGAGCCTCGATGGATCGATTGGCGATGCTCGTTCGATTCTTAATGCTCGACTGGGCATTTCTAATCTCATTGAAGATTCGTTGCAGAACCCTTTCATTCGGCATGACGGCAGCCGAAGTCCTGATTAAAGGCCGGATATAGTCAATGTCGGTTGGCTTCGACAGTGCAAACTTAACCGCACGGAGAAACCGCTCGATCGATTCATCCGAAACAAGGCTGCTGTCGAGATAGCCTTTCTCATTGCATGCTTCGCACAGTCCGTCCTTAACCTTCTTTTGAGACTCGGGCCTGATGTCTTCGAAGCCAAAACAGGTCAATGAACCATCTGTCAATACGGTCGACGAAACACCCCCTAAAAAGAGCGTGTAGCTCTTGAAGAAGGATGCGAACTCAGAGATGTAGTTCTTATAAAGCGTTACGAGGTCTTCCCCGATCTGACGTGGCGAAGTGCGAGTAGTTGCTTTTGACTGAACATCAAACAATACAGTCGAGGGGTTGTCCATACCAGTAACGTCGTTGAAGCAGTCGATTGCAAACGCGTCGATCTTGCCCCTGTCATCATCAAAGCTGAGGAGGTGAAGTAGGGCCCGCGTCTCGGCCGTGTTGCCCGATGCCGTTGTCTGCTCGGTGGTATCGAATACGTATTGCATGCGGCCACGCCCCCTACGCGTTGCTCACGGGATGCGCCTTGGCCTTGAGGTCGTTCCAGGTGTCCGACTCCCTAATGTCGTCCTCGTAGGCGATCAGATAGCCCCAGGCCTGACCGGCGAAAGCATCCTCTCCGACAAGCCGATGGACGACCTTCTCCGCAGCGAGGCGCTTGGCCTGAACGACGGCGTCTCCCTGGCCGCGCTGCTCCTTGCCCTCGATAATCCAGAGCGTGCCATCGCTTTCGCGGGCCACGAAATCAGGGTAGTAGCGATCCTTGGGGTTGAAGTAGATAAAGGCACCGTATTCCGTATGCAGGCGCTGCCACCACACGATGTTGGGCGAGGTGTTGAGCAGGCGGGCAAGCATGTACTCGCCGGTATAGGAATCGAACGACTCCGCCTCGAAAAGCGACTTGAACCAGCCGCCGTAGAAGCGGCCTCGCTGAAATTCGGACTGCGACTCGATTTGGTCGTGGACAGTATCACCCAGAGGCAGGTCTTGTGCGTCCTTGCAGGGCATGGCGAGCGGGTCAAGCACAGTCTTCTCATCACGGTTGCGCAGAATGCCGTCCACGAACGTTTTCACCAGTATTCTCAGCTCTGCATCGGCGGAGGCGAGGGCCTTCACGGTCCAGCGATCGACAGGCGTGTACTGCATGAACTTCTTCACCAGGTAACCCCGCGCGAGGCGTTTGTTGGCTTCGTTGACGGGAATGAGCTGGTTGTTCATGACAACGCGAACAAGTGCGGACTCTGCCTCGTCGTCATCGACGGGCAAGCTTTCCACCTCGGCGCTCTCGGTATCGATGGCACGCAGTGCACCACCGAGCGCGGCGACGAGCTCCTTCCTCACGAGAACGTCCCCAGTCGAGGTGACGCGCTCGGCGGCCACCTTGATATCCGTTTCGACGACGTCCGAGAGGTCGATAGAGCGCTCGACGAGTTTGATGGTCGTACGGGGGAAATTGTAAGCAACGTCGGCAAAACGGGGGTTCCTCCTAACGGCTTCGCAGCTGAGAGCTGCCTGACCTCCGAAGCCTTCGTCGCCGATCGTCCTGAGGCCGATGCCACCGAAGAGGGTTTCCTGCTGCGGATTTTCGGAAGTCGAGGAACTTGGCGCTTGTTGCGGGTCAACCTGAGCGTAAGGCTTCTGGTTGCCTTGGCCGTTTTGGGAAGCAGCCGATGGTGCGCCGCCCCCGAACGCACTGCCAGCCGGAGCACCGGTTCCGAATGAAACCACGCCCGGGGCTTTCTGCTCGCAGGCCACAGCATCCCTAATTCCCTGGTTTGCCGCTTGCGGATTCTCAACGGCGTCTTCAAGCCCGAATTGCTGCAGCACGTTCTCGGCCGCCAGGAGGTCACGGAACGATTGGTGCGAGATGATGTCCAGCTGGTCGATTTGAAGCACCCCAGTGTATTTCCCAAAAGGCAGTCGAAGCCCGCGGCCCATTGTCTGCTGCGCAAGCACCTCAGACGCCATTGCGCGAAGGGTTACGACCACGGCGATGTTCTTGACGTCCCACCCCTCTTTGAGCTTGTTGACACTGACAACGGCGAGAACGGGCGAGTTTGGCGCGTCTAGGTTCTCCAGGAGGAACTGGGTCTGCGCGTCGTCGTGATTTGAGTCGACTTGCAGCACGGCAAAATCACTGCCAAAGTAGCGGGGAGTGCACAGGAGCTTGGCGACCTGCGAGGCATGATCCGTATCCGCGCAGACGACAAACAGAACCGCATTGAGATGGTTTGTGCCGACGTGTTCGGCGTAGACGTCGTAGGCCTGCTGTTTGATGGCCCTCAGTTGCACGGCGTCAGAGAGCTGCTGCTCTTCGGAAGCCGCGTCCTCGCCGTATCCGCCCTTGCGGAAGGCAAGAACGGGAGCCTTCACGTACTTGTCCTTGATGGCGCGATAAAGCGGGTAAGTGTATATCACGTGATCATCAGGCTGAACAGAAGCCGTAAGCCCGATGCACGCCGACGGATTAAGTTCCTCAAGGGCGCCGTGAAAAGCAGCCGCGCTCACGCTGTAGAGGTGGCTCTCATCGGCGATTACCACCAGATCGTCAAGCCCTCTCAGGTAATCGAACAGCACTCCGGCGCTCTCGTCGAACCTTCGGGGACGACGACGCTGCGCCTGCTGCCCGTCTCCACGCGTCTGTCCCTCTTCGCTCGCAGGCGCGATGAGTTGCTGGATGTTGAAGATGAAGGCAAGCAGGGGTGTCTCTCTGCCATAGCAGATGCTCGCCGGGCCGTTGTCGCGTGCGACCCATGCTGAGTAATCCTGGGGCGTCACGACATCGGGCGGCACGGGTGAGCCGGCTATGTAGCGGGGGCTTCCCATGGTGAAGTTCTGTACGGTCTTGGCTTGCACGACCTTGCCCGGCGTCACAATCACCACGTTACCCACGCCCTGTTGGCGCAGGTACTCCATGAAAGCCGCCATGAGATACGTCTTTCCGACGCCGGTGGCTAGGCTGAGCACCTGCATCACGGATGGGTCATAGTCACCGTTCAACACATATATGAGCTCTCGCAGGGCCTCCTTATTAGGGGCGCGCAGATCGAACTCGGCGCTGATAGCGTCAACCAGTGACGAGTCGTACTCGATATGAAGCTGTTCGCTCATCGCGCACCGCCTTTCGTGTAAGGAAATATGCCGTCAGGGACGTGTATCACGCGCGAGCCCCTACAGGCCCGACGGAGACACTCACGCGTCCCGTCAAGCACGCCGGTCGCGGCAAGCATGAGCGAATAGCCTTCAGGGACCTGGGCGGTCAGTAAGTCAACGAGTACAGAATCGGCTACGCCCTCGTAAACCTTCAACAAGGTCTTGCCCCGCACGCCGTCGAACGGTGAGCACGCCTCGGCGGGAATCAAGCTGAAACCAAGATTCGCAGCAACAGACCTCACGAGTACCTCTCCCGTCGCCTCAGGCGTGAGCACAACGCGGTCGAGATCAGGGTCGTAGTCGAAACATGCGGGAGAGAGGTGTGCGGTCTGAAAACCGCCACCGCCACGCCAATTGGTGGTCGGCTTGCTGTTCTTAGTCTTTGCAAGCTTCTTGAGTGCCTTGACGGCCTTGTCCTTTTTCAAGTCTTCGTCCTCGGCGATAAGCTTGTTCAGGACAGATGTGAACTTCGCCGCGTCGTCAGGGCTTACGCCGTCGGGCAGCTCCACGCCGTTGGCGGCGATGCGTTCGGGCTTATTCTGCGTGATGCCACCGGGGTCCTCGTCGTTGACCACTTTGGTCAAGCGCGGCACGTCGTAGGTCGTATAGTTCGACTCAAGCAGTTCACACGTAACCCAGCGTCGCCCCATCTTCTGGGCAACGGCGGCAGTGGTGCCCGACCCCGCAAAGCAATCGAGCACGATATCACCGGGGTTGGAACCAATATGGATGATACGCTCGAGCAAACGCTCAGGCTTGGGCGTCGAGAATGGAACCTCGCCGGGGATTAAGTTTTTGACTTCGGTTTTCGCCTCGTCGTTTGATCCGACTTCAAGATATGGCCACCAGTCTTCCGGCATTCGGCCGGGCTTTGAAAAAAGGTAAGATTTTGAGCGAAAGCCGCCAGCACTAGTCAAGTAAAGGCGAGGCCAGCTACCTTCCTCTAGTTTCTTCTTGGCAGCTGCCCGTGCTTGTTCGACCGGGCAATCCAGCATAATGGCTGAAATATCCTTCTTCACCTCGTCGAGCGAAATACCCTCATTATTAGCACGGCGTTTTGCATCGTGTAGGTTTTCATAGCGGCACGGTGCCCACTCGTTCAACCATGCGAACATGTCTTTTTGCCCGAAACGCCAGTGGCCTCCGGGCGGTGGGCAAAGCAGCTTCCCAGTAAGCGGGCTCTGGATTGCATAGCACATCCCACCGTGGCCGTCACCCTTATTTGCCGTTGCGGGTGCACTGGTCCAGGCACCAAGAGGGTCGTTATCTGGATTTTTATATGCAGAGTCCATTGCAGCTGTACGCGGGAGCCTATTCCAACTGACCTCTTCTTTCGATTTCGCATAAACGAGAATCATGTCATGCCGCGAGGAAAAACCTTCTCGCTCCTTCTTGTCGTTCCTAGGTTTAAACGTCTTTTCCCATGCAACCTCGGAAAGAAAATTACCAGACCCAAATACTTCATCCATGAGAAGACGAATGCGATGGACTTCGACATCGTCAATATGAACCCAGATGGTCGCATCAGCGCGCATGAGCCTTTTGAGATTGAGCAATCTGTCACGCAGCAATGTCAGCCAAATCGAATGTTCCAGGTTATCCTCATACGCCCTAAAAGCTTCTTGAGTATTGAATGGCGGATCAATATAGATCAACTTAACGTGGCCGGCGTACTTCTTGGCAAGCTCGGGCACGCGCGTCAAAGCTTCGAGCACATCGCCAGACTCACCGTTGATAAGCAAGTTATCGGTCTGCGGCTCAAGGTTGGCGCGCTCAGAATAGAAGTTGTCTTCGCTTTTTGGAGTTTGCCTACCCTGAATATAGTCATCCATTACCAGCGTATGCGTCTCACAATAGCGTGGATCGTCGGGGTCCACCCACGAATAGCCATACTTTCCCGCCTCGGTCGGAATCAGTGCCATATCCTTGTTGTACCAGGTTAGCTGAAGACGCTGTTTGGCCATAGACTCCCCCGCTCGGCTCTAATCGTCAGACACATCCAACAGCAGCTTGAAAAGCAAGCCGTGAACAGATGCTCGCTGCGCTGCATTTTATCACGCCATCGTTATCTCAATAGAAGTGCGCACTCTCGCATATCTTCCAAAAGCAGCCATGGTTAGCAACTGGAATTATTCCGGACTTTCATCTTTTCGTCCCCATCCCCACGCAGACAGCCATAGACGGTAGCAGTTGCCGTGGAGCGCCAACGCGGTAAACTGTCTTCAATTGAGATGCCAGGTGGCAACCCGATTGTCCCATGGGATTCACACAGACGGCAGGAGTACACCTGCCGTAGTCGACAACACCCCAAACCCCGACAAATTAGCGCTCCGCGTAATCGGCTCTACAACCGAGGCATAGCAGCGACATCCCTCGGCCATCTCAGTTGCTGGACTATACGCTCCCATCAATGCCCTGCGTAGACCCTTCCCCTGAATGTGCGCGGCTTGGCATCGCACATAAACCCGGCACCACCCACCGAATCCAGGTGAGCCTCGTGCGCAATCGCCCTCCACAACTCCATGGTTTACCCCGGATCTTTATCGACAGACAATCGGAAACGCCCTTAGGATGGAGCGCCGTTTTTTGAAAGGGCCCGCTGCCATTGCTCGCATTTTGCTCGCTAAACAACAGCTTCATTATTCTTGAAATCCCTTTCTCTCATTTCTAACAAAGCTCGTTTAGGTGTCCACCGGCTGAGGTAATATCAAAATGGTCAGTCATAGACAGGAGGTCCCTTGGAGGACGCCCAATTCCAAATCACCATTCCGACGGATGCCGACGGGCATCTGTTACTCCACTGTCCCCGCTGCGGCGAGTTATTCAAGATATCCGCCAAGACCAATGAGAGCGACTCTGTCCTCGACAACTATTGCCCAGCATGCGGATTAACCTCGGACACTTTTCTCTCTGACGATGTATTATGCCTTGCGTTGGCCAAGGCGAAAAACCTGGCAGTCTCCGCACTTGCAAAAGAGCTCGAAAAGCAATTCAATAGTGCTTCGGATTTCTTTAGCCTCAAAATCGCCCTCGACAGAGAAGAGCCCGAACCGCCAATCGTAGAAGCGGTTGACGCGCTGAAGCTCGTAAGATGCCACGACTGTGCAAGGTACTCAAAAGTACAGCCAGCACTAGCCATGTCGATGTTCGTGTGCCCCTATTGTGGAATAGGACAATTCAATGACCGATGAGATCACATTTTTCAAAGTCCTTCTCTATAAGCACGCTAACGAGGCGAATGCCCTGCTGCGCGCAAACTATGACGGCCTCGAAACCGCAATAGTCCGCTATCTCTCCTTCATCGATAAAGAGCCACTCATACAAGCGTTCATCTGCGATTGCGTCCAGGAGCATCTCCCCGCGGGGTTTAGTCCAACTAGCGCGGTTGACCAAGTCTGCGCGGAATATGGCACAACCTTCGCATTCCCGCCCAGCCTCGAGGGCGAGTGCGGAGTCGTCTATCTCATCCCCGACTTCCGAGAATAAAATGCAAAAGTGGTGCTAAGACACTCCGTCTTGAGTT
>CATWBG010000024.1:0-23635 GCA_958348985.1 uncultured Collinsella sp. | reverse complement strand
CTGTGCAATCGCACATATCAGCTCCTTTTAACTTGATTGAGGTCGGTCGGCCAGGTTTTACTCACTGCTGCGGACAGTCCTGCTCGCACGAAGGCCACATTACGTGGCCTTCGGCTCGTGCGGAACTTGCAGCGAGCAAAGCCTGGCCGACCGACCCTAGGGTTAACTTGGTTGATGATAGCAAATACGACAAGCGAGATGCCCACAAGTTGCAGGCATCTCGCTGTATCTCAATAACGTGGCGAAAATTCACCCCTTGTTTGAAACCCATTCAAAATAACAGACGGGCTTCCGGTGCCGCAGATGCACCAATTGAAGGTGCGCTTAGCGGTAGCTCACCGTCTGCTGGGAGTCCTTGACCACGACGTCGTGAGCGCCGCCCTCGACGATGGAGGTGGAGGAAACCAAGGTCAAGCGAGCCTTCTCCTGCAGCTCGGGAATGGAAAGCGCACCGCAGTTGCACATCGTGGACTTAACCTTGTAGAGCGTACCGTTGACGCCGTCCTTAAGGGAGCCAGCATAGGGCACATAAGAGTCGACACCCTCGACGAAGCTGAGCTTCGCGGCACCGCCCAGGTCATAGCGCTGCCAGTTGCGGGCGCGCGCAGAGCCTTCGCCCCAGTACTCTTTCATGTACTGGCCGTTGACGTTCACGCGGTCGGTCGGGCTCTCGTCAAAGCGAGCGAAGTAACGGCCGAGCATCATGAAGTCGGCACCCATTGCGAGCGCAAGCGTCATGTGGTAGTCGTAAACGATGCCGCCGTCGGAGCACACGGGCACGTAGACGCCGGTCTCCTCGAAGTACTCATCGCGAGCGCGGCACACGTCGATCAAAGCGGTGGCCTGGCCACGACCGATACCCTTGGTCTCACGGGTGATGCAGATGGAACCACCGCCGATACCGACCTTGATGAAGTCGGCACCGCAGTCGGCCAGGAAGCGGAAGCCCTCGGCGTCGACAACGTTACCGGCGCCCACCTTGACATCCTCACCGTAGTTGGCGCGGACCCACTCGATGGTGCGCTTCTGCCACTCAGAGAAGCCCTCGGAAGAATCGATGCACAAAACATCGGCACCGGCCTCGACCAGCAGGGGCACGCGCTCGGCATAATCGCGGGTATTGATACCGGCGCCAACCATGTAGCGCTTGTTGGCATCAAGCAGCTCGTTGGGGTTGGTCTTGTGGCTGTCATAGTCCTTGCGGAACACGATGCCGATTAGGTGATCGTAATCATCGACGACGGGAAGAGCGTTGAGCTTATTCTCCCAGATGACGTCGTTTGCCTTCTTAAGGGTGATGTTCTTGTCGCCCACGATGAGCTTCTCACGCGGGGTCATGAAGGTCTCGACCAAAGCGGAGTGATCATCACGGGAAGGACGGTAATCGCGGCTGGTCACGATACCCAGAAGCTTACCGCGAGGGGTACCGTCGTCGGTGACGGGCATGGTGGAGTGGCCCGTCTTATCCTTGAGAGCCATGACCTCGGACATGGTCATCTTGGGAGTGAGCGTGGAATCGGACTCGACGAAGCCTGCCTTGTGATCCTTAACGGCCTTGACCATGGCAGCCTCGGACTCGGGGGTCTGAGAACCATAGATAAAGGACATGCCGCCCTCGGTGGCCAGGGCAACGCCCATGTCCACGCCGGAAACGGACTGCATGATGGCCGAAACCATGGGGATGTTAAGGGTGATTGCGGGCTTCTCGCCGCGCTTGAAACGCGTCAGCGGCGTCTTGAGAGAAACGTTGTTGGGGATGCATTCCGATGAGGAATAGCCAGGTACGAGCAGATACTCAGAAAAAGTGTGGGACTCACCGGGAAAGAACGTTGCCATGTTTCTCCTTCTAACATCGCCGACGACTAGCTGCAAGCCCCGTGGACCCAGCCCTACCGTCGCGCCCTATATATAGCGCTGTTATCTTAACGCGCAGCGCCATAACAAAACAGCTTTTTGCCTAAAGTCCACGGAGTCTTCGACACGAGGCGTGGCAGCGACATTGCAGGCTAAATGGCACGTCCAAGCTACCGCTATCCAATTGCAGAAATTAGGGCAGCAACGCCTTAAAACCGATGCAGATAAGCACCGCGCCGCCCGCCAACTGCGCATGGACACCAAAATGCTCGCCGAGCTTTTTGCCCAACACAAGCACTGCAAGGCAGCATGCAAAGGTCGTGATGCCAATCATCGAGCCGTACAGGGCAATGCTCTTGCCCGTAGCGGCAAACGAGACGCCAACGATAAAGGCATCGATGGAGGTGGCGATGGATTCGAAAAAGAGCTCCCGCCAGGTAAGGTGTGGAGGCGCGGCTTCGCCTGGGCTACGCATCTCCTGCAACGCTTCCCAAATCATCTTGCCACCTACGATAGCGAGAATGACAAACGAGACGATGCCGGCATAGGCATTAATATACGAAGCCACAAGCGTGCCGCCAAAGTAGCCAAGAACAGGCATCCCCATCTGGAAGATGGCAAACGACAACGGCATGGCAATCTTTTTTGCCTTTGGCATATGAGGCTCAGCCAGTGCATTCGAAAGCGTGACAGCCATCGCATCCATGGCAAGCGCCACACCCAAAAAAGCGCTCTCAATACTATCGGCGGTGTTAAGCAACATTGCTGCCCCTCCCCAGAAGCAAACGATGAGCGCAAAAGTATACACCCCAAAAAAGGCATAACCCGAGTTTAGAGCGAGCGGGCCGCCCTTAGCGCTGCGTCGACCTTGTCGATAAGCTCGAACACATCGCCCTCGCCTATTTTGAAGAGAAGGTACGATCCATTCTCCCCTTTCTCAAAAGTCACCGTCGTGGTGCCCGCGACAAGCAAAGGCTCCGCCTCGGCGCCACCAAGGAGCCAAAAGACCCGAAGCGCAATGTCAGCGCCAGTAAGTCCAATGGAAACACGGGGCCCAAAGCCATGGCGAAGCAGACTCGCCGCCGAAGCATGGTCTGGATGCGACGCAAGGCCCGGATACCAACAAAAATCGATCAACGGATTCGCCTCGGCGTACTCGGCAAAAGCACGCGCAACGTCAAATCGATTCTGAAGGCTTTGTTGATACGCAGAGTCGCACGTGCGCTCAAGAGCATCCCAACAGGCAGAAGAGATATCCCCTTCCGGCACGAGCGAAAGAAATGCATGCTCGGCATACGGGTCGGCGACACGGCCCCGCTTTCCCGATCGTGCCACACAAACCGCATAGACCCCAGCAGACAAGCATTCAACACAAACCGGCGCGCCGGCGTCGAGCGGATCACAACCAAATGAAGAAGGACCGGAAATATCGAGCGCCAAGCAAGCATGTGCTTCACGCGCAGCAACAGCCAGCGAACGCACATGGGGCACCCGAAGATGCTCGCCGCTCACGGCGTCCGCAAGCCAAAGGAGAGGCAACTTCTCCTCCGTAGGGGCCGCTAGCTCACGTACCCCGGAAACACCAACAAATACGCAAGCACCAGCAACGGCGCCCTCCGTCAAGATGCCAACCCTCCGCAGCGCCTCCAGGGAGTTTGCTGCCTCGCATACCCGCACGGCGCGGGCATGCAGCCGATTTACATACTGTTCCAGCGCAGTCAAAAAAACTCCTCTATCGATCTATACGCAAAACGCCCGGCGGAATCAATCCGCCGGGCGCATCAATTACATCATTCGTCCGCCAAGGCAGAATCGCACAAAAGCACTACGCACGCGTGCGAATCTCCTCGGTAACCTTGGCGATAAATTCGTCGACCGTGGAGGGAACCGTCTCGTTGGAGCGATCGCGGACGGAAATGTTGCCGGCCTCGGCCTCCTTCTCGCCCAGGATGAGCATGTAGGGAACGCGATCGATACCACGTGCCTCGCGAATCTTATAGCCGATCTTCTCGTCGCGGTTGTCGACCTTCACGCGAATGCCAGCGGCATCAAGCTTAGCTGCGACCTCATTTGCGTAGGCGCGGCTCTTCTCGGAGACGGGAAGGACATCCACTTGCACCGGAGCAAGCCACGTGGGGAACTTGCCCGCATAGTGCTCGATCAAAATGCCAATAAAGCGCTCGATGGAGCCAAAGCACACACGATGCAGCATGATGGGGCGCTTCTTGGAACCATCGGCATCGGTGTACTCGAGGTCGAAGTTGATAGGCATCTGGAAGTCCAGCTGCACAGTACCGCACTGCCAGGTACGACCGAGCGAATCCTCCAGATGGAAGTCGATCTTGGGGCCGTAGAAGGCGCCGTCGCCCTCGTTGACCTCGTAGTCCTTGCCAAGCTGCTCGAGGGCATCGCGCAGGCCCTGCTCGGCACGCTCCCAGTCTTCATCCGAGCCCATGGAGTCATCGGGGCGCGTGGAGAGCTCCAGGTGATACTTAAAGCCAAACTTCTGGTACACGGAGTCAATCAGATTCACGACGCCCACGATCTCGTCGGTAAGCTGGTCGGGGCGTACAAACAGGTGCGCATCATCCTGGTTGAAGCAGCGAACGCGGAACAGGCCATGCAAAGCACCGCGCAGCTCATGACGATGGACAAGGCCGATCTCGCCCGCACGAATGGGCAGCTCGCGATAAGAGTGCGGCTTAGCGGCGTACACAAGCACGCCACCCGGGCAGTTCATGGGCTTGATGCAGTACTCCTCGTCATCGATGAGGGTGGAGTACATGTTGTCCTTGTAGTGATCCCAGTGACCAGAGGTCTTCCAAAGCTGCTTGTTCATGATAAGCGGCGTGGAAATCTCGACGTAGCCGGCATCGTGATGGATCTCGCGCCAGTAATCGAGCAGGGTATTCTTAAGGACCATGCCGTTAGGCAGGAAGAACGGGAAGCCCGGTGCCTCATCGCGCATCATGAAGAGGTCCATCTCGGCGCCGATCTTACGATGGTCGCGCTTCTTGGCCTCCTCGAGCAGGTGCATGTGCTCGTCGAGCTCCTCCTTGGTGGCAAAGGCAACGCCGTTCACGCGCGTGAGCATCTTGTTGTCCTTGTCGTTTTTCCAATAGGCACCGGAAACGCCGGTGAGCTTGAAGGCCTTGAGCGCCTTGGTATAGCAGACGTGGGGACCGACGCACATGTCGATGTACTCGCCCTGCTGATAGAAGGTGATGCGAGCGTCCTCATCGAGGTCGCCGATGTGCTCGACCTTATACTTCTCGCCGCGCTCCTCCATAAGGGCGATAGCCTCGGCGCGAGGCAGCTCGTACACGCTGAACTTGAGGTTCTCCTTCACGATCTTTTTCATCTCGTCCTCGATGGCGGGGAAATCGTTCTCGGAGATCTTCTGGCCATCGGGCAAATCGATATCGTAGTAGAAGCCGTTGTCGGTAGCAGGGCCATAGGCAAAATCGGCCTCGGGATAGAGGCGCTTGATAGCCTGGGCCATGACATGGGCAGCAGAGTGACGAACAACGTGCGTTACTTCGTCCTCGGGCAGCTCGGCCACCGTTCCATCGTTATAGAGGGCCTTCATACGATTGTTCCTTCCGTATCGAGTAATCGCTCACGTTACGCAAGCGATGATTATACAAGTGCCCGCCGCTCCGTGTTGGAGCGGCGGGCAAACACTGGCGCACTTTTACAACCGGCAAGCGGCGCGTGCGCTATTGAATGTGAGTTCGGCAGTAGGGACACACCTTCCAATGGGCATCGAGGGGACGATGGCAGCTGGGGCAGACGTTGCGCACCTGGGTGTTGCACACGGGGCACACCACAAAGTCCTTCTCGATGGGGCTGCCGCACTTGGGGCAGCTGCCGTACTGAGCAAGCTGGCGCTCGCGCAGCGCCATATCGAGTTCTTGCTCCTCGCGGTCTGCAATATAAGAATTGGGGCGCAGCACCAGATAAGCGATAAGACCCACGAACGGGATAAGAGAAACGATACCCCAGGCCCAAAAAGCATTAACGCCACGGCGCTTGGCATCGATAAACACATACACCACGGAAAGGATGTACAGAGCGGCGATAAAACCAACGAACAGATAGATCGCCATCATGAGTTGCGGCGACATGAGCTCTTGGATGTACTTAGACATGCGAGTTACCTTTCGAATCCCCCAGCGAGCAGCAAGGTCATAATTGCTTTGCTATTCTACTCCCCCTCTCGCCAATCTCCTAATGCAGACACGCTATTGACATAGATACCGGGAAAATATCTGCAAGAATCTCTGGCGATGTGTCAGCGGTCCGTATGCCTAAACGACGATTTTAATAGCCTACATGGGGTACCATGGAAAGCAGAGTTCGGCATCAGGGAATCGAGGCCTCATGCAACGCTATAACATCGCAATCATCGGCGGCGGTATCGTTGGATGCTGCATCGCTCGCCAGCTTGCCCGCTATGACGTGAATATCGCCGTGGTCGAAGCCGCAAACGATATTGCGTGCGGCAGCAGCAAGGCCAACGGCGGGCTGGTCCACGGTGGATACGACCCCAAGCCCGATTCTATGAAAGCCCAGTTCAATGCACGTGGATGCGAGCTCTATTCCCAATGGTCCCAAGAGCTCGGCTTTGCTTTTAAGCGTCCAGGATCCATGGTTCTCGCATTTAATGACGAAGATAGGCGCACGCTCGATCGCCTGCGCGCGCAGGGCGTGAAAAACGGGGTACGCGGTCTTGCGATCGTTGGTCCCAAACGCATCCACGAACTCGAGCCCCGTGCAAGCGAGATGGCGGTTGCCGCCCTTTGGTGTCCGCAGACGGGCTATGTCGACCCCTTTGACGTTGCGATCAGCGCCGCAGAAAACGCCGCAGCGAATGGGGTCGATTTCCTACGCGGTCACAAGGTCACACAAATCGCGACGAAAAATGATGGATTCGAAGTCGAGACGAACGCCGGAAGTCTCTGGACGCGGCGTATCGTCAACGCCGCAGGTAACGGTTGCGCCGATATCTCGCGCATGGCAGGTGCCGAGAACTTCAATCTCGTATGGAGACAGGGCAATATCCTCGTGCTCGACCGCGAAGTGCACCCGTACATGCCGCTCTACCCCACCCCCACTCCCGTGAGCAAGGGCGTGATCGTTACCGGAACCGTTCACGGCAACACGGTTGTCACCGCCACCGCCGCCATCCGCGAGCCAGGCGATACTGACACCTATGCAGCCGATATGCAAAAGCTGCTGGACGGAGCGCAAAAACTCGTTCCCTCGCTCGATACGCGCCGTGTAATCCGCGCCTTTGCCGGAGGACGCGCCGTCATCGATGGTCTCAACGACTTCCTCATCCGCCGCTCCGCACTCGTGCCCGGTTTTATTCAAGTCGCAGGCATCCAGTCGCCCGGCGTGGCGAGCGCGCCCGCCATTGCACAAAAGGTAGAGGGACTGCTGCGCGAAGACGGAGCCGAGCTGCATGAGCGCGCAGACTATCAGCCCCTCCGACGACCGCCCGTCGACTTTGACCAGCTGGATATCGACGCGCAAGACGAGCTCATCCAAAAAGACCATTTCTGGGGAAAGATAGTTTGCCGCTGCGAAACTGTGCCCGAGGCGGAGGTCATCGCAGCCATCCATCGCACACCCGGGGCGGTTTCGGTCGAAGGCGTTAAGCGCCGTTGCCGTGCGGGAACGGGTCGCTGCCAAAGCGGTTTTTGCCAAAGCCGCGTCGTCGAGATTCTTGCTCGCGAGCTCAATTGCACACCGGAGGATGCGCTGCTCGAAGACGCTGGTTCGCAGATTGTGAGCGGTCCCGTAAAGTGATTGCCCATCCAAGCATCACGATACAGTAAGCCTGATTGGAGTTTTCTCATGGCACAGGTGAATATGGAGCGCGTCGAACGCGTGCTAAAGCATCTTGAGACATCGCATGCCGATGCCCAGTTATTGATTAATGATCCGTGGTCGATCTATTACCTCACGGGATTTTATGCCGACATGTTCGAGCGCTTTTGCGGTGTGCTCCTTGCGCGCGGCAAAGAGCCCGTCATCATGGTCAACGCTTTACATCAGCTACCGGAGTATGAAAACGCGCGCGTTGCCTACCATACCGATACCGATGTTGTTGCCAACGCCATCGCGCAAGAAATCGATCCCGCAAAGCCGCTCGGAATCGATGAAGTCATGCGTTCCGGCTTTTTGATGCCCCTGGTCGAGCGCCATGCCGCAAGCGAATTCTTCCTGGGAAGTTCTGCCGTCACCGCCGCGCGGGCCATCAAGGACGAGGAAGAGCAAAACCTGATGCGTATCTCTTCCGCCGCAAACGACGCTGTGATAGCCGATGCCATCCAGCTCGTGCACGAAGGCGTAACGGAGCGCGAGATAGCCGATCGGATGCTCGAGCTCTATCGCAGCCACGGCTGCGACGCGTTCTCGTTTCCTCCCATCGTGAGCTTTGGCGCCAATGCGGGCGATCCGCATCATGAGCCCGATGACACCGTGCTCAAGCGAGGCGATGTGGTGCTGTTCGATATCGGTGGACGCTACCGCAATTACTGTTCGGACATGACGCGCACGTTCTTTTGGGGAGAGCCCGACGAGGAGACAGCACACATCTATGACGTGGTACGCCGCGCAAACGAAGCCGCCGAGGCGCTCATTGCCCCCGGCGCGCGATTCTGCGACCTCGATCGTGCTGCACGCGACGTTATTGAGCAGGCAGGCTACGGAGAGTATTTCACGCACCGCTTGGGTCACTCGATTGGCCTGCAAGACCACGAGCCGGGCGACGTCTCGCTTGCCAATACCGATACGGTACAGCCAGGCATGACGTTTTCCATCGAACCGGGCATCTATCTTCCCGGCCGCACCGGCGTGCGCATCGAAGACCTAGCCCTCGTCACCGAACACGGCGCCGAGATTCTCAACAGCTACTCTCACACCCCCATCACCCTGCGCGCGAGCTAACCGATATGTGACAAAAGAAGACAGGTTTATTTTGTCACATTCCGTCATTTGCCGAAACCTGATGGAAAAGGACCGCCGATACAATCGACGGTCCTTTTGACGTTTTATGTAAGCAGTCGCCTTAAAGGAAACGGTACTGAACAGTGCCCACGCCCACGGAAACGAACCCGAGGGCACGCGCCACAGCGGGCTGCATGTCGATCACGCGCCCATGAACGTACGGGCCGCGGTCGTTAACCACCGCGATAACGGAACGTCCGCCATAGCTGATCTCGACATAGGTGCCGAGCGGCACGTTGAGCATGGCTACGCCCATCGAAGACTCGGTAACAATGGCACCGGACGCAGTCGTGCCACCCATAAAGCCATCGCCGATGCCGTAATACGAAGCAACGCCGGATTTCCAGCCGCTCGCAGACGTAGTGCCAGAAGAAGAACCGCCGGTACCGGAAGGCTGCTGAGTCGAAGAGCCGGAGCTAGCATTCCCAGCACTCCCAGCATTGCTGCCCTGACTGCTACCGTTAGAGCTAGAGACGCTACCCTGCTGCTGCATCTGCGAGGTCGTAGCGGCCGCTTCTTCTGCCGCCTTACGAGCCGCCTCTGCTTCGGCGGCATTCTCGCTCTGTGCGCGAGCTGCCATCTTGCCCTGAGCAGACTGAACGGAAGTCAAGGCGTCGGAAGCCTTTTGCTGCTCCTGCTCGGCCTCGTCCTTAGCTGCGGAAAGTTTTTCCATCTTTGACTCAAGCTCTTCATGCATAGCATTGAGGCGCTCGAGCTCGGCAGTATTGTCGTCCTGAATAGTGGTGAGGTACTTGCCCTGCGTGATAAGGTCGCCCAGGGAAGCGGAATTGAGCAGCATCGACATGACATTGGGAGACGCAACATGCAGCTTATAGAGATTGGCTGCGGCATCAGAAGCCTTCTGCTGCTGCTCGGGCAGCTTATTCTGCTCGAAGTCGAGAATCTCGGCAGCCATATCGCTAATCTGCTCGTTAAGCTCGTTGACCCTATCGGTTGCCTGCTGATACGTGGTGGCAGCGGAGTTAACCTGCTGGGTCAAAGCTGCAAGCTCTGCCTCGGTCTGCGCAGTGGCAGCATATGCGCTACGCGGAGCCACGCCCAGGCAGCTTCCCCCCACAAGCACAGCCGTCAGACCGGCAACGCACGCGATGCGCGCAAAGCCGCTCTTGCGGGAGTTAGAGGTTGCCGAATACACATGCATAGGAGACGTACCACCTTGATAGTCGTTATTTCGTCGATATCAGTATAGCGTTACGACTCAACTTCAACCTGAGCTTCAAGGTTCTATACAGATGCACCATATCTCAACCTCAACTTTAAGGTTAATTTGAGTTGAAGTTGAAGGTTAGCGTTCGCTCACGCCAACACCTCGAGGGCACAGGGGACTAGCCACGCATGATGCCCGCGACCTCACCAGCCAAAGTAATGGTTCCAGCCGCAACAAAGGCCTGCTGTGCACCCATCAAGCTCTCGACAGCATCTGACACAGAAGGAATCACACTCACCAAGTTGGAAACAGGACGGCCGAGTTCTTCGAGCTTAGCCACGACAAGCTGGGCAAGCTCCGCTGCAGGAATAGCACGGTCGCTTGTCGTCTGCGTCACGACAATTTGCGGAAATGCCGGCACCAAGACGTCGACGATACCGCTCACATCTTTATCGGCAAGGGCAGCAGTGAGCAGCACCGGGCGACGGGACACATCGGGATCAATTTCATCAAGTGAAGAGACGAAGTTCTCGCAACTCTGAGGATTGTGGCAGGCGTCAATCAAAACGAGTGGGTCGTTGCGCAGCACATCGAAACGCCCTGGCGTAGGACAGCCGGCAAGAGATGCCGCAAGCATCCCCTTATCAAGCGCACGGCCCAGATACTCCTCGGCCACAAAGATGGCGCAAGCAGCATTTTGAGCCTGATAGAGCGGTTTGAAGAGCGAGCACTCGTAACGATCACGAGAAGTCTCGCAAGCGAACTCAAGAGTATCGCCAAGATGCGCCGGGGACTTCAACACCTCATGCGAAGAGACTTGGGGCGAAACGCCACACTCGCAGCAGCGGTCCTGCATAACCTGCCAAACGCTCGGCTCGTGCACGCCCTCGCCCAAGATGACGCAACGACCGGGCTTGATAACGGCCGCCTTCTCGCCGGCAATCTCGGCAAGGGTGTTTCCCAGGATGCGCATGTGGTCGAGGCCGATGCCCGTAATGGCAACGACATGCGGGTCAGTAGCGCTTGTTGCGTCCCAGCGGCCGCCCATGCCCACTTCGAGCACGGCAACGTCGACTTCTTGAAGGGCATAGACCGTTAAAGCGGCAACTGTAAGCAAATCGAACGGGGTGATGGCAAAGGCGCTCTCCCCCGCCGCGGCGCGTCGCTCGTTTACGCGTCGACCTGCCTCATATGCGGCCGAAATGCCCCGCGCGAAGAGCTCATCCGAGATGGGGGCGCCGTCGATTTCCATGCGCTCGGGATAGCGAACAAGCTGTGGAGAGGTGTAGAGCGCGCAACGCAGGCCCTCACCACGAAGAATCGCTGCGGTAAAGCGAGTTGTCGAGGTCTTGCCGTTGGTGCCTGCAATCTGAATGCAATCAAAGTGAGCATCCGGTCGTTCAAGCTCATCGAGCATCTCGACGACCGTTTCCAGCAGCGGGCCTGCATCGCCCGAAATCACGCCGGTATCGCAGGCAAGCGAAACAGCCTTCTCAAACGAGAAGACGGGGTAGGAAAACGGAACCGTATACATAGGGTGCAAGACCTTTCGTTGACGATGAACAAAGAGCGCGCCAGCCAAGCCAGCGCGCTCTTTATTTTCCAAAAACATGACACGTAGAGGACAGGTTCATTGTGTCACATTCTCGCATCGCATCCACACGAGTGAACAAACGATCAATATGTGACAAATTAAACCTGCGGACTTTTGTCACATTTGCTATTCGAAGTCGGCGAGCTGGGACTGGAGAGCGGCGATGGTCTCCTTGAGCTCGGCGGCACGGTCGCGCTTCTTTTGCACGACCTCGGGGGCAGCCTTAGCCACAAAGCCCTCGTTGGCAAGCGTACGCTCGGCAGCGGCGAGCTCTTTGGTGGCAGAGGCGATCTCCTTCTCCATGCGATCACGCTCGGCAGCCAGGTCGACCTTGCCCTCGAGCACGATGAAAACCTCGACGCCGCCGTCAACCACGCCGATAGAGGCAGCCGGTTTGGCAGCATCCTCACCTGCAACTGTAAGATCTAGGTTGCCCAGGCTTGCGGCAAGGTCGGTCATGGTCGAGAAACGCTGCTGATCCTCGGCGCCCATACGAGCGAGGGCAACCAGCTGCTCCTTGGGGCTCAGGCGATAGCGAGCGCGCGTAGAGCGGGCGGCAGAGACAACGGAGCGAAGCAGCTCGAAGGAACGCTCGGCGTCCTCATCGATGAACTTCTCGTACTCCGCGGGCTCGGGCCAAGCAGCGATCATCAAAGCCTCGGCGCGCTTGAGCACACCTTCCTTCTCGTCGAGCACAGAGGCGGGCATGGTATCCCAAATGGCCTCGGTCACAAACGGCATAAGCGGATGCATCAGGCGCAGGGACGTATCGAGCACGAACATGAGGTTGCGCTGAGCCTGCAAGCGGGTGGAATCGTCCTTGAGACGCGCCTTGGTTACCTCGACGTACCAGTCGCAGACCTCGTTCCAGAAGAAGGTCTGAACGCCGCGGGCCATGTCGCCAAAGGTGTAGTTCTCGATACCTTCGGTAACCATCTTCACGGCCTTGGCCAGGCGGCTGAACATCCAGGCGTCAGCTGCGGTCTCCGCCACAGGCTCGCCGGGCGTATAGCCCTCCATGTTCATAAGCAAAAAGCGGCTTGCGTTCCAGATCTTGGTCACAAAGCTCTTTGCCTGATCGGTGCGGGGGCTGTCGATGAGCTGCTTGGTCTTCTTGTCGATATTGGCGTCGAACTTCACGTCCTGATTGGTGGTGCACAGCGTGAGCAGGTTGAAGCGCATGGCGTCGGCGCCGTACATACCGATGAGGTCCATGGGGTCCACGCCGTTGCCCCTGGATTTAGACATGCGGCTACCGTCCTTGGCAAGGATCGTCGGGTAAATGACAACGTCCTTGAAGGGGACCTCGTCCAGGAAGTACAGCGAGCTCATGATCATGCGAGCAACCCACAAGGCGATGATGTCGCGCGCGGTGACGAGCGCCGTAGTGGGATGATGGCCCTCAAGCTGCTCGGGCTTTTGCGGCCAACCCTGGGTAGCAAAGGTCCACAGCTGAGAAGAGAACCAGGTATCGAGCACGTTCTCGTCCTGATGCACGTGATGGCCGCCGCACTTGGGGCACACATCGGTATCCTCGAGCAGGGCATCTTCCCAACCGCAGTCCTCGCAGTAGAAGACAGGGATGCGATGGCCCCACCACAGCTGGCGGGAGATGCACCAGTCTTTAAGGTTCTCCATCCAAGTGGTGTAGGTCTGCGTCCAGCGTGCGGGGTGAAACGTCACCTTGCCGGAGTTGACGGCATCAAGAGCCGGCCCTTTGAGCTTATCGACGGCGACGAACCACTGCTCGGAAAGCCAAGGCTCAAGCGCAGCGTCGCAACGATAGCAATGCATAACGGAGTGGTCGAGATCCTCAACGTGATCGAGCAGGCCGTGCTCCTCGAACCATGCGACAACGGCCTCACGGCACTCATCACGGTTCATGCCCGAGAACTCGCCGTAGCCCTCGACGACCACCGCATGCTCGTCAAAGATATTGATCTGCGGCAGGTTGTGAGCCTGACCCATAGCATAGTCGTTGGGGTCGTGCGCGGGAGTGACCTTGACGAAGCCGGAACCGAAGTTCGCGTCCACGTGGTAATCGGAGAAGATGGGGATCTCGCGGTCGACGATAGGCAGCTTGACGGTCTTGCCCACAAAGGCGGCCTTCTCGGGATCTTTGGGAGAGACGGCCACACCGGTATCGCCCAGCATGGTCTCGGGACGCGTGGTGGCAACAACGATGTAATCCTGACCATTCACCGGCTCGGTGAGCGGGTAGCGCAGGTGCCACAGATGGCCGTGCTCGTCATGGTATTCAGCCTCGTCGTCCGAGATAGCGGTGGTGCAGTTGGGGCACCAGTTGACGATGCGCTTACCGCGATAAATCAAGCCGTTGTGATACCAATCGCAAAACACGCGGCGCACGGCCTCGGCATAATCGGCATCCATGGTAAAACGCTCGTTGTCAAAGTCGACCGAACATCCCATGCGCTTGATCTGCTCGACGATGATGCCGCCGTACTCATGGGTCCAATCCCAACAGGCGTCGATAAACTTGTCGCGACCGATCTCCAGGCGGCTGATGCCCTCGCTCTTGAGCTTCTTATCGACCTTGGTCTGCGTGGCGATACCCGCGTGATCGGTACCGAGCACCCAACGCGTGGACTTACCGCGCATACGCGCCATGCGGATGATGGCATCCTGGATAGAGTCGTCGGTAGCATGACCCATGTGGAGCTTGCCGGTGACATTGGGGGGCGGAATGGTGACGGTGCAGTCGCCCACGCCGGCGCGACGCTTATAGTAACCGCCATCGAGCCACTTTTGCAAGATCTTGGGCTCGTTCTCAGACGGGTCGTAAATCTTTGGCATTTCTTCAGTCATATCTCGCTCCCCTTCTCGGGGAGAAATCCCGTTTTCCTTTCGCTCGGTCAAGTCCTGCTCGCACGAAGGCGCCACCGGCGCCTTCGGCTCGTGCGGAATCTACGAAAGGCAAACGGGATTTCTCCCGGGCATCAAGTACTTCGTAGCAATAAAAATGAGCGCGCCACACGTGGCGCCCATAGAAGAATACCACACGTCAACGACGCAAAAGCAGCGGTACGCGCGGCAACAAAAAACGGGTTCAAAAGGGTGAACCTCTTGAACCCGTTGATGCGCGTGAGCCGCGGCGAGCTGCCTCGCAAACGCTTACGCTGCGATGATGCGGCGCGGCTGCTCTTCACCGCGCACGGCGGCGGGAGTCACCACGACCTTGGCAACATTCTCCTCGCTGGGGAGGTCGAACATCGTCTGCTGCAGCAGGTCCTCGCAGATAGAACGAAGGCCGCGAGCGCCCGTCTTGCGTGCGAGCGCCAGCTTGGCGATCTCGCGCAGGGCCTCGGGCTCAAACTCGAGCTCGCAGCCCTCCAAGCGGAACATGCGACGGTACTGCTTGACGATGGCGTTCTTGGGCTCGGTAAGAATCGAGATCAAGTCGTCCTCGGAAAGCGCGCAGGTCTGCGTGATCACCGGCGTACGGCCGATAAACTCGGGGATCATACCAAAGGCGTTGAGGTCCTCGGGCAGTACCTGGTGAAGCAGCGTGTTCTCGTCGGTGGAAGAGGGGCCGGCGATCTCGGAGTTAAAGCCAACGCCCTTGTTGCCCACGCGGTCGGAAATGATCTTATCCAGGCCCACAAAGGCGCCACCGCAGATAAACAGGATGTTTGTAGTGTCAATCTGCAAAAGCTCCTGCTGGGGATGCTTGCGGCCACCCGTAGGCGGAACGCTTGCAACGGTGCCCTCAAGAATCTTGAGAAGCGCCTGCTGCACGCCCTCGCCCGAAACGTCACGCGTGATGGAAAGGTTCTCGGCCTTGCGAGCGATCTTATCGATCTCGTCCACGTAGATAATGCCGATCTGTGCACGCTCGATATCGCCATCGGCGGCAGTGATGAGCTTAAGCAGGATGTTCTCCACGTCCTCGCCCACGTAACCGGCCTCGGTAAGAGCAGTGGCGTCGGCAATGGCGAAGGGAACCTCGAGAATGCGCGCGAGCGTCTGTGCAAGCAGGGTCTTGCCGGTACCGGTAGGACCAAGCAGCAAGATGTTGCTCTTTGCAAGCTCGACGGTGTCCACGTCATCCGCAGCATCGACCGCATGCTTGCCCAAAGGAGCGTCGTCGGTCGCATTCTCGGATGCAGCCTTGCCCTCAAGTACGCGGCGATAGTGGTTGTATACCGCCACGGACATGGCGCGCTTGGCATCTTCCTGACCCATCACATAAGCGGAGAGCTCATCGTAAATCTCGTGCGGGGTGGGCACGCGTTTGATGAGGCTCGAGGCGACCGGGGTCTCATAGCCCTCGTCCTCAACCTCAAACTCCTGCTCGAGCTCGGAAAGGTCGGGCATGCCCTGGGCCATAAAATCCTGGGCAAGCGACTCCTCGAGAATCTCGGAGCAGGCAGCTACGCACTCATCGCAGATAAAGATATTGCTGGGCCCGCGAACGAGCTTACGCACCTGGTCTTGAGTCTTGCCGCAAAACGAGCAATGGATAGGAGCGAAGTCGTCCTGATCCGGCGTCGTATTCTTTGCCATCGTTAGTTAGTTCCCTTCGCGGCCTCGGCGCGGGAAGAAACAATACGGTCGATCAGACCATACTCAAGAGCCTCATCGGCGGTGAGGTAATGATCGCGCTCGGTATCGGCCTGGACCTTCTCAAAAGGCTGACCAGAGGTATCGGCCAAGATCTTGTTGAGCTTGGCACGAGTAGCCTTGATCTGCTGCGCAGCGATCTCGATCTCGGTCTGCTGGCCCTGGGCGCCACCGCTGGGCTGGTGAATCATCACGAGGGAGTTGGGCAGGCAGAAACGCTTACCCGGAGCACCGCAAGAAAGCAGGACAGCAGCCATAGAAGCAGCCATGCCCACGCAAATAGTGGAGACCTGCGGCTTGATGAAGTTCATGGTGTCGAGGATAGCCAGACCGGCCGTGACCTCGCCGCCAGGCGAATTGATGTAGATCGAGATGTCCTTCTCGGCATCCTGGCTCTCCAGGTGAAGCAGCTGGGCAATCACCAGGTTGGCAGAAACGGAGTTGATCTCTTCACCCAAAAAGATGATGCGATCGTTCAACAGGCGCGAATAGATGTCGTAGCTGCGCTCACCGCGCGGGGTCTGCTCGATAACATAGGGCACGAGCGAAGACTGAATGTGCTGCATGACAACTCCTTTCATACATACTCGATAGAAACGTACGGTGCCCCGGATGCGCCGGAGCGCAGAATCGAAGCACCGTACAGAAATACCGGCTTGCCGGTATCATAGCCTATTTTTAGGAGCGAGAGTTACTCGGCGTCCTTCTTGGCGTACTCGTCAACCTCGGTAACCTTGGCGTTCTCGACCAACCAGTCAACAGCCTTGGAACGACGGATGGAGTCGCGCACGGCGGGCATACGACCGTCGGCCACGAACTGAGCCTTGGAAGCCTCGACATCCTCGACGCCAGCGTCGACAAACTCCTTGTCGACATCCTCGTCGGAGACCTCGATCTCCAGGTGACGGGCAAGAGCATCGAGAGCCAGGGACTCACGGGCAACATCGTTGGCCTGACGATGCAGGTCGGCGATGAAGGCCTCGGAAGTGAGGCCGGAGGCCTGCAGCCAGACATCGAGGGTCATACCGCGAGAAGAGAGGTTCTGCAGGAAGGTCTGGCCAAGCTCGGAGAAGACGGACTGCTCGTAATCCTCGTCAACCTTCTCGAGCTCCAGGCGCTCGGCCAGAGCGGCCACGGCGCGGTTCTCCTTGAGGCCGGGAAGCTTGGAGGTCTTGTCGCCCTCGAGCTCTTCCTTAACGCCGTCGCGCATGGCAGCGATGGTGTCGAAGCCAAAGTTCTCCTTCACGAACTCATCGGTGAGCTCGGGAAGCTTGCGCTCCTTGACGTTATTGATGGTGACCTCGATGGTGACCTCCTCGGCGTTATCGCCCATGGGGGTCCAGGAGATCTCCTTGGACTCGTCCTTCTTCATGCCCACGAGGCCCTCGTTGACCTCGGTCGGGAAGTTCTCGGAACCAACGATGAACATGCGGTTCTCGCCAGCAAAGCGGGTAGCGCCCTTGACGTCCTTGACGGAAGCGGTGACGTAGTCGTCGTTCTGGGCGGGACGGTCGGCCTCCTCGAAGGTGGCGTGATAGCCCATGAGCATCTCGATCTGAGCGTCGATCTCGCCCTCGGTGACCTCCGCGGGAGGCATCTCGATCTCGACGGGCTCATAGGAGTTGAGCTCGACGGACTGACGCAGGGAGAAGGTCACGGTGTAGGTGTAGTCCTCGTGATCCTTGACGAGGTCCAGCTCCTTGTAATCGCCTTCCTTGAGGGGAACGATATCCAGCTTGTTGAGAACGGCAGGCTCGTTCGCAGCGAGGATGTCGTTGGTGGCCTGAGCGAGGGTGGCCTCCTTGCCCAGCATGTTATCGATGACGGGACGCGGAGCGCGGCCAGCACGGAAGCCCGGGAAGCGGTACTTGTTGGCAGCGTCCTTGTAAGCCTTCTTAATGGCGGCATCTACATCGGCGGCCGGGATGGTGACCGTAGCGGTAAGCTTGGCGTCTTGCACGTCAGAAGCGGTGATGTTCAACGTTCCTCCTATAAAACCTGCTCGGCAAACGTCGGGTGCCGATAGCCCTTGGTAACAAAGTTCGTGCGATTGGTGCGGGCGAAAGGACTCGAACCTTCACGGGAATCCCACCAGAACCTAAATCTGGCGCGTCTACCAATTCCGCCACGCCCGCATAAAGACGCACAGCCTAAGCATGATAGCAGATAGCACGCCACTTTGGTGAGCAAAGCTTCAGCGAACGTAGGCAACACGAGGGATACACGATATGGGGGTCGATTACTCCCTGCGCGGATGTCCAGATGGCGCTTTTGCAGCGCGTCGCGCGCGAGCCGTTGGCCCTCGATAGACTGGTCGAGCTGACGCTGATAGTACGTAAGCCCCGCATCGATCAGATGATAGTAGCCCACCTCGGCCTGCACGTAGAGGCCGAACGCGCGCTCGGGATCGGGCCCCATCACGCCGTCGATACCGCGCATGAAGTAATCGGCCATATGGTGCGCCGCGCGGGCGGCAAGGGGACTCTTGCCGGCAAGCTCGTAAGCTTTTGAATAGAGCTGCCAGGCAATGCAGTCGCTCTTGCGCACGCCCTTACCCGAGGCGTAGAGGTCGCCGAGTTTCCAATAGGCCTCGGGGTTGGTGCCGGTAAGCGCCGCGCGAGCATAGCACTCGTAGGCACGTGTGTAATCCCTCTCGCACCCACGGCCGTAGTAATAGATGTAGCCCAGGTTGATCATGCTTTGCGTGTCGCCGCGATCGGAGCCCAGCTCGTAGAGCTCAACCGCATGGGCGTAATCCTCCGCACTCCCCCGCCCGCTCATATTGTGATAGAGATTTACCAGGTTGCCGCAGCAACCGGCATCGCCGCTGGCAACACCGTGCTCATACAGGCGCTTGACGATGTGTGCAAAGGCACCTTTAGCATCCATCTCGCGCGCAAGGAGGGCCAACGCAAGCACCAGCCTAAACGCAGCGCCCAAAAGCCCTCCGATAAGAATGGCAAAGTATTCAGCGGCACCTTTGAGGCCATAGCTTGCAATCGTGAACAAGATGAACCCCAGCAGCGGCACGGCCAGGCCCAAGCTTATGTACATAGAGGTATTGGCCCTATAGGGCGCGGTTGGCCCGCTAAATGCATGGGCGCACGCCGCAAAGAAGAGAAAACCAACCCCCACAACGAGCGAAAGCCCAAAGATTATTGCAGCCACTTACTCAAACAAGCTTTTCTTATCCTTCACGGAACATCCTTTGCCTAGGCGACATTTTGATTCTAATCCCTCGCGCAGACACGATCCGCAAGTTCATGCCGGGCGAGTTCGGCCGGCGTGTCCAGGCGAAAGGCTATTGTTTAGAGGGGTTAGTATGGGTTTCTATAAATCGATGAGAACGGACAGCGCCATGGCAACCGACAAGAAGAACAATCCCAGCGCGCGCAAGCGAGCGCTGCTCGCAATCGTTGCCATAGTGATTATCGTGCTCGATATCTGGTGGGTTGCCAGCGGCCAGACTCACGACGTCTTCTTCCCGCAACCCGCCGCCGAGGCCAAGCCCGCGCGCAAGATGTATGTTGAATTGTGCGGTCCCCTCTCCGGAGACATGGAGTGGGGCATCACCCTGCGACCGGAGGTTTATAACTTCCCGCAAGGAGCCATCGAGTCCCGATTCTGGGAGATTTCACGCGACCAAGGCGCCACCTGGCAGCCCTGGGATTGCGAGCCCGACGAGCTCACGCAGTGGGTAGTTGCGTCGGAAGATACAGTTGGATGTTTGATTCGTGTAACCGAGTACGCCGTACTTGAGGACGGTTCGGGCGTTTCGTGCACAAGTGCGCCTTTTGGCCCCATCGAGGAGCAGCGGGGTTTTAGCCTGCAAGACACGGCCGCGCAGGGCAAGGGGGAGTCCGCTTTGTCCAGCAGCAGCGTGCCCGCCGAGCCCATGGTCTACGTTTGCGAGAGTGCGGGAAACGCCTACTATCACACCTACGATTGTGACGAGCTGAGCCTACTTCGCCAGCGCGGCTATCCCACCAGCGAGATGACTTTGAGCGAGGCAAGCAAACTCTACCAGCCGTGCCTTGTCTGCCAGAGGTAGTTTCCACGGACGGGATGTCGCGCAGTACAAGTGGGAATCCAGCCCTCACTGCCACCTCTCCTCTGCCGCTCGCGGCCCGCTTTCAACCATGTCGCATGATCTGAGTATATTTCACCCTCGTAGGTGGCATATGGCTATCAAACCAACTTGATGCGAGGGGGATCATGGCAAAATCAACGCAACCAGGCCATATCATCATCTGCGACGCTTCTGCCTTCCGCGCCCTGCGCTGCGAGCGTCGCCGATACCAAAGCCTTGGCTGGACGCCTCTGAGTTCCCGAGAGATTCAGCTTGCCGTTTCCCGCAGCAGCGCTAACACTGATTGCATCGATTACGACCTTTTGGAACAGCTGGGCGTCTGGAGTCCAGGTGAGAAGCTGCATTTGTTGGTTGGGAGTTCAGCCAAGAGGAGATACACCAAACCCGTATATCCACACGCTCTCGCAATGCCGTTACCCGCAGGATCTCTTTACAGTATTGCTCCGGGGATTGATGTTCTTTCGCCAACAATGATTGCGACACAGTATGCAAGCCGTCATTCGTTTGGACAAACATATGCGTTCTTCGAAGAACTCTGCAGCGAAATTACGCTGGCTGAACCGGGCTATGAAGAATGGCTCCCGGGCGATATCGAAAACGAAATGTCGACCGCAGAAGACGACACGTCAAACAAAACGGTGTCAATCCCTGTAATCAGCTGCTTCAAAAGCGAATCGGCGCTCTCCCCTAGCGAACTGACCAGCTGGCTTAAAAAAGTCAATTACCTGCCAGGATTGAAGCAAGCACACGCCGTGGCACCTTATGTTTTGGGAAATGCACGCTCGCCCATGGAGATCATGATGTTTGGCATGTTCTGTCTACCAATGCTACGAGGAGGCTTTGCCTGTAAGGGCGGCATATCAAACTATCGCATCGACTTTGAAGAAGAGGCGATTGCGGTATCTGGTATGCCATATGCGATTGGAGACCTCGTGTTTCCGCCTAGCAGGGTAATTCTTGAGTATAAAGGCCATCCCCACGATTCAAAGGAGTCACGGATCAGAGACGAGAAGCGAGAAGCTGGACTGAGCGCAATGGGCTTTAGGACCACATCTATTAACAGCGAACAGATAAAAGATGCCGCAGCGCTCGAGGCCATAGCTAAGCGATTGTATCGCCAGGCAGGGTTGCGTTTTCGCTGCACTGTTGACGCCAGCAGAACAAGGCAATACAAGCTCATGAAGGAACTAGCTGCTTGGATGAAAGACGAAAATGAATAGAATCAGCCTGTATGTGCATAGTCATAATTGAAACCGCAGTGAACAGAGCGCAATCGAGCTCAAACATATATTACCGTTCAAAATACATATTCCTTTTTGGCAAAAAAGTTCTGAAATGCGCGATGGAAGCCTTGAAATATAGGATCTAACCAGTCGGTACGCTGGTAAAGGCGAGCTTTTCAGGGCTCGAGGCCAGACAAAAGGCTTTATGCACAAAAATCACGACTATTTGACTGCTCGATCGGACTTCAAATCGCGCAATTCTTAACTTTTTTGCCAGAACAGAAGCCCTCGCCTGCAATCGAGGCGCGCAATCGGTGAAAGAGCATGTACAAAACTTCAGAAAAGCCCACAGCGACCCATTTGACAAAAAAACGGCCCTTCCCGCTGCGTGGGAAGAGCCGTTCTAGCGAAGCTAAAAGCGACGAAACCTAGCAGACGCCCTGGGCCAGCATGGCGTCGGCCACCTTGAGGAAGCCGGCGATATTGGCACCCATGACAAAGTTGCCCTCCTCGCACATTGCATGCGTTCTGCATGCATACATCATACAGAACCGCCAACGCCCCAGTCAACGCGTGCAAAATCGAACCAGAGACGTTCTTTCAGCACGAGCCGCCTTGCGTAGCGGCTCGGTGAAAGATCGGCTCTGGTTCCATCGTTCAGGTGCGTTAGTCGACCAGGCCGAGGAAGACGCCGATTAGCGAAAGGACCACGGAGATGAAGAAGGCCAGGCCGCAGAAGAGGCCCTGGCGCACGTGGGAGAGGCCGACGCTCTGGATGAGCGAGCTTACCGCATCCGCGCGCGGCGAGCCGACCGACCCCGGTTCCCACAGCGGCCGCGCGTGAACACCCGGTGTGTTGCCCACGCGGGTCAGCAGGGCGGCCACGTCTTCGGGAAGGTCCGGGCCGCCCGCGCTGGCTCCCTCCTCCTTATGCGCCGACTGCAGCGCCTTGATCTGCGGGTCGAACGCCAGCTTGGCCACCGCGACCTCGATGCCGCCAACCGCAATCACGCAGCAAAACAGCGCGCCCCAGAATACCTCGTTGCCCAAGGCGAGCGGGTTCACGACCATGCGAATCACCTCGTGCAGGTTCGTGCCGAAGGTGATGTCGTCAAAATCGCCCTGCGAGAGGCCGGAGGCCTTGAGGTCGCGCTCGTAGGCGCCCGCGCCGTACCGTTCGTCGTAGTCGCGCCGGTTCTCATCCAAATGTTGGAAGGCTTCGATGGCGCTCTGCCCATAGCCGTCCATGTGGCCAAGAGCGGTGGGAACGGCGAACGAGAGCGCGATGATGACGCAGAGCCCCAGGCCGATCCACCGCGTGCGGCGCACGCGGCCGACCTGGGCGCGGAAGGCGTCATCGTCCGTGAGGTCCGCCTCCAGGGCGCGCTGCCCGCGGTGGACGAAGAGCGCCGCGTAGGGAATCGTGCACGCGATGGAGACAAACGGCGCCAGTACCAGCGGGCCCAGATCGTCGCCGATGTCCGCGAAGACCCCGCCGGCAAGAAACATGATCAGGGCGACGATGACGGCGGCGACGGCAGCGCCGATGAGCATGCCCGTCGCGTTGCCCCTCATCGCAGATCCTCCGAGCGCGCAAGGAGGACGTCGGGCACGACGGCGCTCTTCACGCTCCGGGCATCGGCAGTCTGCTCGGAAGCCGGCTCGGAGCGATTAGCACCGAACAGCGTCTTCATCCCCATGAACTGGAACGCCACTGCCGCGCCACCCGTCAACAGCAGATAGACCATCGAGATGATCAGCACCCACTTCGTTCCCCTGGCAGCATAGTGCTTCCACCCGGTATCCTCGCCATAGTTCCTAAACACCCCGCGCCGGGAGAGTGCTATATAGACCGCGAGCACCAGCACGAGCATGATGACCGCCCAGACCACATAGATCCAGAGCGCGATGGGAAGGACCACCATTGCGAAGCCGACGCCCATGAGGAGTGGCAGGAACAGGATAATAGAGCAGCCACCCACGAAATACCTCCTGACGAAGTCTCATATCCGGGCAAGTATAGCGTCGAATGCGCCAAGGTATCGGGCTCAATGCCCGTCTTTAGGATTTAGCACCAGAACTCTTTAGAACCAGAGACCACCTTTTCA
>CATWBG010000023.1:0-23870 GCA_958348985.1 uncultured Collinsella sp. | reverse complement strand
CGCGGCACTCGACAAGCTTATCGACCAGGCGATTGCGAATAGCAAGCAGTAAAAACGCGTAAAGCATGTCGAAGATCGTGTGCAGTGTAATGCCTCCCGTGATAGTATCCGACCCAGAAAACATGATCAGGGAGGTGTCTATGAAGGGCAACGGCTGGAGAACTTTTCAAATCATTCAACTGGTGCTGTTTCTCTGCTTTGGCGGCTTTTTATTGTTAAGAACAGTGGATGGCCATGGGGCGGTGCAGACAGTAGAAGTGCGTCTGATCAGTTTTGCCATATGGGCAATTTTCTACATTGGGCTTATGGCTATAGAGTGGCTTGTTTACGTTATCGTGCGCCGCTGTGCGAAGTAGTCCGTTGCCTTTCAAGATAAGCTCTGCCGTAAAGAGGTTTCGTTCGGGACCTCTTTTTTGGTGCCATTCTGGACGTTTTTGACCGGTTCGTTACATTCCTCACTGGCGACGGCAAAAAATGGGGATAGAGTAGGACAAACGCGTCGGATACGAACGGCGGGGGAGAGCGGGCGAGTGCGCCCGCGTGGGAGAGGTTGCCGTCCATGCTGGAGCTCAAAGGTATTTGCAAGCGATACGTTACGCAGTCGTTTACACAGGTGGCGCTCGACAGCGTGAGCTTGGCGTTTCGCGATAATGAGTTCGTGGCCATTCTGGGTCCCTCGGGTTCGGGCAAAACCACGATGCTCAACGTTATCGGCGGACTCGACCACTTTGACTCGGGCGATCTGCTCATCGACGGTATTTCGACCAAGGATTTTCGCGATCGCGATTGGGATGCCTATCGCAACAACCGCATCGGCTTTGTGTTCCAGAGCTATAACCTCATTCCGCACCAGACCATCTTGGAAAACGTCGAGCTGGCGCTCACGCTCACGGGCGTGGGGCATGCCGAGCGCCGCCAGCGTGCGCGCGAGGCGTTGGAGAAAGTCGGTCTGGGCGAGCACGTTAACAAGCGTCCGAGCCAGCTTTCGGGCGGACAGATGCAGCGCGTGGCCATCGCCCGCGCCTTGATCAATGACCCTGAGATCGTCCTTGCCGACGAGCCGACCGGCGCCCTCGACTCTACCACATCCGTGCAGGTCATGGACCTGCTCAAAGAGGTCGCCCGCGACCGTCTGGTCATCATGGTCACGCACAATCCCGAGCTTGCGCACAAGTACGCCACGCGTATCGTGAACCTCGCCGATGGCAAGATCACGCACGATTCCGACCCCTTTGACGTTGCCACGGCGCAGCGCCGCGAGGCCAAACCCACGCGCAAGACCTCCATGAGCTTTCTCACGGCATTGGGACTCTCTGCTCGAAACCTCATGACCAAGAAGGGCCGCACCGCCATGACGGCCTTTGCGGGATCGATTGGCATCATCGGTATCGCTGCGATCTTGGCGCTCTCCAACGGCGTGAACAATTACATCAAGAAGGTCGAAGAGGATACGCTTTCGAGCTACCCGCTCACGATCTCTCGCCAGGATTACGACCTGTCCGCCATGATGGACGGCCACGGCTCCGCCACCTCGAACGATGCCGACGCTCAAGATGCCGGCGCTCAAAACGCCGACGGCACGCCCAAGAAAACCGACAAGATCCCCGTGGCCACGGCTATTAAAGATATGTTTGCAAGCGTCAAATCCAACGACATGACGAGTCTTAAAAAATGGCTGGACGGCGGTGGCGACGGTATCGATGAGAACGTCAACGCTATCCAGTACAACTACGGCGTGACTCCTATCGTCTACCGTGCAGATACGGGCGACAAATCGCCTGTCAAGCTCGTGCCCAATGCCATGACCGCCGCGATGAGCGGCGGCGCCAGCTCGGCGGCTACGGCTAGTATGGGCTCCATGGGCGCGGATGTCTTTAACGAGATGATCGACGACCAGCGTCTTCTCGATTCGCAATATGACGTTGTGGCGGGCCACTGGCCCACGTCTGCCAACGAAGCAGTGCTTGTACTTTCGAGCCATGGCACCGTGGGCGACTACACGCTCTACAGCATCGGTGCCCTGGACATCGACCAGCTCAACGACCTTGTTGCGAGCGCTATGTCGGCAGACGGCGAGGTAGAGACGCCGGATACCGATGTCGATTTCACCTATGAGGACGCACTTTCCACCACGTTCAAGATCCTTTCGCCCGCCGATGTCTACCGTAAGAATGCCGAGACGGGCACCTGGACCGATATGTCTGACGACGCCAACTTCATGGCGAGCAAGGTTTCCTCTGGTATTGACCTGCGCATTGTTGGCGTGGTCAGGCCTAATGAGACAGCCAATTCCTCGGCGCTTAGCCCGGGCATCGCATACACGCATGCCTTGACGCTCCAGCTTATGGAGCGCGCTGCTAGCTCCCCGATTGTGCAGGAGCAACTTGCGCATCCCGATACCGATGTCTTTACCGGCAAGACCTTCGACGAACTGCAGGGCGAGGCCAAGCAGGGCGTGGACTTGGGCAGCATGTTCTCGGTCGACGAGACGGCGCTCAAAAGCGCATTCTCCTTCGACACGTCCGCGCTCTCCGGTGCTGCCGGCGGCTTGGACCTCTCCAGTATCGACCTCTCCGGGCTCAACATCGATCTTTCTGGCATCGGTCAAAATATCGATTTCACCGACATCATGGCCAAGGCGCCCACGCCCGACCTCTCTGGCATCTTCGACGGTCTGGAACTCACGCCCGAGCAAATGGAGCAGGCGGGCACTATTGCCAATCAGCTCTTTACGGGCTTTATGCAGTCGGAGCAGTTCCGCGCCCTCTCGCCCGATGATCTTAAAGACGCATCGAAACTCGCGGGCGCATTCACGGCCTATCTTGAGCAAGACGAAGCGGCGCAGCAGTACCTCGCTCAGCTCAAGGCCCTGGGTGGTGGCGCTTTGACCGAGCGCCTACAGCAAGCCATGACCGATTACGTGCAAAACCAGCTTGCGCCTTATTTCCAGCAAGCGATGGCCCAGATCATGCAGGAGATAAGCGACGAGATTGCGGCTACGGTTTCGTCCCAGCTCAAAGCTGGGGCTGCGGGCCTTATGGACCAGATGGCGACGCAGATGTCGTCGAACATCCCCAACGTGGCAAGCGCCTTCCATGTAGACGCCGCTGCCTTTGCTCGTGCCATCCATTTCAAAATGGACGCCGAGGACTTGAGCTCGCTCATGATGAACTACGCTAAGGCCTCGAAGCTCACCTATGACAATAACCTCACCACGTTGGGATATGCCGACGAGAACAATCCCATCTCCATCAAAATCTTCCCGCGCGACTTTGAGGCAAAAGAGCGCGTGCTTGTGCATATCGACGATTACAACGAGCGGGCAAAGGCCGCAGGCCACGAGGACCAGGTAATTTCCTATACCGACTACATGGGTATCATCATGGGCTCGGTGACCGATATCGTGAACACCATCAGTTTGGTGCTCATCGCTTTTGTGAGCATCAGCTTGGTGGTGAGCTCCATCATGATCGGCATCATCACGTATATCAGCGTGCTCGAGCGTAAAAAGGAGATAGGTATCCTGCGCGCCATTGGCGCGTCAAAGCGCAACGTGGCCAACGTGTTCAATGCCGAGACCTTTATCGAAGGTCTTATCGCTGGCGTTTTTGCCATCGCGGTGGTGGTCATCGTGAGCTTCCCGGTTAATGCTTGGGCGCTTGCGGCCAAACAGGTGCTCAACCTTATGAGTCTGCCTGTCCAAGATGCGCTCGTGTTAATTGCGATCTCGGTGGTGCTGACAGTGGTCGCCGGCCTGCTGCCCGCTCGAAGTGCTTCGAAGAAGGACCCAGTGGAGGCACTGCGCTCCGAATAGGCCCGTCGACCGCGCGGTGTCGTTGTGCGGTCGCCGTGCCTTCAAGCGATGCTCCGAGCCGGGCGCGCGGATATTCAGCCCTTCTTTGATAGGGGCTTCATATTCCAAAGGGTCACGTTCATGATGGCAACGATCAAAGCAACCACGGCTGAGGATACCCAAAAACCCATGTTCAGCCCAAGCCATTCGGTAGTGCCGAACACATCCATCCAAATCTGAGTCCAGTTCATCTTTGTTCTCCTTTGCTGGTCTTTTGGGTTTTGCTACAGCAGCTCTCCGTAGCGCTTGACGTAGGCCTTCTTGATGCTCGTGGCGAGCGCCATGTAGAGCAGGATGCACGGGATCAAGAAGCAGAAGTACTCGAGCGGAAGGGCGCCCAAACCCAGCTCCGGTCCCAGCGGGCTAAAGGGAAGCGCGGTGAGCAGCGCGATGCCCGCCATGGTGAGCAGCGTCACGGGTGCGGAGGCGTGGCTCTGAATAAACGGCAGCTTGGGCGTACGGATCATATGGATAACGAGCGTCTGGCTCCACATGGACTCGACGAACCAACCGGCTTGGAACAGGGCGATGTAGGCGATTCGCATGGCGGCGAGGGTGTCGCCCGAGTAAGCGCTTGCCAGGTTGTTGAACAGCACGCCGTGGCTTACAAACAGCGGACAAAAGACGAAGTACATAAAGATGTAGGTCATGAAGTCGAAGATGGAGCTGGTGGGCCCGATCCAGAGCATGAACTTTCCAATGCTCGAGGCGTCCCATTTGCGCGGCACGCGCAGGAAGTCTTCGTCCACATTGTCCCAAGGAATCGCCAGGCAGCTGCAATCGTAGATGAGGTTGAGCAGGATGAGCTGGATGCTCATCATGGGCAAAAACGGCAGCAGGGCAGAGGCGGCGAGGACGCTGAACATGTTGCCAAAGTTCGAGCTGGCGGTCATCTTGATGTACTTGATCATATTTGCGTAGGTCTTGCGACCCTCGACAATGCCCTCTTCCAGAACCATAAGGTCCTTTTCCAACAAGATGATGTCGGCGGACTCCTTGGCAACATCTACGGCGGTATCGACGGAGATGCCGATATCGGAGGACTTCATAGCCGAGGCGTCGTTGATGCCGTCGCCCATGTAGCCCACAACGTGCCCGTTTTCGCGCAGGATGGAGACGATGCGCGTCTTTTGATCGGGCGTGAGCTTTGCAAAGACCTGCGTGTGCTCGGCCTCGCGGGCGAGCTGCTCATCGTCCATTGAGGCGATGTAGGGGCCAAGCAGCATGTTGCTGACTTCGATTCCCACTTGCTTGCAGATAGTGCGTGTGACCTTCTCGTTGTCGCCCGTGAGAATCTTGGTCGCAACGCCGTGCTGCCGCAGCGCCTCGATGGCATCGGCCGTGGACTCCTTGGGTGGATCGAGGAAGGCGAGGTAGCCCATGAGGACCATGTCGCATTCGTCGGCGGCGCTAAAGGCGCCCACCGGGGAGGGGTTGGACTTTTGGGCGATGGCCAGCACGCGGAAACCGTCGTCGTTGAGCTCGGAGACGGTGGCCAAAATGTGATTGCGCAGTTCGTCATCGAGTGCGCAAACCATTCCGCCTACCTCGGCAAAAGAGCAAATGGAGAGCATTTCTTCCACGGCTCCCTTGGTGACCATCTGAATCTTGCCGCTTCGGTCGCGCACTACGGTGGAAAGGCGGCGGCGCGTGAAGTCGAAGGGAACCTCGTCAATTTTCACATATGCCTCGGAGAGGTCGGTGAGGCGCGGGTCGCACAGCTCCTCTTCCTCTGTGCACTTGATGATTGCCAGGTCCATGAGGTTCTTATAGCCCGTCTGAAAATAGCTGTTGAGGTAGGCATGCCTCAGCACGCGCGAATCTTCCTGGCCGTCGATGTTCCAGTGGTACTCCAACACCACCTGGTCCTGTGTGAGCGTGCCGGTTTTGTCGGTGCACAGCACGTCCATGGCGCCAAAGTTCTGAATTGAGTTGAGGTTCTTGACGATGGCCTGCTTCTTGCTCATCGCCACCGCGCCCTTGGCCAGGCAGGTGGTCACGATCATGGGGAGCATCTCGGGAGTGAGCCCCACGGCGATGCTGATGGCGAAGAGCCCCGCTTCGAGCCAGTCTCCCTTAGTGATGCCATTGATTACAAACACAAAGGGGACCATCACCATCATGAACCTGATAAGGACCTGGGAAACGCTGTTTACGCCTTTGGAGAAACTTGTCTCCACGGCCTCGTTGGAAAGGTCTGACGCCATCGCACCAAAAAGCGTGCCGTCGCCCACGCTAAAGGCGAGCGCGCAGGCGCTGCCCGAAACAACGCTACTGCCCATGAGGGCGATGTTTTCGTAAGAGGTTGCCGAGTCGGATGCCTCGCAGCTTGTGGGGATCTTCTCGACTGGTTCGCTCTCGCCCGTCAGACTTGCCTGGCTTACAAAGAGGTCTTTTGCCTCGATAATCCTTACATCGGCGGGAATCATGTCGCCTGCGGAGAGATGGACAATGTCGCCCACGACCACCTCATCGATGGGGATCTCCTCGCGCGGAGCGCCCTTCCTGCTCACCGTTGCCGTGGTGGTGATCATATCGAGGAGTTTTTCGGCGGCATCGCCGCTGCGGGTCTCCTGGATGTAGCGAAGGGTGCCGGAGAGGATCACCATGGTGGCGATGATGACCACGGTGAGAGGATCGAAGTCTTCCGGCGTGTTGCCCATGAGGGAGAGGGCGGGGAAGAGCATGTCAGTGACCGCCGAGATGACGGCGAGGAAGAACAAAATTGCCGTGAATGGGTTCACAAACGCGTCTGCAAGCCTGCGCGCCAACGATTTTTTCTTTCCGCAGGTGATAACGTTACGGCCGTTCTGGGTCCTGCTTGCCAGGACTTCTTCTTGAGTGAGGCCCCCGAGGTTCGATCCTGCCCAGGTTATGACTTCGGTGAGAGAGCGAGTTGCCGCATATGGAATGCGATCTTGGGTCTTGTGCTGTGCCTGGTCGAGGCGGTTTTGATTCTGCTGTACACAGCAGGTGGCGCCGCGGCGGTTCTTTATGGTCTTCAATGTGTCTGCTTTCCGTTCTCGTGGTTGGAATGCAGGACGGGCTATTCAAGGGAGCCTGCGCGATGTTGCGTTTGCTCATGTATATGCCGCCCTGCAGCGGTGGTACTGTCACTGTCGCTCAAGCTCCTCGCCCCCTTTCGTATCTGCGACTATCTAGAGAATAGAAAAGCCGCAGAACCAAGCCCATGGCTGGATTCTTGCGGCTTTCTTGCAATTCGATAAGGGTTCTCGAGCGGCTACTCACACATTTTGTAGCCCACGCCCCATACCGTTAGGAGGTAGCGGGGATTGTCGGGTTCTGGCTCGATCTTTTTTCTGATTTTGCGGATAAACGCCATGATGTTGCTGGAATCGAGCAGGTAGCGGTCGTTCCAAACCGCCTGATAGATCTCTTCTTTGCTAAATACCGTTCCTCGGTTTGTTGCAAGGAAGGCAAGGATATCGAACTCTTTGGGGGTTAACTGGACCGGCGTGCCCGAGAGGGCGACCGATCTTGATGCCGTGTTGATTGCAAGTTCGTCTATGACAATGAGGTTTTCGTCGTCGTTTTGCGCGACGCCATCAATTGCAAGCTCGACGGCGCTGAGCCTTCCTGCAGCGATATCCGAGAACACGGGGGCCAGGTCGCGGGCGAGTGCGCTATCGGATGAGAAGAGCGCATGGCTGAGTTCTGCGGCTTCTGCCAGCGTGATGTCGATACGAGTTCTTCTTGTAACCATGAGCCCGCCTTAGAACAGATTTCCCACACGGGAAAGGTAGGCCCTCTTGAGGGCGGCGACGACGATTAGATATAGGATGCTCAACAAGGCGACGATGCCCAGATACCAGGTTGGCAACGTGCCGAGTTCGAACCAGGGCGCTGCTGGCCCCAGCATAAAGATCGCCGAGAGCGCAAGCATGCTCACGGACATGATGGCGAGGGGCCGGCAGGGGTATCTGCCCTTGCTTCCAAGGTGCCGGCTTCTGAGCGTGAGCACGACAAGCGACTCGCTCCAGATACACTCAAGAAGCCACCCGGCTTGGAATAGGGCTATGAACGAAGCCTTTCCCGCGGCGTCAAGAGCGGCATATGATGCGCCGCATGCGCCAGGGCAAACCACAAGGAACAGGATGGCAAAAGTGATGATGTCAAATGCCGAGCTCGCAATGCCAAAGCAGCCCATGAAGCTGCCCAGTCCCTTTTCAGACCAGGTTTTGGGTTGGTCGATTTCTTCCTCGTCCACATTGTCCCAAGAAATGGAGAGGCAAACGGCATCGTAGAAGAGGTTCAAGATGAGCAGTTGCGCGGCGGTCGCGGGTAGGAACGGAAGAAACACGCTTGCGGCGGCAACCGAGCAGATGTTTCCAAAGTTCGAACTTGAAGCGATGCGAATGTACTTGGAAGCGTTTGCAAAGGCGCGGCGGCCTTCTCGAACGCCCTCGGCGACAACCCCCAGGTCCCGCTCAAGAAGAACGAGGTCTGAAACCTCCTTGGACTCCGCCGCCGCAGAATCGACGACAAGGCCGACGTCTGCTGCAGTGAGCGCGGGAACGTCGTTCACGCCGTCCCCAATGTATCCGACGGTATGTCCCGAAAGTCTAATGAGGTTGACGATCCGTGCCTTTTGGATGGGCGTGAGCTCGGCAAAGATACGCCCTCGGCCCACGCGGAGCAGGGCTTCCGATTCGCTCATTTTGTCGAGCATCGAGCCGGTTATCACGGTATCGGATGCGATGCCGAGCCTCGAACACGTAGATTTGGTGACGGAAGCCGAGTCTCCGGTGAGCACGCGGACCTCGACCGATAGGTCGGATAGCGCCTTGACGGCTGCACGGGCGCTTGCTTTGGGTGCATCGAAGAAGCCCAAAAAACCGCAGAGAACCAGGTTATTCCAGTCGGTTGATGTCGTGCTATAGGCAACTGCCAGGACCTTAATGCCGTCTGAGCGCATATCGTCGGCAACGTCTAGGGCGCTCGTCAGCCCTTCGGCATCCATAGGAACAAGCTCGCCTTTGAAATCGGCCCAAGCACATCGGGCACATACGCTTTCGACTTCGCCCTTAACAATGGTCAGGCGCGTCTCGGGCAATGCAGAAAAACCCAGGCGGCCAAAGGCGTTGGGCGCTGCGGAGAGCTTTACACCGGATGCCTTGGTCACATGGTCAAAGGGGTCGCTCGCGCTCAGGGAAAACGCTTTTGAAAGCTCTTTTGCCGGAAAGGACAGGTGCTTTGAGTTGCAGGCTGTAACCACGGCGCGATCCAACTGGTTTCTCTTCATGCCTTGTCGTGTGCATTCGAGATAGGCCAGCCCAAGGGTTTGGGTGCTCTCGTTTCCCAAAATGTCTGTGTAATACTCCAGCACGGCGAGGTCCTCGGTGAGGGTGCCTGTTTTGTCGACGCACACAACATCCATGGATCCCAAGGACTCCATGGCATCGACGTTTTTAACGATGACCTGCCTATTTTTAAGGCGCCGGGCACTTCCCGAAAGGCAAACGCTGGTGACCACCGGCAGCATTTCGGGCACCAGACCTACGGCGGTTCCAAGCGCGAAGAGTAAGGCCTGTGCCCAGTCTCCAAGCATTACGCCGCGGACAAACATCACAAAGGGAAGTACAACGAGCATGCATTTGATGAGGTCGAGGCAGACGTTTTTTGCACCGATGCCGTATTTGGCGTGCGAAGTGCCCTCAAGGCGCGCCGGAGGTGTTTGGTCGCCGATTTCCGAAAGCACGGTTGCCGTCGCCTGACCGTCGGTAACAGTGGTCCCCGCCAGGATAACGTCACCTTCTTCTTTTATGGAGAACCCGCTTTCGCCCGTGAGGGAGGCCTCAGAGACAAGTACATGCTTGCCTGCGTTGAGAGATACATTGACGGGGCACAGCATGCCCGCGCTGATGCGAATCACGTTGCCCACGGCGAGCAGGTTCGCGTCAACCTGAGTCCAACACGCTCCGTCTTGTCTCCAGACCATCGTGTGCTTTGCGCGGGACATGTGGCGTTCGAAGGTTCGCTTTGCCTCTTCTTCGTAAAAGAGCCTGACAAGACCTCCTACAAACCACATGAGGAACAAAACGACGGGGGCGAATATATCTACTTCGCCTTGTGGTCGGGGAAGAACATCGACAAAAAGCGCGAGAGTGGCAAGTGCGAGCAGTAGCGCGGAGAATGGGTTGAAGAATGATTTTCTGAGCATTGGGGCCCCTTTCTTGCGTTGCCACGATTCTATGCGACGAGATATTGCCCGTTCCCCAATATGTTCTTGCTATTTCCTTGTTTTGACAGACACAATGAACAGCGTGCTCACAGTGAGCACAGTCAAGGCAGCAAGTCGCATGTTCGCTGAGGGACCGAGGTACGCGTTTGCCGGATCGCACATCCTAAAAGGAGAGGATTGACCGACATGAACGTAGTAAAGATCGTATTCAGCCCATCAACCCGAACGCAGGAGATTGCCAACGCTGTCGTCGCGAGGATCGAAAGCGCGTGTTCCGTGAAGAAAGATCCCCAGCTCTTCCTCTAGCAGATATGGGATTCAGCCGTTCAATTGGATATCACCTGGCGATGCCGTAAGATGATTCGGTCAAAAGAGCATCTGAATCGAGAGGGATACCGTACGTGATACTGTCGCTGGCTCCCATGGAGGGGCTTACGGGTTATGTGTTTCGTCGTGTGCATGCGGAGTGCTTCGGTGCGCTCGACCGTTACTACACGCCGTTTTTACCGCCTCCTCGTGTGGGCAAGACCTTTGGAGGAAAAGCCTTCAAGGAACTTGACCCGGCGAACAATCAGGGGCTCACTGTTATCCCTCAGCTTATGAGCAAAAATGCCGACGAGTTTGTGGGGGCAACCCAGGTTTTGGCCGATATGGGCTACCACGAGGTCAATCTCAACCTGGGCTGCCCCTCTGGCACGGTTGTGGGCAAAGGGAAGGGCTCCGGCTTTTTGCGCGACCTGGGCGAGCTCGAGCTCTTTTTGCAAGATATTTGCAATAGGTCCGCACTGTCCGTCTCGGTTAAGACACGTGTGGGCTTTGAGAGCGATGCGGAGTATCAGGATATCTTGGATCTGTATTGCCGCTGCCCGCTGGCAGAGCTCATCGTGCATCCGCGCGTGCGTGCCGATTTTTACAAGGGCGTACCTCGGCAGGAGCTCTATGGCAAGACGCTCGAGCGTGCGCCGTTTCCTGTGGCGTATAACGGCGACATCTTTGACGTGGACGATATGGACGCACTCGTGGCGGCCTATCCGCAGACGCGCCATGTGATGATCGGTAGGGGGCTGCTTGCCAATCCTGCGCTGGCTCGTATGGTGCAGGGAGGCCCGGCGATGACGGTCGCGGAGCTTCAGCATTTTCACAATGAACTCTACCGCACCTATGAAGCCGGGATGGGCGGCAACGCGGTGTTTCGCATGAAGGAGTGGTGGTTCTACGCCAAGTGCGCCTTTGCAGATCCGCTGGCGGTTCATCGGCTTGTTCGCAAGGCACGCAAGGCAGCTGAGTATGAAGTGACTGTCGAGCGGGTCTTTAACGAAGAGCCTCTTGCCGACGCCCCTCGTTTTCATGGATAGCATTCGCAGGCGCGTTCCTTGTATGGAGCGCGCCTGTGATTTTGTTACAGCAGGTTCTTTTGAATCCAGGTGATGATGTCGCTCGATTCGTAGAGTGGTTTGCCATCGATGAAGAGGCACGGTACCTGGCGCTTTCCGCCTGCGGCAACCAGGTGCTGCTCGGCGGCGCGGTCGGTTGTGATGTTGCGCTGGGGGATAGAGATGCCGTTGCTGGCAAGAAAATGCTCGACTTTGGCGCAATAAGGGCATCCAGTCATGACGTAAAGCTCAAGCTCGTGGTTTGCTGACATGGGACTCCAATCGGTAGTGATGTTGCTAATGCTGATGGAAAGATACCCAAAGAAGGCGAGGGCGTATCCCATACGTTTTGGAATTTACGCGATGAGGGTGTCAAGAAGGACGAGCTCTCTGAGGCGTTCGGTTCGCGATTGCCCGTGACGCTTTGCTTTTTCATCAAATGCCGCAATGACCGATTCGCCTACGCGTGTGGACAGAACGGCGCTCGGTTCGTCTGCAATGGGCGGCCGTCCAAGTCTAGTTGTGCGTCCAGCCGGCCATTTGTCATTCTCATAGGCTTCAGCGGCTTTCTCAAGCTCATCAATATCGAAACCAAGTTCCCTTTCCAGGTCTTTGATGTCCATGATGTCCCATAACGTACCAGTCCGATTTCCCTGAGTACCTTCACACACCGTGTTTTTACTTGCAGGGTTGCTCTAGTGCAAAAGGGGAACAAAGTCCTTGAGGGATTTGTTCCCCTTTTTTATTGAGTGACGTCGCCGGTTGAGGATTAGAGGGTCATTGCATGGTGGGGAAGACAAGGGTGGGCGCCGCAAGCCCCATGGGATTTATCCTGGGCTTTGGCATCGTGAGCATGCTGATGGACATCGTGTACGAGGCCGCGCTTTCGCTCCAAGGTCCGTTGCTGTATTCGGTAGGCGCTACGGCGGCGGTTGTAGGTTTGGTTTCGGGCTTGGGCGAGGCAACTTCGCTGGCGGGACGTTTGGCAAGCGGGCCTGCTGCCGATCGTTCTGGCCGCTATTGGGCATTCGCTATCTTGGGCTATGCGGCAACGGGCCTCGCTGTTCCCGCCATGGGATTTGCGGGCAGCGTGCTGGGCGTGTCATTTCTTATCATCTTCGAGCGCTTTGGAAAGTCGCTGCGCACGCCTTCGCGCGATGCTATGCTCTCGCACGCGGCCTCTCGCGTGGGCCGCGGCAAGGGTTTTGCCTTTCACGAGGCGCTCGACCAGGTGGGTGCCGTGGCGGGTCCACTTATCGCGGCAGCGATTTTGCAGGCGACGCACAACGCATATGGCCCTGCGCTCGGCGTGATGCTCATCCCCGGACTCGCCGCTATCGGCGTGCTACTATACTTGCGCTATCGCGTTCCGCGCCCCGAGGTGTTTGAGGAAGACGACGAGGTCGATTCGGCCGAGAACGACGCTGTGAGTGCATCGAAGGTCTCGGCAGTGGAGCCTATCAAGCTCCCTCGTCTGTTTTGGATCTACACGGGTTTTTGCGGCTTGGTCTTGGCTGGCGTGGGAACGTTTGGCGTCATGTCATTCCACATGGTTTCTGCCCATATCGTCTCGGCGCCGACGGTTGCCGTGCTCTATGCGGTGGCTATGGGTGTTGACGGCGTGTTTGCGCTGATAACGGGGCCGATTTACGACAAGGTGGGCGTGCGCGTGCTGTTCGCTCTACCGGTGGTGAGCGCAATCGTCCCGCTCTTTGCGTTTGGAAACAGCCTTGTCTCGGTGGTTGCGGGCGTGGTTTTGTGGGGCGCGAGCTTGGGTATCCAGGAATCGACCATGCGTGCGGCGGTTGCCGATATGGTGCCGGGCTGTAAGCGCGCAACGTCGTACGGCATGTTCTCGGTCTTCATGGGCGTGGGCTCGTTTGTGGGCGCAGGCGTGACGGGCGCCTTGTATGCTCATGGTCAGGTGGCGATTGTCGTGTATGCGCTGGTCCTCGAGGCGGCGGCCTGCGTGTTGCTGTTCTTGGCGCTGCGCAGCGCGAGGAAATAGACACGACGGAGTGCCATTCGGCTTCGATAGGCAAAGAAAACGCTCCTGATAGATGCTTCTACCAGGAGCGTTATGCGTTCGCGTTGCGCTGGCGAGGCGCTAGACGGCCAATGACTTGCGGACCATTCCCTTGGGATCTTTGACCAGCAGGTAAAGTGCCCAGGCGATAAGGCCGGTCGTCACGATAACGAGGCCCAGCAGGGCATCGTCGAACATCGCGGCGTGGTCGACGATCTCGATAAAGGCTTCGCCTTCAAGAAGGTTGGCGATGCCGTCTACTGTCCACATAAGGCTCGCACCCCAGTACATGAGGGCAAGGACGCCGATTCTCATCTGGCTGTTGGGGCCGGCAACATACCACGCGATGGTGGCGATGGCGGCGGCAAGAAGCGTGATGATGAGTGTCATATTAGGCCTCGGTTGCGACCGTGCGTGCGGAGCGCTTGACCATGGCGTCTGCCACGACGGTGACGATGGCCCAGCATACGGTGACCATGACGCACATGCCCACGCCGACGGTTGCCATCTCGTGGAACATAGCAGAGGTATCGGCCGCGTTGTACATGGCAGTCAGGAACGGCGGGAAGGGCACGACCTCGCCATGCCAGATATGCTCGATGCACAGCAGGATGACGCCACCCCACAGCATGTTGCACAGCCAGCCGAGCTTGCGGGTCCAGCAGATGCCGGTCTCGGCAGCGTCGGTGAGCTGATTGCCGTCCTTATCGACGATACCGCGCTCCATCTCCTTTTTCTTGACGATGGAACGAACGGCGGTAACGGCAACGGCCTCGCCGCCTCCAACAACAAAACAAGCCATAAGAAGTCTCCTTTGTCTATCGATGCGATGTCGCATCGGGCTGTTTCTGTCTGAAGCAGTATAGGCGAATTGCATCATGCTGCGCGTACTGCGCAAGACGTTTTACCAAACTGTCACGCTTGGCAAAAAATCGTCAACTTTGCCAAGTGATTGAGCAGATAGCATCGTTGTTCTGTTGCATAAACAAGAAAACCCGGAGAAGCTTGTGGCCCTTGCGTGCGTCCTTGTCCGTCCAGCTGCCGTGCACTATACTGCATCCGCAAGGTGTGCCCTGCGTATAGAGAATGTGGGAAGACTGCCGCGATCCGTCCCGAGATGGGATTGGTCTCGGCAGTCTTTTTTATTGACGTGAAGTCGAGGTGAACCCGTTTCATGTACTTGATGGTAGATAACTACGATTCTTTTACGGCTATGCTGACGAGCTATTTTTCCGAATGTGGAGCCGATGTCGTCGTGGTGAAAAACGATGAAATTTCATGTGTCGATGTGTGCGAAATGCTTGCCCGTGGCTCCCTCGAGGGAATCGTTATATCTCCAGGACCTAAAAGTCCTGCCGATTGTGGCAACTGCATTCAAATCGTGAAGTTGGCCGCTCGCATGCGCGTGCCGCTTTTGGGCGTTTGCCTGGGGCACCAGATAATCGCTGCGGCATACGGTGCGAGTGTCATACGCGGCGAGCGTCCTATGCACGGGAAAGTTTCGATGATACGAACGGATGGCCAGGGTCTGTTTTGCGGCATGCCCTCTTTGTTCCCCGTCACGCGCTACCACTCTCTCGTTGTCGCAGAAGAGAGTCTTCCTTCGTGCTTTGTTGTAGATGCCTACAGTGACGATGGGGCTGTCATGGCAATTCGCCATAGGCAGTTGCCGCTCTACGGCGTGCAATTTCATCCCGAGGCGGCGCGTACGCTCTACGGGCACGAACTCATAGCGAACTTTATGGAATGCTGCAAGGTAAAGGGGGCGCTCATCGATGGTCGAACAGATTATCGCTCCGGGCTCGCATGCGAACGTAGAGGCTGACGATGGCTTTTTCTTTGGGGTGGGGACATTCGAGACGATTGCGGTATCGGGACGCGTGCCGATCTTTTTTGATGAGCATCTGGCGCGCATGGGGGAGGCGCTGAGGTTTCTTGGCATCAAGGCCGACGCGGCAGATTTGCGGGCAATCGTGCTGCGTGCATGCGCCGAGCTCGATCCTGCGAGTGAGATGGCTCTCAAGCTGACGGTTACCGAGCGCAATCGTATCGTTTCGTTCAGGCAAAACCCTTATGTTGCGCCGGGGGCGAAGTGCGCCTTTCGTTGTGATTTTAGCGATGTACGCAGGTGTGAGACGTCTCATTTCACGTATATGAAGACGCTTGCATACGCAGAGAACATTGTGGAAAAGCGCTATGCGCAGGAGCGTGGAATAGACGAACCTCTTTTTCTCAATGCCGACGGACTGATTGCCGAGGGGGCCGTTTCCAATATCTTTGCGGTCTTTGGAGGCGAGGTTGTAACCCCTCCCGTGACGTGCGGTCTGCTTCCGGGTATCATGCGTCAGTTTGTTATCGAAAAGATGGGGGCGCAGGAGCATCCTCTCACTCCTGTAGAGCTACTTCGGGCCGATGAGGTTTTTGTCACGAATTCCCTTATGGGAGCCATGCCTGTGTGTTCCATCGGATCTGCCGCGTTTGAGCTGGGTCCTGTTTCGCGTCGCGTGAGGGATGCCTATGGGCGGCTCGTGACGCGCATGAGGGCCGACGGCCTTGAGGCACTAAGCCCAACGGCGGACTCTGATTTCACGCAAACGTGCGAGGAGAGGACGAAAGAGGAGGGAGCTCGATGAGTGCGAACGTGACCAAGCTCAAACACTATCGTCCACTTGCCGACCTCGTGGAGCAGATACGGCACGAGGCGCGCTTCGCATTTCTGGACTCGTCTATGCCGGGAACGTATGGACGTTTTTCTATATTGGGCCTCTTCCCCTATTTCACGGTGGAACAGAAGCATAAAGAGTGTTTCGTGAACAGTAAGCGCACGGCGGGGAACTTCTTCGAGGTGCTCAAAGAGCAGCTTGCGACTTGCGAGCACGTGGGCGACTCCCGTCTTCCCCTTACCGGGGGCGCGATTGGCTATTTGGGATATGACTTTGGCCGTGAGCTGTGCGGCGTAGCGACCAGGCATACGAGTATCTCGTCTGCCCCACAGGCGAGCATGAGCTTTTACGATATCTTGGTGATTGAGGATATCGAGCACGAGGCGTTGTACTGCTGCTGCCAAGGAAAGACGCGGGCGTCTTGTCGGGCGCTGCAATGGATGGAGCACCTGGTTGATTCGTGCCCTGCCTCCCTGCAGCCCCCGCGCAAGCATGCGCTTGCGCCTTTCGATTCTGCCTTCACGTCTAGCAGCTATGAGGCGACGCTTGCACGGTTGATTGACTACTTGCTTGCAGGCGACGCCTATGTTGTCAACATGGCGCAGCGCCTGACCTTGCAGACCTCAATGGAACCGTACGAGATCTACCGCTACCTGCGTACCTACAACCCTGCCCCCTTTTCGGCTTTTCTGAGGGCCCCAGGGATTGATATTTGCTGTTCGAGCATGGAGCGGTTCTTGGAGATTCGCTCCGGGCACGTGGTGACACGTCCAATCAAGGGCACGCGGCCGCGCGGCAAGAACCAGGCCGAAGACCAGGCAATGCGTAGGGAGCTTGCGCAGAGCGCCAAAGACCAAAGCGAGCTGTTGATGATCGTCGATCTTGAGCGAAACGACCTGTCGCTTACTTGCGAGCCGGGGTCCATTAAAACCGATCCTGTTTTTGCCGTCGAGGAATATCCAACGGTTTTTCATCTTGTCGCGACCGTCGAGGGAACCCTGCGTCGGGATCGTTGCGCCGTGGACGCGGTGCGGGCAGCATTTCCCGGCGGCTCTATCACCGGCGCACCCAAAATTCGCACTATGCAGATCATCGACGAGCTCGAACGAGCTCCTAGGGGTCTCTACACGGGCAGCATTGGCTATTTTTCAGATTCTGGCGACTGCGATTTCAACATCGTAATCCGTACCGCCGTGTGCGAAGGAGGTAAAGTCACGGTTGGCGCAGGCGGCGGCATTACAGCGGAATCCGATTTTGATTTTGAGTATGCCGAGACGATGCAAAAGGCCTTGGCATTGCGCGAGGCCGCTTCGGGGTGAGGAGTGCCTCCAATGTGTGCAAGCGTCTGGTATTAATCGAAAAAATGCTCAATATCGAGCGTTTAAGTGACGAGGCGGGTATATTCCGACTGGTTTTAACCCATTTAGTCGAAGGGCACGGTCAGCATGAAGAAGTTCATCAACGCTCCAGCAGACGTGGAGCGCCAAGTAGTCGATGGATACGTCAAAGCGTATCCGAACCAGATTGCCAAGACGGCGGACGACATCGTTGTACGCGCCCACGCCAAGCGGGGAAAGGTTGCGGTGCTTTCCGGCGGCGGCATGGGCCACGAGCCCGCGCACCTTGGATTTGTGGGTACGGGCATGCTCGATGCCGCCGTGGGCGGTGCGGTGTTTACCTCGCCCGCCGTCGATCGCGTGAGCGCCGGCATCGAGGCAGTTGCCGCCGGTAACAAGGGTGTTCTCCTTGTTATCAAGAACTATACCGGCGATGTCGTGAATTTCAAGATGGCCGAGCAAAACGCCCGTGAAGACGGAATCGACGTTGACCATGTGATCGTGGACGATGACGTTGCCGTCAAGGACTCGACATTTACCGTTGGTCGTCGTGGCGTGGCGGGAACGGTTTTTGTTCATAAGTGCGCCGGCGCCGCCGCCGAGAAGGGCGAATCTTTGGGCGATGTGAAGCGCGTTGCACAAAAGGTTATCGACAACGTGCGCACTATGGGGGTTGCTATCGAGCCGTGCACGGTGCCGGCTGCGGGGAAGCCGGGTTTCACTCTTGCAGATGACGAGATGGAGATGGGCGTGGGCATCCATGGCGAGCCGGGCGTGCGCCGCGCCAAGATGGAGCCTGCCGATGCTATGGTTGACGAGATGCTCGACGCGATTCTCGCGGACCTCGATTTCAAAGGGAGCGACGTTGCCGTCATGGTCAACGGCTCGGGCGCCACGCCTCCCTATGAGCTTGCCATCGTGAATAATCGCGTGCATGACGTTTTGGCGCAGCGTGGCGTGCACGTTTGGCATACGTATATGGGGCCGTACATGACCTCACTCGAAATGCGTGGTTTTTCAATCACGCTGCTTCGTCTTGACGATGAGCTCAAGGAGTACCTGGCGGCCCCTGCCGCCGCGCCTGCGTGGATGCAGGGACAGGCATCGGAGATGGACGAGTCTGCAGCCCCCGTCGTCCAGGCTGTTGCGGTTGGTGCGGATGCAGATGCCGAGCCAGCCTCCACATCCGATGAGAAGGCTTCAGGCGACCCTGCGACGCAGCTCGTCTGTCGAGCCCTTTCTGCCGTTGCGAATGTGCTCGATGTGCACAAGGACGAGCTGACTCAGCTCGATATGCCAATCGGCGATTCCGACCATGGCATCAACATGGCCCGCGGCTTTGGCGCCGTGCGTGACCTTTTGCCCGAGCTTGCCACAAAGGATGCTTCCTCTGCGCTCAAAAAGGCAGGCATGACGGTTATCTCCAAGGTGGGAGGGTCATCTGGCCCTCTGTACGGGACCATTTTGCGCAAGGTGGGCGTGTGCGTTAAAAAGGAGGGCGGCCTAACTCTCGCCTCCTTTACCGATGGCCTTGAGAAGGGCTTTACAGGTATACAGGAGCTTGCGGGGGCAACGCTTGGCGATAAGACCATGCTTGATGCCATGCAGCCTGCTATCGATTCGCTTATGCAAAGCGTAAAGGACGGAAAGGGCGCATCGCAGGCCATGGAGGACGCTGCGCGCGCAGCCGCTCAGGGTGCCGAGGCGACGATTCCCCTGGTTGCCAAGAAGGGGCGTGCGAGTTATTTGGGCGAACGCTCTGTTGGCCATAAGGACCCGGGCGCTGCATCTTTCGCTTACTGTTTGGCGGCTCTTGCCAATGCCCTGAAGTAGCACGTTTACGGTATGTGGTTTGAGAAGTCCCGCCCGCGCGAAGCGACGGGTTTAGAGAAGGAGTTCAAATGGTCGGTATTGTTTTGGTCTCTCATTCGCAAAAGCTTGCCGAGGCCATGGTTGATTATGCGCACATGATGGCTCCGGATGCCGCGGTTGTCGCTGCGGGCGGTCTGGAGGACGGCTCGTTTGGTACGAGCTATGAGAAGATCGAGGCTGCTATCGAGAAGGTCCATGGTGACGATGGAGTCCTGGTGATTATGGATATGGGCTCTGCCGTCATGACTGTCAAGATGGTCCTGGAGGACATGGACGACGACAGCGTTGTCATGGCGGACTGCCCCTTTGTGGAGGGAGCTGTCGAGGCCACGGTTCAGGCGCAGATGGGTGCATCCCTGCCCGATATCGTGAAGATCCTCAAAGAGGACGCGGGCGTTCATAAGTTCTAGGAGACGGATGGACAAGGTGGGCGGACGCTCGCTCCCGCCGCTGTGCCCATAGACGTGGTAGCCGGCTGCCGCGAGCGCCTTGGCGGCAGGTTTTACGGCGTGCGCATTGGATATCTACCTTGCGCAAAGAAGAGCCCCGGCGCCCTTTGCGGTCATATCCGACCAGAGGGGCACCGGGGTTTGTGCGTTGCGAGCACGTGGCGGTTGTGGTGCTAGAGCTTGCAGACGTTCAGTGCGCATCCCCGCGTGTAGGCGTGGACGTTGTCGAACTCAATGATGCTGCGGATAATTTCCTTACCTGCTTCATGGGGTCGGGGCGCTTGGGGCAGCTTCGTATCTCACCATTGTGCCGGGTCGGTTAACCACCGGGCGGTAGTTTTCCCCATGTAGGCAGAATCGGGTCAGTCGCTTGTTTGCATAGCGTTCCCGGGCTTGGGGGATACGGACAACCAGTCGTATGCAGAGATTGGATTGTGCATGATTAGATGGTTGCCAATCGCGCGATGGGAAACCCCGCCGTCGCCTTTGTGTGGGAGCTGCGCCACAACCCCGAGGGTGCTCTTGCGACCTTGCCGGACCGCAGCTACAGCAAGGTGCTCGATGCCACGGATGTGCTCAAGGAGCTGTGGGAGGATAAACCCGCGCTCAACGAGCTGGTGCTCGCGAAGGCCCTGATCACACAGATCGCGCTGCTCGACGACAACCTGTGCGAGCAGGTGCTTACCCGAGCAAACATCATGGCGAGGGAGTGCTCAACCGCCGTGGCCCCGTACCCGCGGCCCCAAAGTCGATGATTATCCGTTGGGCTATTTGCGCGTGTCAACGCTAGAATCGAATGGACTGTCTCGAGACTAGAAGAGAAGCACGTGGCCCAGGACTTTTTCGACCTGCTGTACAACGGCTATACCGGTGAGTACCAGCTTATGAGCTTGCTGTATCGCAACGGCTTGGACGCACTGCGCCCGCCTGCAGACATGGGCGTCGACGTGGTGTCGCTCAACCTTAAGCAAAGGCTCGAGCAGCCCGATGTGCCCGCCGAGATGTTCTATTTCCAGGTGAAGACCGCCGTTACCAACGTGAGCGAGAATGCAGATCATCCCGGTGCGTTTGCTGTGGTGGAGTTCAAGCTCAAGGCGACCGAGGTCAATCTGCTGAGCTGCTCGAGCGACCGCGCCTTGTTCTGCTACGTGTACAACAGCGAGGCCGGTGCGCTTACAGATGCGTTTGAGACGCCGTTTATCTGCTTTTGGCTCGATGGCTGCCTGCTGGCAAAGCTTGAGAGCGCCAGGGTGCCTTTTATTGCAAGGAGGGCGAGTCTAAGCTGACGCTGACGTGCCAGCTGCGTAAGCCCGCGCACGAGTTTGGTCACTGGTACGCGCTTGTGGTGGACAAGGACGGCAACAAGCTCGAGGACGGTTACCTGGGCGTTGTGGGCGGCGAGGGAAGCCAGGCGAATGATGGTGCCGATCACTACAGCGTGGGCGGCTATCTGAAGTACGCACGGCGGGACTAGGCGTTTGGTGCCGCGGACGTGATGGGTTCTATGCGCTAGCACGGGGGCTGCATATCGTTTGTGGCAAATCTTGCAAAGTAGGATTGTAAGATTTAGAATTTCTTGCAAAGTAGCTTTGCAAGATTTGGAGTAACTATGCCGTTCAATTCACTTGTGCAGGAGAAAATCCTCGATTTTGAGCAGCTTGGAATCCCCGAAGTTTTCGATCGCGAACTGCAGCTTCTTCCCATTCAAAAACCCGGGCGGAACAATTTGGCGCAGGTGATTGTTGGCACACGCCGTTGTGGAAAGACCTACCGTCTATTCCAGGAGATGCGTGATGTGGTCGCAGCGGGCTATGACCCGCAGACCATGCTGTACTTCAATTTTGAAGACGAGCGACTCAAGCCGTACTCATCCGAACTCCTCGCCGACGTCCTGGATACGTTCTTTGCCATCCATCCGATAGCCAAGGAGGAAGGCTGCTTTCTCTTTTTTGACGAGATACAGGAAGTTCCTGATTGGAGCCTGTTCCTGCGGCGTGTTATCGATTCGACCAAAGCAACGGTATACGTAACGGGCTCGTCGTCAAAGATGCTGTCGTCCGAGCTCGCCTCCGAGTTCAGAGGTCGCTCGCTCTCAAGAGAGCTTTTCCCGTTGAGTTTTTCCGAGTTTGTTCGCCTGAAGAAGGGCGTGGCGGCTACCACACCCGAAGGCTTTTCGTCAACAGATGCTGCGGTGCTCAGAAATGCCTTAAGCGAGTACCTGCGGCGAGGGGGTTATATTGCCGCACTCGCGCTCCCCGCTGCCGAAGGCATGATGCTCATGCAAGAATATGCATATCGAACGGCGGCGATGGACGTAATTGAGCGCTATGACCTGCGGAAACCTCAGGTTGCCTCGAGTTTTCTTTCGCGATGTCTTGCGTCGTCTGCACGGGAGCTGTCGGTAAACAAGGTTGTCAACGAGTTCAAGAGCCGCGGTGTTTCGACTTCAAGGGAGACGCTGGCGAATCTTTTGGCGTATTACGAAGAGGCTTACTTGCTCTTTTCACTGGGAGATTTGAATCGTTCACTTGCGGGCAATCCCCGTTCTAGCTCGAAGGTGTATGCCGTTGATCCGGGATTGTTCGCAGCGTTCTCTCGGGCTGCGAGTAAAGAAGAGGGGCAACGTCTAGAGACTGCGGTGTTCAATAAGTTGCGGCGGATGGCTCCCAACGCAAGAACGGGATCGCTTGCGCGTTTGACCTTTGAACATAATGGCAGGTCTCACGAGGTCGACTTTGTTTTTGGTGATGCTTTGCTGGGCGATGTATTCCAGCTGGTGCAGGTGAGCGTTGACCTCGCGAACCCAAAAACGAGGAAGCGCGAGCTCTCGGCCCTCGAGGCTGCCATGGAGAAATACGGGATTGAAGAATCGACAATCGTGACGATGGATGCGGAGGAAGTTGTGGATACAAAGGCGGGGACCGTTAATGTGGTCCCCGCTTGGAAGTGGTTGGTTGGGTAGGTAACCTGGCTAGAAGTGTTTTCGCGAGGGGCGCGATTATGCCGCGTCAAGTAATGTCGCGAGACTGAGGGGCTGCGGAATGGGCTAGGAGACAAACCACGGAAATTGAGACGAAAGAAAGAGGCCGAGAGATGCTGCGTTTTTTGCAAAGGATGCGTAATCATTGAATCCTTTGATTGTGGTCCAAAGTGACCTGATAACAGAGGGCTTGGGGTTCTTTTCCTGAAGTTCTTCTTTTAGGCCCAACAAAGTCTCGGAGACTTGTTCGCGCTTGCCATCGGGTAAGTCGTTGAGGGATTCTCTCAGTTTTGAGATGAGGCTCTCCAGTTCACTCCTGTTAATGCCATTTGTTTGAGTAATACTGATCGTCGAGCTATCTGATGACTGGGCGACAATAGCTGCCCCTTCGTTATTGAAAGTGTTGATTTGAGTCAAGCTGCTATCCAATCCAAGTTCGATGCCCTTGATTGTTAGGGCCTGTTTGACGCCGTTGACTAGGCGGAAGGCAACTTCATTTAGAAAGCCTGATGTCATGTCATCGTATTTTGTTGATCCCCCACCATATTTGTAGAGAAGTCCAAAGTTGCGCGATGACTTGCGCGCAACGATGTCCTTGAGGATGAGATAGACGACTCCGCACTCGCCCTCGAGGCTGGGCGGGAATGCGAAGGTTGTGCCATATTCCGCGCAGACTTGGTCAACCGCGCTAGTTGGACTAAACCCCGCGGGGAGATGCTCCTGGACGCAATCGCAGATGAACGCTTGTATGAGTGGCTCTTTATCGATGAAGGAGAGATAGCGGACTATTGCGGTTTCGAGGCCGTCATAGTTTGCGCGCAGCAGGGCATTCGCCTCGTTAGCGTGCTTATAGAGAAGGACTTTGAAAAATGTGATCTCATCGGTCATTGAATTGTCCTATTCCACAATAGGGGCACACGAACATCGACATGGCTAGTGCTGGCTGTACTTTTGAGTACCTTGCACAGTCGTGGCATCTTACGAGCTTCAGCGCGTCAACCGCTTCTACGATTGGCGGTTCGGGCTCTTCTCTGTCGAGGGCGATTTTGAGGCTAAAGAAACCCGTCTTTAGGATTTAGCACCAGAACTCTTTAGAACCAGAGACCACCTTTTCA
>CATWBG010000022.1:0-25838 GCA_958348985.1 uncultured Collinsella sp. | reverse complement strand
GCCACGTCCCGATATGTCGTTGCGTCTTGCGCAACGAAGAATACTTTACTCAAAGCGAATTAAAGATGCAAGTATTATTTTAAATTAGTTTTGATCAAAAGGCTGCGAGAGAGGATGTCATCTGCAAGGGCTTGCTTTTCGAGCAATCCAAGATCGTCAACTGCGCTCGAAGTAACCCACCACGCACGGTTGTTTGAAGAGCCAAAGCCAGCATCCGAACGCGAAACGTCATTGGCGACAATGGCGTCGCACCCCTTTCGCTTGAGTTTGGCTTGGGCGTATTCCACGACATCGTTTGTTTCTGCCGCAAATCCAATGACAATGCGATCCTCTTTATTGGAGGATAGCTCTGCAAGGATATCTTGGGTCTGGATAAGCGGAATCGAGTTGATTGGATCGACTGCTTTCTTGAGCTTATGGTCGGACGGCGCGGAAGGGGTGTAATCGGCAACAGCGGCTGCAAGAATAGCGATGGAGGAACGTCCAAAAGCCTTCACAGCTGCGTTGCGCATCTGCGAAGCCGTTTGAACATGGATGGTTTCGATCCCCGCTGGAATGGGAAGCTCGATGGGCCCGGCGATAAGCGTCACGTTTGCCCCGCGATTGCGAGCGGCACGAGCGAGTTCGAGACCCATTTTTCCACTCGAGCGATTTGCAATATATCGAACCGGATCGATGGGCTCATGAGTTGGACCTGCCGTTATGAGGACATGCTCACCAACGAGGTCGGTAGAGCCTTGAAGCAGCGAGCAGGTAGCGTCGGCGATGGCTTCAGGCGTTGGCAAGCGCCCAGAACCAACGTCGCCGCATGCAAGATAGCCAGAGTCCGGCTGAACAAAGTGCACTCCCCTACTTTTAAGCACCTCTACATTTTCTTGCGTAGCCGCGGCGCTCCACATTCCCGAATTCATTGCTGGAGCGATGAGAATGGGCGCTTTTGTCGCGAGCAAAGTTGTAGACAGGAGATCGTCTGCGATGCCATGCGCCAATTTGGCGATACTATTTGCCGTTGCCGGTGCGACAAGGACGACATCGGCTTCCTGAGCAAGCGATATGTGGTGAATGGGGTCTTCTGGGTCATCGAAGAGTCCTATAGCCACTTTCTCATGCGTCAGAGCACGAAATGTTGTGGGACCCACAAATTGAGTTGCGTGCTCTGTCATAAGCACTTTTACGCGGTATCCCGTTTTTTGCAGAAGGCGCAAGATCTCGCAGGACTTATATGCTGCAATGCAGCCGGTGACGCAGAGGAGGACGGTCTTTTCTTCGCTGGATCCACAGACACCCATAGCCTACTCCTCGGGAAGGATGACCATTAGGCGGTGGCAATACGGGCACTCGGTGACCTCGTTGGCATGCTTCAGGTCGCTCATGCTCGAAGACTGGAGGGTCATGCGGCAGATGCTCGGGACGTTGCCCTCGAGTTTCTCGACAGCTAAATGGCCAAAGCGTTTTGAGGCGTCCTTATAGGCATTGCCGAGCGCCGGGTCAAGGCTTTCAAAGAGTTGAGCGCGCTTGCGCTCGTTCTTATCGATGGCGCTTTGAATATCGGCAGCATGCGTACGTGCCTGCTTGGTTAGCGCCACAATGGCGGCTTCGATCTTTTCAAGATTCTGCTTCAGGGTAGCCTCGTCAGCCTGGATTGTGCTGAGCTTCTGGTGGGCTTCGCTGCGCTCAAACTCAACTCGATCAAGCTTTTTGGCAAAGTCGGAAAGCGTAATCTCAAGCTGCTGGACTTGACGGTAGTCGTCCATGTCGACTTCGCGGCGAGCTTTCTCAATACCGTCGCGAAGTGCCTGCTCACGATCGTCGAGCTCCTGCAAATCGATTTCAATATCTTTGCGCTGGGCAAAGTATTTTGTTACGTCGCCCTTAAGCTTGATATAGAGTTTGCGGCGTCGCGCTAGCTCTGCGATTTCAGGCAGATTTTGAAGCTGCTCGTTGTCGCGCATGAGCGTAAGATCGATTTCCTGTAATTCCAAAAGTGTCGAGCCAACGCTCATGAGGTTCTCCTTAATGATTATTACTTTGCCGTCCACCATTGTGTTGGATGAGTAATTGTAGCTATGGAAGCGGGCGTGACCCCTGCTTGTTGTGCGGCTTTTGCCAAGATTTCCACGAATGGCTCTTCTGAGCGGTCGTGGCCAAGCAACAGTACGTCGAGGCCACGTATTGAGAGGTCCTGACAGATATGATAGCCTGCCTCCCCGCAGATAATTGCATCCACGTTTGCCCTGAGCGCCAATTCTCCGAAATTGCCAAGTGAACCACCCAAAAAAGCCACTCTTGAGATGCGATGGGACGGTTCGCCCCACACCCGCGGCTGTGTGTGGAAGATGCGAGAAGTGCAGCTGGCGAGTTCGGCGAGGTTGGTTTGTGCAATGTCCGCGACTGCCCCCAGGCCAAGAAGATCGGGCTGTTGCACAAATTCAAGCGAAGAAGACGCGGTGAAGCCCATGAGTTCGGGCAGGAGCGTTCGGGCTGCTGCCGAGCGATCGAGATTGGTGTGCATCGAAATTACCGAGACACCGAGGCGCGCGGCTTCGTACACAACGGAGGAGGAGCTGGGGGTAAGGCTTTCGGCAGGCTTAAATGCATCCGGAGCTTTGATATAGACAGGATGATGCGTAAGCAGGACATTCGAGCCCGATTTGTGAGCCGCGCGAACATTGTCGAGAGTGGCATCGAGGGCACACGTTACGCCCGTGATTAAAGACGAGGGGTCTCCAACGGACAGCCCGACGTGGTCCCAAGGCTCGGCGGTATCGAGGGGAAACGCTTCGAAAAGAGCGTCTAGAAGGTTAGCAACCAGCATGAGGTTCTCCGATAATTTCGAAAAGACACGAACAGAACCGATCGAGCGAGACGGGGTCGATTCGGTCGTCAAAAGAAATGCGCAGGGAGCCCAGCGCGCGATTGCGCGGAATACCCATTGCGAGCAAAACATGGCTGGCATCTTGATTGCCACTTGTGCAGGCTGAGCCAGCAGACACTTCAAAACCACGGGCATCAAGCTGCAAAATGAGGTCTTCTGAGTCGAAAGTATCGACGGTGATGGAGACAATGCCGGGAAGATGATCGACTTTGCGATACTCGCCTATTGTTGCATGGATAAGCGGATGCTTCACCAGGCGGTCGTAAAGAGCGTTGGAGAGTTCGGTAAGGCGAGTGAAGTCATGTGCCACATTTGGATACATCTCCAATGCAGCTGCTGTCAACGCGATTATTTGACGCAAGTCTTGCGTCCCCGGACGCCTACCTGCTTCCTGGCCTCCCCCAAAGATGCGAGGTCGAAAGGGCGTACGCGTCTTTAAATACAGCGCACCCACTCCCACGGGGCCACCGATTTTATGACCAGCGAGGGAAAGGGCGTCGATACCAAGGCTATCGATATCAAATGGTACGTGAAGGAAACCCTGGATAGCGTCTGTATGAAAATAGGCCCCATGTTCATGAGCGCAGGCTGCAAGGTCGGCGATAGGCTGAACTGCTCCCGTTTCGTTGTTGGCGAGCATTACCGAAACGAGGGCAACCGAATCGTCCATCATGCTGGCGAGGGTTTTCGCCTCGATAACTCCATAGCTGTTGGGAAAAATCAAATTGGTGGTAAAGCCTGCGGCATGAAGCAGAGGAATGTTGTCGAGCATCGAATCGTGTTCGATCGCCGAGATGAGAACGCGCGTGCGATGCTTATTTGACTGTCTGGCTCCCTCGGCTATACCAAGAAGGGCCATTGCGTTGGCTTCGGTGCCTCCGCCAGTAAAGATGACTTCGCTTGGGCGAACAGAGCGTCCAAGCGTTTGAGCGAGCGAGCGGCGGCATCCCTCGAGCTTTTGTGCCGCCGTTCGACCTAGGGAGTGAAGTGAATTGGGGTTGACTCCGGCAAGCGGACCATTGTCATATTCGCGCTGTGCATCGATGGCGGAGAGGCGAAGAGGGGTCGATGCGGCGTAATCTAGATTCACCATTTCGGTATGGGCGAAGGGCATGGTCGGTTTACCTCTAGGCGTTTTGTTTTGCGATGCCTCGAGTGCCGGCCTCGCGAAGGTCGAAAACAGCCTGAGCGGGATCTTGCGATCCAAAGACGGCGGAGCCAGCGACAAGAACATTGGCGCCAGCGGCAACAATCTGTTCGATATTGCCCATGCCAACACCGCCATCGACCTCAATCATTGGGTCGACACCATGGCGTTTGCACAAGGTAGTGAGCTCGCGAAGCTTGGCATACGTTGCCTCAATATACTTCTGACCGCCGAATCCAGGATTCACGCTCATAAGCAGAACCATATCAAGATCGTCGATGATGCTCTCGAGAAGGCAAACAGGTGTTGCGGGATTCAAGACAACGCCGGCTTGAACGCCCTTGTCATGGAGGCGCGATACGATTCGATGCAAGTGCGTCGCAGCCTCGTAGTGAACCGTAATGAGGTCGGCGCCGGCGTCGGCATACCAGTCAATGGATTCTTCGGGATTCGAAACCATCATGTGCACGTCGAGCGGCACGTTGCTTACGCGCTTTGCAACGCGTACGACCTCGGGTCCAAAGGTGAGGTTTGGCGTAAAGTGGCCATCCATGACATCGATATGAATGAAATCGGCGTTTGAGATTTTCTCCAGATCCTGCGCAAGATTGCCAAGGTCGGCGGAGAGAATCGAAGGAGAGATTTTAACGTTGCGCATTGTTGCACCCTTTCTATTCGATGATTCCGTAGAACTCCTCTGTGGGAACGCGATCGACGAGATTGGTCAGGACCTCCTGCATACTTTGTCCATGCCAAAGGGCATCATTGAGGGCAAACGTAAGCGGAGCGTCGACACCGAGGACGTGGGCGAGCTCGGTTGCGCTTTTTGCTGCGTGAGCGCCCTCGACGACCATATGTGTTTGGTTTTGATACTGCTCCAGGCTGGTGCCTTGGGAGAAGGCGTGGCCAAAGGAACGGTTTCGCGAATGTGGCGATGTACAAGTTGCTACAAGGTCGCCCATTCCGGCAAGACCCATACAGGTGAGGGCCTCGCCGCCGCGAGCATGAACAAGACGGCTGATCTCGGCCAGTCCGCGGGTCATGATAAGCGCGAGGGTGTTGTCGCCGAATCCAGCACCCGAGGCAATACCGCATACAATGGCGATGATGTTCTTGACCGCTCCGCACATTTCAACGCCAATGACGTCTCCGGAAAGGTAGATTCGGAATTCTGGTGCTAAAAGGATTCCTTTAAAAAAACTGGCGACGTCGTTGTCTTCGGCGGCGATAACGGCGGCAGAAAGCTGTCCTTGGCATACCTCTTCTGCGTGGTTGGGGCCAGAGAGTGCTGCAATGCGCTCTGGGTGCCCGCATTCATCGCCGATGACCTCATTCATAAGCAGGCCGGTTGTCGACTCGATTCCCTTGGTGAGACAAAGGATCGGTGTGGTTTCGCAGATATAAGGAGCCGCTTGATTCGCGATTTCTCGAAGGTGCGTGGAAGGCGCGGCAAAAATAATGCCGTCGGCACATTCGAGCGCTTTCACGATATCGGTTGTAGCGCTAACGTTTTTGGGGAGTTCGTAATGAGTGAGGTAACGAGGATTGACCCCTTGCTCGTTGATGCCCCGAGCGCATTCTTCGCTATGTGACCACATGATGACGTCGTTGCCATTAGACGCTGCTCGACCAGCAATCGCGGTTCCCCAGGAGCCGGAGCCGATCAGGGTGATTTTCATGATGCATCATCCATTTTCGAAACGCGCTTTGTAAAGGAAAGCTTTGATTCTTTTCCAGCCAGTAGTTTTTTGATATTGCTTCGATGAGCCCATACAACGATGACGCCCATGGCAGCCATCAATAGCTTACAAGGAATAGAGGAATAAGGAAATGCGATGCTCACCGTAACGGGAACTAACGCCGCAGTTGCTATGGAACCAACTGAGACAAATTTTGTAATCGCTACGAGAACGATAAAGATGCCAAGGTGAATAAGTGCGAGGGGCCAATACCATCCAAAGAGGACGCCGACACCTACGGCAATACCCTTGCCCCCGTGAAAATGAAGGTAAGGAGAAAAAACGTGTCCACACAGGCAGGTGAGGGCAACAAGAGCCAGCACCCAATCGGCAGGAGCGCCGGGAGCGAGCATGGCGACGTTGCCCTCAAAGGCTACATGTGCAATGACGATGCGAGAGACGCAGACTCCTAGCACGCCTTTGAGCACATCGAAAAGCAGCGTTGCGGCGGCTGCTTTAGGTCCTGCAACGCGAAGTGCGTTCGTAGTGCCGATGTTGCCCGACCCGGCATTTCGGATGTCACCGTTGCCGGATAGCTTGCCGATGATCAAACCAAAGGGGATGCCACAGACAAGAAAGGACACGACAACGCAAGCAAGGGTGATTGGCAAGCAAGACTCCAAAGAAAAGCTTTGCATTACTTATCTTCCTTCCCCATCTCTTTTTGATCCTTCTTGCGGAATCGCAAACGAATGGGAGTGCCCTTGAAATCAAAGGTCGCGCGCATACGGTTCTCAATATAGCGGCGATAGCTATCGTTAATCAGATCGGTGTGATTGACGAAGAACGTAAAAGCGGGCGGATTGGTTCCTGTTTGCGTTACGTAGTGCATGCGCAGGCGGCGCTTGCCGTCGACAATGGTGTGGCCGAACTCACGCATATCGGTCAAGAGCTGATTGAGTCTAGAAGTCGAGATGCGTGCCGAACGATTTTGTGCGGCAGAATCGACAAGAGCCCAGATTTTTTCGACCGAGCGGCCAGTGAGGGCAGAGATTCGCAGGTAATTTGCCCATTTTGCCATACCCATGCGACGTTCGACCGTCTCCATCATCTGTTCGCGCGCATGGTCGTCGGGCAAAAGATCCCATTTGTTGAGCAGAACAACGATGGCGCAGCCGCGCTCGATGGCGAGATTGGCGACCTTTTGATCCTGTTCTGTCATACCGGTGGAAGAATCGATAACGAGCAGGGCAACATCGGCACGGTCGATTGCGCGAAGTCCGCGAACCATCGAGTAATATTCGATATTCTCGTACACGGTGCTCTTTTTACGAATGCCAGCAGTGTCTACAAGGCGATACTTCTTGTCGCCGCGCTCGATGACGGTGTCGATGGCATCGCGCGTGGTGCCGGCGACGTTGGATACAATGGAACGATCGGAGCCAAGAATCTTGTTGAACAAGGAGGACTTGCCAGCATTGGGCCTACCGATGATGGCGACCGAGAGAATGCCATCATCGATCTTTTCTTCGTCATACGATTCGGGAAGCAGCGCGACGACATCATCGAGAAGGTCGCCTGTTCCATGGCCGTGCAGAGCGGAAACCGCGATAGGGTCACCTACGCCCAGCGAATAGAATTCCCAGAGTCGCTCCTGTTCGCGATCGGGATTGTCGAGCTTGTTGACGAGTAAGAAGGTGGGCTTCTTTGCGCGCTTGATCATGCGCGCAACGCTCTCGTCTTCTTCGGTGACGCCGACGGAGCCATCGACAACGAAGAGGATGACATCGGCTTCTTCTGCAGCGGCAAGAGCTTGGTCGCGAATCGAGGCAGAGAAGATATCCTCGCTTTTCATGGGCTCGATGCCGCCCGTATCTACAAGCGTGAACTCATGACCACACCAATCGGCGTCGTAATAGGAGCGGTCTCGCGTAACGCCACGGCTTTCGTGGACGATGGCGTCAGAGGTTTGGGCGATGCGATTGACGAGGGTGGATTTACCGACATTCGGACGGCCGACGACCGCAACGATGGGCTTCATATGTATCTCCTTGCAGACGGGACCTGGATTAGAGGTCGAGTGCTTTGTTAAGTGCTTGCAGCAGGTCTTTCGGCATCGTGGAGACAACGAAAACCCGTGCTCCCCGCGATTCGAGCTCGCGAGTTAACTGGTCTTGATGATACTCGTCAAGCGTCATGGCATCGGCGTTGAACATGACGCTAGGCATAAAGAACAAAACGTTTGAGAGATCGTCTGGGGTCTGTTCAAGTAGGTCTTGAGCGCAAATAAGGCCGGTGACATCGACATTGCCCCCAAAATAGTGATTCTCGATGCCTAAGACCTTACCGCCCAGGGGGCTTTTTTCGACAAATCGGGAAACTACGTTGCGTGCAGCCGTTCCAGAAGCAACCATCACGGTGGCGCCTGTGTCATCCAGGACACGGCGAATGGCGTGAAGACGCTCGGAATCGCACGCGAGTATCTGGTCGGTATCGTCTAGATAGCTACGTATCATGCCAATACCGTCGTAGTATTGCGGATAGCCGTCGTAGAAGTCGGCTGCAGGCGGGTCTAGCCTTGCATCAAGATAAAACTCGTCCGACATTTGGAAGGTGTGGCGCCCAAAACGTTCAAAGGCTCTATCCTGATACGGCCTTACCATCTCGATAACGTCGCGCGCAGATACGGGATCATCGGAATACGAGGTGGTAAAGCGATTTTGATGCTTGGTGAACCCAAGGGGGACGATTCCCAAACTCGTTATTTGCTCATGTTCCTCGCAATAGCAAAGCGTGCGCGCGAGCTCTTCCCCATCGTTGAGCCCGGGACATAAAACGATCTGAGCGTGAATCTCGATGCCCGCATCCATGAGCAATTCGAGGACCTCGATGCCGCGTCCGGCGTTTTTACCCATGAGTTTGCGGCGCACGTCGGGGTCTATAGCATGAATGGAGACGTTCATGGGGCTCATGTCATGCTCGATAACGTTTTGCACGTCTTCATCGCTCATATTGGTGAGCGTGACAAAATTGCCCTGGAGAAAGCTCAGACGATAATCGTCGTCGCGAATATAGAGCGTATCGCGCCCTCCTTTGGGAAGCATTGTCATGAAACAAAAGACGCAGGCATTTACGCATGTGCGCATTTCATCAAAGATCGGTCCATCGAATTGCAAGCCCCAGTCCTCACCTGGGAATCGCTCGAGTTCAACGGGGGTGAGGGACCCATCGGTGGGATCGAGGACTTCGAGAGCCACAGTCTCTTCGTCCGACTCCCAAAGCCAGACGATCATATCGGTAAGCGGCTTGCCATTGACGGATATGACGCGCATTCCCGGCTCAATCCCCACGTCATAGGCCGGGGAATCCTTGCGCACGGTAGTTACCAGTGCGCCCTGTCCGGGCTGTGGATCGCGCGAGCGTCCGTAGTTTGCAACCGTATGGGCATAATCTGTAATGGTTTGATCCATGTTAGGAAGTAATCTGCTTTAAGGTTGATAGAACATCGTCAATTTGTCCTTGCGGAGTTGAAGCGCCCGCGGTGATGCCGATATTGCTAACGCAAGCCACCCATTTGGGGTCGATTTCCCGAGCGTCTTCAATGTGGTAGGTGCAGGGGCACACGTCGTGACATATCTGGAACAAACGTCGCGTGTTGCCCGAATTGCGCCCACCTATGACAAGCATGAGGTCGCATGTGGCCGCAAGGGCGCGCGCTGCTTCCTGGCGTTCGTTCGTTGCGCTGCATATGGTATCGAAAACGCGAACCTCGCGAGCGCGAAGGAGCAAGGCGTCAACCACCTCGCGAAGATTTTTACTGGTCTGCGTAGTCTGTACGACAACCCCTACACGCGAGGAAATATCAAGGGATGCAACCTCTTGGGCGGAACTGACAATGCAAGCCTTGCCATCGGTGCAGCCAAGAATTCCTTCGACTTCGGGATGACCTGCCTCGCCCACGATGACAACTTGGTAACCATCCCTATAAAGCGATCGCGCATGGTCTTGCACGCGCTTGACAAAGGGGCACGTGGCGTCGACAACGTGCAGTCCTGCGTCTTCGGCGGCTTGCTTGACTTGAGGCGCAACTCCGTGCGCGCGGATGATCAAGGTGCCATCTTTAACTTCGTCAACCGAGTGGGCAACATGTGCACCTTGTTGTTCAAGATCTTGGACAACGCGTGGATTGTGAATCAGTTCACCGAGGGTATGAATTGAGCCGTCTTGCTCGGCGAGAACCTTAGAGGCTTCTTCGAGCGCGCGCTTCACTCCAAAGCAAACGCCTGCATGCTGTGCGACTCGAATCGAGGGCGAGGTCATTATTTCCTCCCGGGATGCTCGGCTTGAAGCTCATCTCGAAGCGCATACATACGCTTCACGGCCTCGTTTTCGATCCAAGTGCTTTTTTCTTTGCGTTTGAGATCGTTGGGAGCATCATCAAAGCTTAGCTTTTCTCCCGCCTTCATCCAGCACTTGAGCGGCTTCGTAATCTTTGAGCCTTTGGGGGTCAAATCCCTGAATCCGCATACAGCCATCGGGGAGATGCTTGCCTTGCCCATGCTTGCAATGATGGCAAAGCCGCCATGTACAACCACCGGTTGATCATCGGTTCGAATGCGTGTTCCCTCGGGGAAAATCAAGACGTCTTCGCCGCGTTGCAAGGCGTGCTGGGCATAGCGAAGAGACTTGAGGTCTGCGGTGCCGCGCGCAACAGGAATGCCCCCCACACGCGAAAAGGCCCATTTAACGATTCTGGTCTTGTTGAACTCGGATTTAAAAATGGGGCGCACGCGATGGCCTTTTGCCCAAATATGGGCAACGATGGCAATAACCTCTGCCATGGAGGTGTGATTGCAGATGATCACGGTACCGCGTTCGCTATTGGAATCGAAGAGCTTTTCGGCGTCCTCAAAGTCCCAACGCCACATAATCTTGGAAAAGGCAAACAAGATCGCAAGAACCATGCTGTACATTGCCCTGAGTCCCACGGGGTACTCGCGCATTCCATGGCCGTAGTAGTCCTCGTAGGTTGATGTGAAGTGATGCATATTAGCTCACCTGCTTAACGAGTGCGCAAATCGTATCGCACACGGCTTCAATGCTTTGGGATGAAGAATCGATGTGATAGGCGTCGGCGGCGGCGCGCAAGGGTGCAACCGCACGATGAGAGTCAAGGTCATCGCGACGCTCGATATCGGCGAGGGTTTTCTCGACAAGTTCGTCGATTTCTGTTGGATCGAGTTGGGTATCCCCAAGACGCTGGAGTACGCGACGGCGAGCGCGCTCGCGCGGGTCGGCGGTCAAAAAGACCTTGACTTCCGCCTGCGGGAACACGACGGTGCCGATATCGCGACCCTCTGCGACAACGTTGCGCGTTGCGGCAAAATGGCGCTGGCATCGAAGAAGTGCCTTTCGCACGTCCGGATAGGCCGAAACCTTGGAAACGATACGATCGGTTTCTGGAGTGCGGATTTCGCGAGAAACGTCTTTACCATCGGCGAAGACATGCTGCATGCCATCGATGGTATCGAATGTGATGGTCAGATCGTTTGCACGGGCGCTCACCGCCTTTTCGTCATCGAGGTCGATTCCAGAAGACGCGCAGACAAACGCAACGGTACGATACATTGCACCTGTATCGAGCTTATCGAACTTCAATCGCTCGGCGATGAGGTTGGCGATGGTCGATTTGCCCGATCCGGCGGGTCCGTCGATTGCGATAATCATGATAGCTTCCAAGAGGCCTTTCTATCAGGTTGGTTAGTGTTTTGCAGCGTGTAGAAGAAGGTCGATTTCGTCGTGGTCGAGCAGCCTCCAAGAGCCGCGGTCGACACGATTGAGGCTGAGCGGCCCAAAGGTCGAGCGATGGAGTTTGATCACCGGGTGATGAATTGCAGAAAGCATACGCTTGACTTGGTTCTTTCGTCCTTCATGGATAATTACCTCAACGGCGGTCGTACGAGATGGGATGCCTGCGGGTGCCACCTCTTTCGCCTCTCGCTGCGAAAGAATCCGGCAGATAGCGGGCTGACATGGTCCATCGTCTAGCGTGATTCCGTGTCTGAGTGGCTCAAGCTCTGTATCGCGAAGGATGCCGTCGACTAACGCTATATAGGTTTTATCGACATGATGAGAAGGGTGCAAAAGCGCTTGGCCCAAATCTCCATCGGTTGTGAAGAGGAGAAATCCGGTTGTGTCTTTATCGAGCCTTCCTACGGGATACAGACCGGGATAGCGGTCGGTGGGAACGAGGTCTGCAATGCATGGGCGGCCCTGGGGGTCACTCATGGTCGTAACATAGCCCGAAGGCTTATTGAGCACAAGGTACGTAGCACCAGCAATAAGCGACACAGGACGACCGTCGACCTCCACTCGATCGACAAGAGGGTCGATTTTAGTGCCCATTTCTGTTTTCACTTCTCCGTTGACGGTAACCCTGCCAGCAGTCATCAGGCCTTCGGAACCGCGACGGCTTGCTACGCCCGCACGCGCTAAAAAACGCTGCAGGCGCATGGGGACAAGGCGTTCATCTTCTGTAAGGCTACGCATCGTCGCCCTCATCCGTCGTGTTCTCGATCATTAAGCCGTCGGCATTGTCTTCTTCCAGATCGATGAGTTCGCGCTCTTCTTCAAGATCGTCGTCGGTCTCCTCGAGCGTCGATTGAATAGATCTGCCGGAGAGACGCTCGCGAATAAACTGGCGCGACTGCTCATCGGGTGCAAACTGCTCAAGATCTGGAAGGTCTTTTGTACTGCGCAGACCAAATTTCTCAAGAAACGCGCTGGTGGTTCCATAGATAATCGCTTGACCATGTTGGGGGTCACGCCCAAGCTCTCGAACAAGACCCTTATCGACAAGGGAGGATATAACGCCATCGGAGTTGACGCCGCGAATTCCCTTGACCATCTCGCGCGTTACAGGCTGGTGGTAGGCAATGACGGCAAGCGTTTCCAGTGCGGCCTGTGAAAGGCGTTGCGTGTCCCAGGAAAGGACAAGCGCCTCGACTTGTTCATGGAATGCAGGATGGGTGAACAGACGCCACCCGCCGGCAACTTCGCGCAGCTGGACACCACGGTTTTTTTCCTGGTATTCAACTTGAAGCTCGGCAAGAAGCGACGCACATTCTCCGGGTGTGATGGAAAGGATTGAAGCGAGTGCCGGTGCACTCACGGGATCGCTCGATACAAGCAGCATAGCCTCGAGGGCGCCTTTTAATGAAGACGAATCAAGTGCTTCTAGTTCATTCATCGTTCTCCCCCTCTTCAATCGTCAGCGCATCTCCCGGATGGTATGCGGGAGCGCCTTCTACACGATCGATTTCGATCGTTCCAAATAGTTCATCCTGCTTCAGGGTGACTGAACCCCGTTTTGCAAGTTCGAGGACAGCAAGAAAGGTGGCCACAAGCTGTTCGGGTGTCGCGTCGCCATCGAGAAGTTCTTGGAAGGTAGTGTGCTCTTTCGATATAGTTACGCGATCAACAGAAGCAACGGTGAGCTCGAGTGGAATGCGGTGAGGCGCCACGTGCTCTGCTTCAAGAAGAAACGTCTCCCTGCGTCCATCAAGGTCGGCGCAGATAACCGCTAGTCCACGCAGCGTGATGCCGGAGAGGTAATCGGGCATCAGGTTGAGGAATTCTGGATCTGGACCCGCAACTCGAGGATGCATGCGGCTTTCCGCTTCCATACGTGCCCCAAGCGCCGCTGCTGCGCTTTTAAACTGCTTGTAGGCAATGAGGCGTGCAATGAGGACCTCGCGTAGGGCATCGCCGTCGAGATTCGCGTACTCCCCCATCTCTTCCTCATCGAGCACCGGGGCAGAATCCGAATCGTCTGGAACAAGAGAAGCGGCTTTGATGTCGAGAAGCGTTGCAGCCACGAGCAAAAAATCACTCGCGACATCGAGGTCGAGCGCTTCGAGTCGGTCGACCTCCGCTAGGTACTGGTTGGTCACTTCGGTGATCGAAATGGAGCCGATATCGACTTTTTGCCGGCTTACCAGCTGAAGAAGGAGGTCGAAAGGCCCTGAGTAGACCTGCGTTGAAACGCGATATGACACAAAGCCTCCCTATCCTGTTGGCAACCTAACAACGTGCTTAAAGAACTACTAGTCTACTATATCGCGCCCACCATAAATGAGGTGAGTCCTTGCGCCAAAGGATAGACTGTAATGTCAAAGTACATGCCAATGATGTCAATGTGCAGCACAGTGGGAAGAAGATAGAGGATAACCAGCAAGATCGGCATCGCATATTGTTGGATGCGGTAGTACTCCTGTAGGGCTTTTCCCTTTAAAAAGGGAACAAGAATCGAGGACCCGTCCAGCGGGGGCAGGGGGATCAAGTTAAAGAAGGCCAACGATAGGTTGACAACAATAAAGGTCATTAAGAAAGAGAATATGTAGTATAGAAGGCTCATAGGGGCCTGCCCGGCGAGCAGGGGCAGTAAAACGTACCCGATAAGTGCTGCGGCAAGGGCCAGCAGTGCATTTGAAAGTGGTCCGGCAAGCGCCACGAGCAGTTCGTCGCGCTTGGGATGCTTGAGGTTATTCAAATAAACGGGAACAGGCTTTGCAAATGCGAAAACAGGTCCTCCGGCCGCAAGCATAAGCAGCGGCAGGAGGACGGTGCCAAAGGGATCGATGTGGGCAAGGGGATTTAAGGAGACTCTTCCTCGCGAACGAGCGGTTTTATCGCCGAGCACATACGCAGCAAGGGCATGCGCGCTTTCGTGTATCACGATACCGACAATGAGAGCAACGGCATCGATGAGCAGGGTTTGGATATTCATTCCAATCCGTTCTAGCGAAGTTTAAAGATTGCACGCTGTAAAGCGTAGTCGATGAGGAAAAGCAAGGCCGCACTCAGGGCAAAATCGAAACGGAACACCCCGCCAAATGGAGAGGGTATCAATCCATAGCCCGCGATGAGGGAAGGCAACGCATTGGAGATATCCAGGATGAATCCAGTTAGATGAAGACGTGCGACCAGGCTGGGAAAACACAGCATTATCGCCAGGATGCACAGGGCTATGGCACAAAGACGTGCTATCCAGCTCAAGATGGTGCAGGCAATCGCTCCAGCTCTATGCGCGTCCACGCGAGGTCTCCTCTTCGATGGCGGTGGAAAGCTCCAGCCACTCATCCTCGAGCGCCGGAATCTCTTTTTTCAGTCCGTTATATTCCATGAGAGCCTGATTAAATTTCTCTTGATCGGCATAAAGTTCTTCGGAAGCCATCAGTTCCATCAACTCATCATAGCGAGCGCGTTGAGACTCCAGCTGCTTTTCGACGGTTGCAAGCCGGGTTTTGGTCTTCTTGAGGCGCCGATTGAGCTCTGCTCTTGCTTCGGCTTCGGCTCGACGCTGCTCCTTAGTCTTTTTTCCACCCTCACGTGCGGGCGCGGCGCTTGCCTGCGGCACATGGGAGCGGCGAAGTGTCCGTCCTGCGACGGAATCTGCGTGGGCGGCAGGCGTGGGAGTGCTGTTTGAAGCGGAGGCGGCCCGTTGAGCCAATTCATCTCGTTTATATAGGTAGTAATCATAATCACCATCGTAGACGGTCATTTTTCCATCGCGGATGTCAATGATGCGAGTCGCGACGGCACGTACAAGGTGCTCGTCGTGGCTGATGAGCACGATGGTACCCGGAAAACGCTTGAGTGCATTTTCGAGCATATCGACGGAGTCGATGTCGAGATGGTTTGTAGGTTCGTCGAGACACAGAAGCGCCTCGGGCGCAACGAGCATCTTGGCGAGCGCAAGGCGTGCTTTCTCGCCTCCAGAAAGCACGCGGACCTTCTTTTCGATGGCATCGTTATCGCTAAAGAGGAAGGCACCGAGCAGACTGCGCTGCTGCGGCACGGTCCATTTTGGGGTGACGGTGTCGATTTCTTGGAGGACCGAATTGTTTTCGTTCATCCCCTCGAGGGCATGCTGGGCGTAATACGCAATGCCGACGTTTGTGCCCAGATCGCGCGTTCCGCTCGAAAGAGGCTCAATCCCTGCAAGCATTTTCATCAACGTAGACTTGCCCGCGCCGTTAGGACCCACGAGCGCCACATGGTCGCCGCGATAAAGCTTAACGTCGAGGTTTTCGTAGATAGTTTTGTTCTCATAGGACTTCGAGGCGTTTTCGAGCGAGACGACCATATCTCCCGAACGCGGTGGATCGGGAAATTTGAAGTCGATGTGTTTATGGCCTTCAGGCAAAATGACGAGTTCGCTTTTGATCTGCTCGATCTTCCTGATGCGCTCCTGAGCCTGAGCTGCCTTGGTGGGTTTATATCGAAATTTATCGACGAAGACCTGCATATGGGCGATATCGCGCTCTTGAGCGGCGCGCTTTGCACGCATCTGCTCAAGGTTGTCCTCACGCTGCTTGAGGTAAGAGCTGTAATTGCCGGTATACGTGGTAATACGACGGTTCTCGAGGGCAGCAACGTGGTCGACGCAGGCATCCATGAATGCACGGTCGTGGCTTACGATGAGGACCGCACCTTCATAGCTGGAGATAAAGCCGCGAAGCCATTGAACGCTTTCGAGGTCAAGGTGGTTTGTAGGCTCGTCGAGCAAAAGAAGATCGGGATGGCGTAGAAAAAGCTTAGCGAGTGCGATGCGCATTTGCCAGCCTCCGGAAAACTCGGAGCATGCCCTTGTAAAATCTTCAGGGTGAAAACCGAGTCCCGAAAGAATCTTCTTCGCATTGCTTTCAAGCTCGTAGCCGCCAAGATGTTCAAAACGATCCTGAACGCGACCATATTCGTCTAGAAGTGAGGAGACATCCTCCCCTTTCTCGGAAAGCTCGGCAATCATGCTCTGCAATTCCTGGGCACGCTCCCCCATCTTGCGAATCTCTTGAGCGGAAGCAACGACCTCTTGAATGATGGAGGTATCGGAGGCTAGATTCGTTTCCTGCTCCAGATAGCCTACTTGGGTGTCCTTAGCAAACTGGATTGTGCCCCCGTCACAAGAATCAATACCCATGATTATCTTGAGCAGCGTTGTTTTGCCAGCACCATTGGGCCCTACGAGCGCATAGCGTTCCCCTGCATTGATCTGAAAAGAAGCGCCGTTGAGCAAAACGCGCGCACCAAAACTTTTTTCGATTTTATCGGCAAGCAGAATCATGAAGCCTCGCTGAATGACGTCGTAGGAAATAGTATGAGGGCTCGTAAGATGTTGTATTTCGAACGAATGTATCGTGCTTGAGCCGTCAGAATCATAGCACATGGGTTTATTGGGTCTAATCATGCGCACATCTGGCGCAAAAGAAAAAGGTCAGGACTTACGTCCTGACCTTAGGTTTCGATGGTGGGCGATACAAGATTCGAACTTGTGACCCCATCCGTGTGAAGGATATGCTCTACCCCTGAGCCAATCGCCCGTGTGCTTTTCAGCGAAACTGATAATACCATGACAGCTCGCTTTGTCCAACACTTTTTTAAAAAGTTCGGATCAAGTTGAGTCATTTAGGCGGGATATCGTGCCACGTATCGCCCCTCCCCGCGGGACGTAGTAGGATGGCCCCTCTTTATGCAAAAGGCCAGACACATGGTCTGGCCTGCTGTTTTCCTGGTGGGCCCTCCGGGATTCGAACCCAGAACCCAGGGATTATGAGTCCCCTGCGCTAACCGTTGCGCCAAGAGCCCGTATAGCAAAACAGCCTTTGGTTCCCCAAAGGCTGTAAAGTGCAAGTGGTGGAGACGAGGGGAATCGAACCCCTGACCTCTTGACTGCCAGTCAAGCGCTCTCCCAGCTGAGCTACGCCCCCAATCGGTGCGGAAATAACTATACGAGAACCGAGACAATGATGCAAGAAAAACTTTTAACCATTTTCAAGTCATCTAGCATCTAATTGTTCGAGCGATTGATGATGCTCAGGATACGCAGGAAGACATTCATGATATCGACAAATAGGTTGCTTGCCATAAGTACGGCATTTGGGACGGTAGGCGGCACCTGCGTGGCGCAATACGTGTCCCAGCCGATAAAGCAGGCAAAAAGTGCCACGATGACGTAATCGGTTGCAGTCTGGTCGATCCCCATAAACATCAAAACGATCTCGACCAGGACTACAGCCAGAAGAGCTCCACAAAGAACTCCCGAGATCTTTGCGAAGAAGCGCGGGAAGAGAACACCGAGGGCTCCGAAAATGACGGTAATGGCCGCTGTTGCCGTGAAAGCGGTGTTAATCGCGGGCAAATCGGCTGCCATGACCCCAATCGAGGAAATAAATCCAAACGTCGTAATGAAGAGAATAAAGCCACCGAGCGACATAGGAACACTTTGCCGACTCTGTGCTGCGCTCATCAAAATCAAGCCGCCAATCGTGCCAAGGAAGGTAATGCCCATGACCGAAAAGGCATGCGAGCTCAAATACATGAGAAAATGAATGTCGCGCGTGATATAGCAGCTCGCTCCCATGACGCAAAAACCAATGAAGATCAAGGCAGCAATGATGAAGTTGTATAAGCGGATGGAGATGGGCTTGCCCTCCATGGCGCTGTTTTGAATAGGCGTAATACCGTCAAATTCGTTCATGTCTAACTCCAGACTAAGAGAGCGCCTGCTTTGCCTCGCTGACGCGTGCTGCCACAATTGCGGCAGCTTCATCGATAGAAATATCCTCGCGCTCCCCCGTTGCGCGATCTTTTAGCTCGAAGGTACCGTTCTTAAGGCCACGCTTTCCGATAACGATCTGATACGGGAAGCCCATGAGGTCGTTGTCGGCAAATTTGAACCCGGGACGTTCATCGCGATCGTCGACAACGACGTCCAGACCGGCGTTGAGCAGCTCTTGAAGGAGCCTGTCGGTTGCTTTGGCGCAATCCTCTTTTTTGGGATCGAGAGGGATAACGGAAACCTCATAGGGGGCAACAGAGACAGGCCAGATAATGCCATTCTCATCATTGTGCTGCTCGACAATGGCTGCAAGCGTGCGGGAAACGCCTACGCCGTAGCAGCCCATGATGAGCGGCTTTTCCTTTCCGTCCTCGTCCATAAAGGTGGCACCCATGGCCTCGGAATACTTAGTTCCAAGCTGGAACACCTGAGAAACCTCGATACCACGAGCGGCAGAGAGGGGCTTTCCGCAATGCGGGCATGGGTCGCCAGCGAGAACGGTAACAAGATCTGCCCACTCGTCCACCTTGAAGTCACGATCGGGACATGCACCCGTAACGTGGTAATCAACCTCATTGGCACCACAAGTCCAGCTCTTGGATTCTTTAAGGCTGGAATCACAGACGAGCTTGATGCCCGCGGGGAGATGTACCGGACCTATAAAGCCCTTGAAGAGACCGAATTTCTCGAGTTCCTCATCGGTCATCATGCGATAGCCCTTGCCAAAGACATGCTCGGCTTTGCATTCATTGAGCTCATGGTCACCGGGGACGATTGCGACGACGGGCTTGCCTTCAGAGTCAATAAGAGCAAGAGATTTACGCGTGCCGCTTTTGGGGAAGCCAAAGAACTCAGCAACAGCTTCGATAGTTCCGAGGCCCGGGGTTTCGACCTTCTCGAGCGTTCCGTTGCCGGGACCCTCCGTGACAGAGACCTTGGTGCTTGCCGCTTCATCATCAGCAGCAAATCCACAGTCATCGCAGTAGACGAGGCTTGCCTCGCCCGCATCGGCGAGTGCCATGAATTCGACCGAGGTATCACCGCCAATTTCTCCCGAGTCGGCAACGACGGGAAGGGCGTGGACGCCGCAACGTACGCAGATATTGGCGTACGCCTCCTTCATCTTGTCGTATTCCTCCTGCAGGCTTTCTTGCGTTGCGGAGAAGGAATAGGCATCCTTCATGATAAATTCGCGTCCACGCATAAGGCCATAGCGGGGGCGGAACTCATCGCGGAATTTATCTTGGATGTGATAGAGGTTGACGGGAAGTTGCTTATAGCTGCGCAGCTCGTTGCGGACAAGCGCAGTGATCGTCTCCTCGTGCGTGGGTCCAAGGACGAACTCACGGCCGTGACGGTCGTCAAAGCGCACGAGCTCTTTTCCGTAAGCGTCAATTCGACCACTTTCACGCCAGAGCTCAGCGTCGACCATGATAGGCATCATGAGCTCCTGAGCATCATGGCTGTCCATCTCGTCTCGAACGATATCCTCGATTTTACGAATAGCTCGCCAGGCAAGGGGAAGATAGGTGTAAAGACCGGCTGCTTCCTTGCGAATCATGCCGGCGCGAAGAAGCAGACGATGGCTTGCAAGCTCGGCCTCCGCAGGGTCTTCCTTGAGCGTAGGTGCGTAAAGCCTGGACATTTTCATCGCGCGCTTAGTGGTGGCCACGGGAACTCCTCAAACTAATAGGTTAAGTTAGCAACTAATCATACCGCACAGGGTATTACAGCTTAGAGATTTCATTCAATAGTTCATCGACGATGGCATCTTCGGGAATTTTGCGGATAATCTCGCCTTGCTTGAACAAAAGGGCGCATCCTTTGCCGCATGCCACGCCTACGTCGGCATCGCTGGCCTCACCCGGCCCGTTGACGGCGCATCCCATGACCGCCACCGAAACGGGCTTTGCACAGGAAGACAAGCGACGTTCGACTTCGCTTGCGATGTCGATCAGATTGACCTGGCAGCGAGCGCAGGTGGGACACGAAATCATCTCGGGACCACGGCGGCGCAAGCCAAGGGCCGAAAGGATACCCCATGCGACGGGTACCTCCTCAATGGGATCTGCTGTAAGGGAGACACGCATGGTGTCGCCTATGCCTTCGGCAAGTAGAGAGCCTAGCGCGATGGAACTTTTAATAGTTCCCTGACGTATACCGCCCGCCTCCGTTACTCCTAGATGAAGGGGGATCTGAGGTAGTTCGTGCGACAGCTTGCGATAGGTATCTATCGTTGTGTTCACGCTGTGGGCCTTAGCAGAGAGAACGATGTTTTTGAATCCACGCGATTCGAAATGCTCGACGAATCGCATCGCTGAGGAGACCAGTTTTTCGCTTTGTGTAAGGTCGGTGCGCTCCAAGAGATCCTTTTCGATAGATCCGGCATTTACGCCGATGCGAATCGCCGCGCCCATCGATCCCGCTTTGTCGATAATTGCATCGACCTTCTCCCAGGAACCGATATTGCCGGGATTGATTCGCAGTTTTGCAGCGCCCGCATCGAGCGCTGCAAGGGCAAGGCGATAATCAAAATGAATGTCGGCCACGATCGGGACGGGGCTCTCTCTACAGATATCGCGAAAGCTCCCCAGCGCCTCTTTGGTTGGGACCGAAACGCGCACCACATCGCATCCCGCTTCGGCGAGTTGGGTGACTTGTTTCAGGGTGGCATCTAAGTCAACTGTAGGGGTACAGGTCATGGACTGAACAACGACAGGCGCTCCCCCGCCGATAGTGACGTTGCCTACATGCACGGGGCGCGTCAAGTTGCGTGGAATAGAATCAGCCATATGTGCTCCTTAGAAGAATCGAAGGATATCGGCTCGCAGCATGTAAATGAATAGCAGAGCGAACACAGCTATGCCCCCATAGGAGACAATCGTCTGAACACGAACCGAAACTTCCTTGCGCCTGATTCGCTGAACAATCTCGATAACGAGTTTTCCACCATCGAGCGGCGGAATAGGAAGTAGGTTCATCAAGCCCAGGGAGAGGGAAATCAAGCCGGAAAACGTCAAGAACGTGGCAAGACCCGCCGCTGCGGCTTGAGCAGACATGATTGAGATGCCGACAATTGACGTCGACTGATCGAGCACCTGCATTGTTTTTGTCGGAATCAGAAGCTGAGCGACACCGGCTGCGGTTTGAGCGACATATGCGAGCGAGAACCGGGCCGAGTCGATGATATTGAACTTGATATGCTCGGTAGCAGCATAGATGCCAAGCTTTCCGTCATCGAGCATCACATCAGCCACATGCCGCTCCCCCTTATGTTCGTAAACAATGGAAATGGAAGATTTTGAATCGTTTTGCTCATGTTTCTGCAAACAGGTGACGAGGTCTGTCCAGGTATTCACATTGACAGAATCGATTTGTACGATGCGATCGCCAGCAACAATCCCCGCCCCTGCCGCAGGAGAGCTTTCGATGACCTCTCCGATGCGATTGACATCCTGAGGTACCGTGAATCCGATAAGGGAGTAAACGCTCATGAGCAGCAGCATTCCAGCAATGATATTTACGAGGATTCCCGCTAAAAGAATGAAAGCCCTGCGAGGAAACGAGGCGCCATCATAGGTGCGGCTTTTCTCTTGTGTAAAGAGCTCTTGGCCGTCGATGTCTCCCGACCAGGGTTCTCCCTCGGTCGTTGCGTGGTCTTTGTCAAATGCCCTTCCGTCCAAAACAGTATTGCCCATGCGGTCACGAGACACCGTGGCATAGGTTTCTGGATAATAGGCGCGAGAACGACCGTCGCCCTCTGCATAAACTGGAGCAATGGACCCCCAGCTCATAAGCATGATGCAGGCATTGAGGGCCTCCTCAGAATCAATATCGAGGGCCTCGGCAATTTCTTGAATCGAGGCTTTTCCGCAACGGTTGATTTCACTTAAAACATTTGGAGCGCAAAGCGAGTCATCATGCTCCATGCCGCAGATGGCAGCATACCCTCCTAAAAGAAGAGGCGTGATGCCAAAAAGGGTTCCGCAACGACGCGAGCGGTGTGCCAAACGAAAGCGACAAGGGAGTCCAAGAAAGAATTCGCTCACTCTAACGCCGCACACACGCGCAGCAAGAAAATGTCCTCCCTCATGGATGAATACGAGAACCGATAGGAGTAACAGGCCCCAAAAGATTGGGGCAATAAATGACAAGAGATTTGACATGAAGGCTCCGATTATCAACGTGAAATACGATCGAGCGCGCAATGTGCTTGGATGCGCGCCCAAGCATCGGTATCCGAAAGCTGATCGAGCGAGTACACAGGGCTGTTGTCATGCTGGTCCATCGCATATTCTACGATGGCATCGATATCGGTGAACGAGCATCGGTCATGGAGAAAGGCATCGACGGCAACCTCGTTTGCGGCATTGAGTACGCAGGGAAGCGTTCCGCCTTCACGCCCCGCAATATCAGCAAGCTTAAGACACCTGAATGTATCGGTGTCGGGCTCCCCAAAGGAAAGAGATACAAGCTGCCTAAAGTCAAGGCGAGGTGATGGGCTTTCCCAACGAGTGGGATATGAGAGCGCATATTGAATGGGAATACGCATGTCGGACGCACCAAGGTGTGCCATAACCGAACCGTCAACGTATTCGACCATCGAGTGGATTTTTGCCTCGCGGTGAATCACGACGTTGACGAAGTCCATGTCGACATGGAACAAGTGAAGGGCTTCGATTCGCTCAAGGCCCTTGTTCATGAGCGTTGCGGAATCGATGGAAATCTTAGCGCCCATGTTCCAGGCCGGATGAGCGAGAGCCTGCTTTACCGTAACGTGCGAAAGCTCCGAGCGGCTCTTTCCAAAAAAGGGGCCGCCGGAGCAGGTAAGCCAGATGCAGTGTGCTTCCTTGGGATTTTCTCCCTGATAGCACTGAAAGATCGCAGCGTGTTCAGAATCGACGGGAAGCAGCATGCCCGGTCGCGCCATGGGCATCAAAAGATCGCCTCCGACAACAAGCGATTCTTTGTTTGCAAGAGCCAGCTGTTTTCCGCACGCTAAAACTGCAGCGCTAGCCGAAAGGCCGGCTACGCCAACAATGGCAACGAGAACCTCGTCAATATCATCGAAAAGGCAGATGTCCACAGCAGAACGAGCACCCGTATAGAGCCGCGTATCCCGCGGAAGATCTTCAAGTATAGGGTCCTGAACGCTTTGGGGGTCGGTTACGGCTATGCGTTTGACACCAAACTCACGAGCAGCCGCAACGAGCTCTTTGGTGTTGCTATGAGCAGAAAGTGCTACGACCTCAAGTTTATCTGCATGCTGCCGGCAAACATCAAGCGTCTGGCGTCCGATAGAACCTGTGCAGCCCAGTATGGCAATGCGTTTTCGTACGGCATCTTGAGTTGAGCGTGGCGTTGCCATTACAACACTCCTCCGGCGACAAGGAGCAAGTAGCCCGTGATGCACCCGAAAATAAGGGAATCGGAGCGATCGAGCATTCCGCCATGACCGGGGATAAGATTTCCAGAGTCCTTTACGCCCACACCGCGCTTAATGCGCGATTCGATGAGGTCTCCAAATACGCCGAGAATGGAAACAACAGCACCGCACAGCATTGCAAACGGCAGGTTCAAGGCATAGAGCTTCGTCGCCCAAAGAATTGCCCAGATAATCATGGAACCAACAATGCCGCCAAAAAATCCTTCCCAGCTTTTCTTGGGAGAAATCTTGGGCGCCATTTTATGTCTGCCCAAACGGCTTCCCACGATATAGGCAAATGAATCGCTTACCCAAAGAGAAGCGCATACACCAATGGTGAGAAGGGCGCCTTCCGGCCCATAAACCTGTTCACGCAGCAAAACGACCGCAGACATCATGAAGCCGGTGTAGAGGGGTCCAAAGGCAGTAACTGCAACGTCCGAAATTCGCGTACGCGGAGAATAGACGTACCAAAGTCCGAGCGCGAGAACGAGTACGGCAAAGAGCATCGTTACCCAAAGACTTCCAAACATGGAGGCAACGGGAAAAAGAATCGATGCCGTGAGGCCGATAAATTCATTGGCGACTTTGCCGTCGAGCCTCATCATTCGGAAAAACTCAAAGCAGCATAGCCAGCTCATAGCCGAGACAAAGATTGTGGTAGGAATGGTGCCAAAATATAGGCAACCGATAAAGAGACCGGCATAGATTAAACCGGAAGCAGCGCGGACAGCAAACGAGCTGAGACCCCCTCTGTTTTGAGAAGGGCTCTCATTTGTTGTATCAGCGCTATCAGTTGTGCTATATGAGCTCTGGTCCATGATTAAAACGTCCTAGAAAATGCATTGTTATTTGGATTCGCCACTAAGCCCGCCGAATCGACGATCGCGATGTTGGTACCCCATGATGGCGCGAATAAGCCCCCATCGGTCAAAATCCGGCCAATAGGTATCGGTGATGTAAAACTCGGAATAGGCTATCTGCCATAAAAGGTAGTTTGAAACGCGCATCTCCCCCGAAGTACGAATAACGAGTTCCGGGTCGGGTAAATCGCATGTGTAGAGGCCTGATGCAAAGGTTGCTTCGTCGATATCTTCGACCGCAAGAGCACCGGTAGCTACAGCCGAGGCAACTGTGCGGGCGGCACGGACAATCTCAGCGCGGCCGCCGTAGTTGACAGCAAGCGCAAGAACCATGCCCGTGTGAGAGCGGCATTCCTCTAATCCATACTCAAATACATCACGCGTTTTCTTGGGAAGCGCAGAGATATCCCCTAAGAAGACAACGCGAACATTCTCGCGTTTGAGTAAAGGCAATTCATCGATAAACGTCTTAGCGAATAAGTGCATAAGAACGTTGACCTCATGCTGGGGACGATTCCAGTTTTCGGTCGAGAATGCATATGCCGAAAGAACATCGACACCAAGGCGTACAGATGCAGTAATGATCTCGCGAAGCGAAATGATCCCCGCTTTATGCCCCTCGGTTCTCGCAAGGCCGCGCGAAGTTGCCCAGCGCCCATTTCCATCCATAATGCAGGAGATATGGCGCGGAATGCGCGCCATATCAAGCAAACCCATATCGATATCATCGGGAGCGTCAGCGAAGTACGCCTCGAATTTAGCCTGGTCGTATTTCAAGATTAAATCTCCATGACCTCGGCCTCTTTGGCCTTCAGGACTTCTTCGATCTTAGCGACATACTCGTCGGTGAGTTTTTGAATCTTAGCCTGTTCGCGACGAACATCGTCTTCAGAAAGCTCTTCGTCGCGCTCAAGTTTATTGTTTGCGTCGCGGCGGACATTGCGCACGGCAACGCGAGCTTGCTCGGCCATTTCGCGGCACTCTTTGACGAGTTCACGACGACGCTCCTCGGTGGGCGCTGGGAAGGGAAGACGCACAACGCTGCCGTCGCTGTTGGGGGTGATGCCCAGATCAGAAGAGCTAATAGCCTTTACAATAGCATTGAGCAGGGCCTTATCCCAAGGCTCGACCATGAGCATATGGGCCTCGGGGGTCTTTACGGCAGCAACCTGCGTGATCGGAGTGGCAACGCCATAATAATCGACCGTAATATCAGACAGAATGGTAGCG
>CATWBG010000021.1:0-27928 GCA_958348985.1 uncultured Collinsella sp. | reverse complement strand
GTAAAGCACCGCCCCTCACGCTGCCCCTTCCCCACCTCCTTGTTTAAGGGTTAAGCGTCCTCCCTATAATCCCCGCCCTCGAAGTGCTCATGGCGGGCTCTTGAATTTTTGTTTCGTCGCGGCCCTCCCGTCCTCGCGCTCCAGCCATTCTTACTTATATATGCATCCGCATCCCCTCCTTGACTCGTGTCCGCACGAGTCGATACTATCGAACAAACGTTCTTAGAACATATGTTTGCAACAGGAGGCAGTGTGAATCAAGAATCAACACGGCAAGATGGGAAACGCATCTACCTCTGCATTGACTTGAAAACGTTCTATGCAAGTGTGGAATGCGTCGATCGAGGGCTCGACACCCTTGTAGACAATCTAGTCGTAGCCGACATTACACGCGGTCGAGGAACCATTTGCCTCGCCGTCACAGCGGCCATGAAGCGCTTGGGGATACGCAACCGCTGTCGCATCTTTGAGATTCCCGCAAATGTCCGCTACACGGTAGCGCAGCCCCGCATGCGTCACTATATGGAGGTTTCCGCCCAAATCTATGGCACATACCTCGAATACATCTCGCCCGAAGATATCCACGTATACTCCGTCGACGAGTGCTTCATCGATGCCACGCCTTATCTCTCTTTATATAGCTGCGATGCGCGTACGTTTGCCCTAGAGCTGATGGGTGCTGTGAAGAAACGCTTTGGCATACTCGCAACGGCTGGAATCGGGACAAATCTCTTCTTGGCAAAAGTCGCGCTCGACATCACGGCCAAGCACGCAGAAGACGGCATCGGCATCCTCGATGAGGAACTCTTTCGACAGCACGTGTGGGATCATCGGCCCATAACCGATATCTGGGGCATCGGGCCGGGAATGGCACGCCGTCTCGAACGTCTAGGAGTCCTTGATCTTAAGGGGGTCACCCAACTACCCGAAGAGGTCATCTATAAAGAGTTCGGCGTCAATGCGGAATACCTCATCGACCACGCCCGGGGACAAGAGAGCTGCACGATGGCCGATATCCACACGTACCATCCATCGGCCTCCTCGCTCAGCAAAGGACAGGTCCTCTGCCGTCCCTACTCCTTTGAGGAAGGGCGTACGATCTTGCGTGAAATGGTCGAATTACTTTGCTTTGACCTGTTGGAAAAAGGTGCAGTGTGCGATCGTATTTCGCTCTATATCGGATACGCAACGCCCAAAAGCCAAACAAAAGCACGCAGTCCTACGATCTTTATCGGAGAGCACGGCACGCAAAACATGGCCCGAGAGCCCAACCTTTGCGTCACAGGATCTCGAAAGCTTTCCGAGCAAACGGACTCGTTCTCCCTACTCTTTTCGCACTTCGACACCCTTTACCGGGCAATCGCCGATGAAGAACGCACGATAAAACGACTCAACATCGGCGTGGGCAACCTTATTCCCGAAGAGCTTCGCACCTGCACGCTCTTCAACGGCTGCGAGCGTGAAACGGAAGAACGCAACCTACAAGGCGCAATCTTGGACGTCAAACATCGGTACGGCAAAAACGCGCTGATGCGTGGCGCCAGCTACCGAAAGGAAGCAACGGGCCGGGAACGGAACAAGCAAGTTGGAGGACATCATGCCTGATATGGATACAAGCAAGAACATCCCCTCGCCCTGGGGGGAGCTGACATTCGAAGCCGTTCGCGCGCCCCTTAGCGAAAAGCACGAAAACGGAAGTGCCAAAGGCGCTGCGACGGCGGCACCTTCGCGTTGCGCGAACGGAAAAACGCGCGCAAAGCGCGCGGCACAGTTCATGCCCTTCGCCGCCCTCACGGGCTATTTCGACCTCATCTGCGAACAGGAATGGAAGGCGCAAGAACGTTTCAAAAAGAACGCCAGCGAGACTTTTGACGCATGACGCAGGCGAAAATAAGGTGAAAAGAAAGATTGAAGCGCATCAATAATTGAAACATCGTGCAGGACTGAATTCTCGGTCGTTCGCCGAATAGCCAAGAGGAAAACGCGGTATGATAGCCGTGCATGTCATAAGGCTTGCGCAAGGTCAAACGCGGAAACCGTCTCTCAAAGCGCGCACACCGTGCACGGGGATCGTTCGCCTCGGGCAGCCCTGCGTGGCCCCAAACACGAAAGAGAGGAGAGGCATGCAGTACTCACAGGAAGTGGAAAACATGTGCCCCGTCGCCAAGGGCGCATACCACGGCCCCGCACCCATCCCCGAGGAGGGCAAATGGGTTCAGGCCAAGGAGATTTCCGACATCTCCGGCCTTACGCATGGTGTGGGCTGGTGCGCACCCCAGCAGGGCGCCTGCAAGCTCACGCTCAACGTCAAGGAGGGCATCATCGAGGAGGCACTCGTCGAGACCATCGGCTGCTCGGGTATGACCCACTCCGCCGCCATGGCTTCCGAGATCCTTCCAGGCAAAACCATCCTCGAGGCCCTGAACACCGACCTCGTCTGCGACGCCATCAATGTCGCCATGCGTGAGATCTTCCTGCAGATCGTCTACGGCCGCAGCCAGACCGCATTCTCCGAGGGCGGCCTGCCCGTGGGCGCCTCCCTCGACGACCTTGGCAAGGGCCTTCGCTCCCAGGTCGGCACTATGTTCGGCACCAAGGCAAAGGGCGCTCGCTACCTCGAGCTCGCCCAGGGCTACGTCACCCGCATGGCTCTCAACGACAAGAACGAGATCATCGCGTTCGAGTTCCTGAACCTCGGCAAGTTCACCGACGCCGTCAAGGCCGGTAAGACCCCCGAGGAGGCCATCGCTGGCGCCATGGGCCACTATGGTCAGTGGGAGAACGCTGCCAAGTACATCGACCCGCGCACCGACGAGGAGACTCACTCCGTCGCCAGCGTGTTCCCGGTTCACGAGTAGAAAGGGAGGGAAAACACAATGACTGTTACGTTCGAAGGTTACGAGCGCCGCGCTGACAAGATCAACAAGTGCCTCGCTGACAACGGCATCGCCTCCCTCGAGGAAGCTCTGCAGATCTGCACCGACAAGGGCTTCAACCCGCGTGAGATCGTCAACAACACCCAGTCCATCGCCTTCCAGAACGCCGAGTGGGCCTATACCCTCGGCTGCGCTCTCGCCGTCAAGCGCGAGGCCAAGACAGCTTCTGAGGCTGCCGCCATCATCGGCGAGGGCATCCAGGCCTTCACCGTTCCCGGCTCCGTTGCCGAGGACCGCAAGGTCGGTCTAGGCCACGGCAACCTGGGCGCCATGCTGCTCTCCGATGACACCGAGTGCTTCGCCTTCCTGGCTGGCCACGAGTCCTTCGCTGCCGCCGAGGGCGCTATCGGCCTGGCTCTGAACGCCAACAAGGCTCGCAAGAAGCCGCTGCGCGTTATCCTCAACGGCCTGGGTAAGGACGCCGCCCAGATCATCGCCCGCATCAACGGCTTCACCTATGTGAAGACCCAGTTCGACTACTACACGGGCGAGCTCAAGGTCGTCGAGACCATCCCCTACTCCGATGGTCCCCGCGCTGCCGTTAACTGCTACGGCTCCGACGACGTCCGCGAGGGCGTTGCCATCATGTGGCACGAGAACGTCGACATCTCGATCACTGGTAACTCCACCAACCCCACGCGTTTCCAGCACCCCGTCGCTGGCACCTATAAGAAGGAGCGCATCGAGGCTGGCAAGAAGTACTTCTCCGTCGCTTCTGGTGGCGGTACTGGCCGCACCCTGCACCCGGACAACATGGGCGCCGGCCCTGCCTCTTACGGCATGACCGACACCATGGGCCGTATGCACTCCGATGCCCAGTTCGCCGGTTCTTCCTCCGTGCCTGCGCACGTCGACATGATGGGTCTCATCGGCATGGGCAACAACCCCATGGTCGGTGCCACCGTCGCTTGCGCCGTTGCCGTTGAGGAAGCTCTGAACGCTTAGTCCTTCTTCGCAACTGCGAAATTGACTCATAGGGCCGTCGCCTATCAAAGGCGACGGCCCTATTGTTTTAGAAGTTCAGACGGTAAATTGGGGCGAGGCCCCTTCGGCCCACCAGTCAGCAATGGGGAGGAATCGTATCGCGCAGGCTCTTCAGATTCTCCAAAGCCGCCAACAGCGTCTCATCCTTTTTGGCGAAATGAAAACGAATGAGATGGTTGACAGGCTCACGGAAGAAGCTCGAGCCCGGCACAGAGCCGACCTTTACAAGACGAGCCAGATCTTCACAAAACTCAAGGTCACTCGAATATCCAAATTCACTGATGTCCATAAGCACATAGTAGGCGCCCTCGGGCGTGTTATGAACCAAACCAAGCTCATCAAGCCCTTTGCAGAACAGATCGCGCTTATGCGTATAAAGCGCCAGGAGCTCGTCGTAGTAGCTTTGGTCGAATCTCAAAGCGCACGCTACCGCCTCTTGCAAAGGCGCCGCAGCTCCCACAGTCAAAAAGTCATGCACTTTCTTAATGCGCTCGGTAATCTGCGGTGCGGCGATGGTGTATCCCAAACGCCATCCCGTAATCGAGTACGTCTTGGACAGAGAAGAACAGCTAATGGTGCGCTCGAACATCCCCGGAAGGCTGGCCATATACGTATGCCTACAAGGGGCATAGACGATGTGCTCATAGACTTCGTCTGTAATACAGTAGGCATCGTATTTTTTGCAAAGACTCGCGATGAAGTCAAGCTCTTCGCGCGTAAACACTTTTCCGCACGGATTTGAAGGGTTGCAAAGAACAATGGCCTTTGGCCTGTTTTCACAGAAGGCGCGCTCTAGCACCTTGCGATCAAAATCGAATTGCGGAGGATTAAGCGGCACATAGACAGGCTTTGCGCCCGAAAGAATCGTGTCGGCACCGTAGTTTTCGTAGAAAGGACTAAAGATAACCACCCTATCGCCCGGATTGGTCACAGTCATCATCGCAGCCATCATCGCTTCTGTTGAACCGCATGTAATAACGACGTTCTCGTCAGGATCGATAGGAATACCCATGTACCGAGATTGTTTTTCGGCAAGTGCCTGACGCATAGCCTGGGCACCCCAGGTGATGGAATACTGATGGTAGCGCGGCGAAGGATCCTTTGAGATCTCTTCGAGACTCTTAAGAAGCTCTGCAGGTGGATCAAAATCGGGAAAACCCTGCGACAGGTTAACCGCATCGTATCGAAGCGAGATGCGCGTCATACGACGGATAACGGAATCGGTAAAACTGGCAGTACGGTCGGACAGTGGCTGCATTGTTACCCCCTTGGTAGCACGAACGGGCTGAGTGTACTCCCAAAGGGGATAATATTAAACGCTCATGAACCCTGGAATAATTTGGAAACGTTTTAACGCAACGACAGCGCCACAATATAGCTTATGTTTACAGATACCTCATACATGGCGCTGAAAGGACAAATGCGACGCGTATGTCCCAATGAATGGAAAGGAGGCACCACCGAGGCAAACAAGACCATGAAAACCGATCACAGACCCGCAGGAGAAAACAGCGCCGTCTCGAACAGCAAATAAAAAAGCCCCATGAGTGGGGCCGAAAAAATCAGATGGTGGACCGTCAGGGATTCGAACCCTGGACCTTGGGATTAAGAGTCCCCTGCTCTAGCCAGCTGAGCTAACGGTCCAATAAAAAACTCCATCGCTGGAGTTTTGATTATGAAATGGTGGACCGTCAGGGATTCGAACCCTGGACCTTGGGATTAAGAGTCCCCTGCTCTAGCCAGCTGAGCTAACGGTCCAACTACTCTATGAGAGATGATGGGGTGGGTAAAGGGACTCGAACCCTCGACCTACGGGACCACAACCCGTCGCTCTAGCCAACTGAGCTACACCCACCATGTGCCTCTCTCAAAGCGCTTGACTATTATGCACTCCTACAACCAAGCGCGCAAGCCCCTTTTTTAACTTTTTTAGCCTATTTGCCATTTGCCAGCACGTTAAGCTTACAAAGGAGCTATTCATGTCCACTTTTCCTCCGACGCAACGCACGCCCCATCACATGGCATACGAGAATGCCAAAAGCCGCGCCGCAACAATCAATCAAAACATCGACTGGAGTCCCGCAACGCCCGGGAACAAAACGCTGAATCGTCTCGTCGACGCAAGCCACCATAACGGGGGCGACGCACACCATCGCAAAACGGCGTATCGAAAGCTTCGGACCTGCCGAAAAAGCGTTGAGAACCAATATGCCCAATAGCGCATATTCAGAAAAATGAGCCATTTTTCTCACCAAGAGATTGGTGAGCCAAGCTGAAGGCAATCCCATTCCAGCTAGCCAAGACCGCGCCATCGACACTACAGAAAGGCTCAGATGGGAACTGCCCGTTCCAGGGACAAGCGAGTTTCCCCAAATAAAGAGGGTCATGCAGCCTGCAGCAATGAGCCATCTACGCGAAAGCAACGACAACGCATCACCTTCGCTCAAAGGAAAGCCAGCGTTCACGTACCCTATGCTTCCTGGGCGACAAGTCGTGGCATCGTCATGGTTCCGCCCTGGATAACGCGAAGATACTCATGACTGCGCGTGCGAACACTCTGTGAGGAAACTTTATCGAACTCCTCTTCAAGAATCTCGTTCACATGCGTATGCAAGCCCGTTGAGCGTGCGCCCTCTGCAATAGCCCTGCAGCGCTCTTGCGGAACGGGCGCTGTCGTTTCCGCCCCTTGAGCAGTCTGGAACGGCGCTGCCTCGCCAACCGGGATAGCGCGCGTTTCTTCCGCATCTTCGGACAGAATCGCCAAGGCCGCCGCCCACATGCCCTCATGCCCACTGTAATCAGCCATGGGCACCTCAATCGCTTCGGGCTCCTCGAGCTCCTCAGGCACCGGATCAGGACAAATCGAAGCGACGGACGCCGCGACCGCACTAGACCTGGCAGCAGCCTGCGCAGGCGAACGGGAAGATCCCGTCACAGCAGCATCGGGAATCGTCATAACAGTGTCGGTGGATTCGGAGGCCGTATTGGGAGCAGTCCCACGCGCGATTTCTTCAAGGGCAATCTGATACATGTCTTTGGAATGGATGGGGTCGCAACTCACCGAAAGATCCGAATCAAGCAACGAATCGATCTCTGCCCACGCCTCCTCTTCCGAAAGCGCATCCACGGCACGGGAGATAACAGGCACTCCCTGCTGGTGCGCGGCGCGGACATTCTCCGAGCGTCGATGCGCGACGGCCTCAACATGCTCGACAGCCTGACCAAGCTGCTCCTCGTGCGAAGAAATCAAGCGCTTTGTAGCGGCAAGCATACCCATTCCAGCAAGAGAGCCGATCGCAAATGGCATTGCCGCAGTTCCAACAACCGCATGGACGTCTTTAAACGGAATCGTCGCCGCAAATGCAACCGCGGGAATCGCCAGGCACGCACCAGTGGACAGTCCGGCCGTAAGAGCGCGATGAGCGCAAACGTTAGAAGCCATGACCAGAATCCCTTCGACTACTCACAATCCAATATCAGCGGCTTTCGCCATCTTTTGGTAAGCAAAAGCCACGCCTGCGCGCCTGCGGAAAATGATGAAGTTTCATGTAGCTGGGAAACGCTGGGCCCCAAGCAACGGATTATGGTTCGTTTCATCTGCGTTTTCCGTCGCGTATTATGGCCATTATGCGCAAAACCCAAGGTAATTGCAAGAATTGTTCGGATAAATGAACGACGGCATCCGGGGAAAGCTGCAAAAAAGAACCGGGAAGGTCAATCCTCCCCGGTTCCCAGAAACTCTTATGAAGACGCACTAGAGCGAAGCTTCGTGATCGGCAGCCTTTTTCGCCGATCGAATCAAGAACTCTTCGTTGGAATTCGTTCCCTTGAGACCCTTGATGAACGCAGCCGCACTGCGCTCGGTGTTGTTCATATTGGCGAGAATTCGGCGAATGCCCCAAACAAAAGGCCGCATGCTCTCGTCGATAAGTAAATCTTCGTTTCGAGTGCCGGACGCAACCGGATCGATAGCCGGGAAAATACGACGATCGGCCAGGTCGCGGTCGAGCTTAAGCTCCATGTTGCCAGTGCCCTTGAACTCCTCGAAGATAACTTCGTCCATCTTGGAGCCCGTGTCGATAAGCGCCGAAGCGAGAATCGTCAAAGATCCGCCGTTTTCGATATTGCGCGCGGCGCCCAAGAAGCGCTTGGGCGGATACAGCGCTGCAGAGTCGACACCGCCGGAAAGAATACGGCCCGATGCCGGTGCCGCGAGATTATATGCGCGAGCAAGACGGGTGATGGAGTCGAGTACGACCACCACGTCGCCGCCCATCTCGACGATACGCTTCGCGCGCTCAATAACGAGCTCGGAAACACGCGTATGGTTATCGGCAGGCATATCAAAAGTCGAGGCAACGACATCGCCCTTGATGGAGCGCTCCATGTCGGTAACTTCCTCTGGGCGTTCATCTACCAGCAGGCAGATGAGATGAACCTCGGGATTGTTCGCAGCAATCGACTGGCAGATCTTCTTCAGGATGGTCGTCTTGCCCGCCTTGGGCGGCGAGACGATCAAACCGCGCTGACCCTTGCCGATCGGCGAAACGATATCGATAGCACGACCGGTAATGGAATCGCGACCATGCTCCATCTTTAGCGGCTCGTTGGGATAAATCGGCGTGAGCTCGGAGAATTTAGGGCGATGACGCATTTCCTCGGGATCTTTACCGTTGATGGTACGGATCTTTGCCAAACCCGGAAACTTGTCGTTTGCGCGAGAAGGACGCAGCGTTCCCTCGATCACATCACCCGGACGCAGGCGAGCGGCGCGAATCATATTCAGCGGCACAAAAGCGTCATCGCGGCTGGGCATATACCCGTGAGCACGAATGTAACCAAAGCCTTCATTGGTGATGTCGAGAATGCCCTGGATGTCGCGAAAACCCTCTGCATGGGCAGCGGCGACGTAAATCTCTTCGACAAGCTCGGCCTTCTTCTTGCCAGCCACATCAAGATCGAGCTCTTTGCCCTTTTCGCGCAGCTCGGCAACCTTCATTGCCGTCAATTCCTCGCGCGAGAGGCTCGGTTCTAGAGGAGCAGCATAGCGATTGTTTCCGCGTTGTTTGCGGTTCTGCTGGCGGCCATTGCGGCGATCGCCGTTGCGATCGTTGCGCTCGGCATGTTCGCGCTTGTTTTGATGCTTGCGGCGCTTATCGCCACGAGCGGAATCTGGGGAATCTGCAGTCGAAGCCTCGCCCTCGGAAGTTGAGGCATCCTTCTTGCCGGATGCGTCTTTTGACTCATCCCCTTTGCCCCGCTTTGCCGCTTTGGACTCTTCGGCTTGCCTTGCCCCCTCGGGTTCTTTTTCCTCTTTGGGTGCGGGCGCATCCTGCTCATTCGTCTTTTCCGAAGGAGCCGGGGAGTCGTCTTGCGGTACCTCCTGCGACGTCGCGGTCACCTTGCGCGTACGGCGGGCGCGACCAGGGCGAACGTCCTTTTCCTGCGAATCATCAGATGCAGGGGCCTCGTTTGATGGCTCCTCGGCCTCCTCTTTGCCCGCTGAGGCTTTGTCCGCCTTCGGCTTACGCGTGCGGCGAGCAGGGCGAGCGGGCTCCTCGGCGGCAAAAGCCGGAGCCTCGACAGGAACGGACACTTCCGACGGCTTCTCCGAATCGACGGGTTTCGTTACGTCAGTCGCCTTGCGGCGATGCGTTGTCTTCTTAGGTGCCGCGGGGGTATCGCCCACAAACACCTCGGCCTCGCGCTCCTGACGCTGGCGCTCATCCCGAACGACCTGCGCCTGCATGACTTGCGCAAGGGCACGGGCCTGCGCCACCTCCGAAGAGACGGCTTCCGCCGTCTCCTCCTTCACCGTGCGCGTACGCTTGCGAACGGGCTTCGGGGCAGCCTCCCCCTCAGCTTTCGGCGCAGCCTTGCGCGTGCGCCGCGGGCGTGCGGGGGCCTTCGGCGCAGCATCGACTTCAACAGGCGTTTGATTCTCGGGAATCTGAGTTTCTTCAGTTGCCACTATGCCTGCTCAACTACTTTCTTCCAGTCGGCCTCGAAGCTTGCGAGACCACGATCGGTCAGGGGATGCTGGAGGCATTTCTTAAGCGCGGCGAACGGCACGGTCGCGATGTCGGCACCCAGCAGGGCCGCCTGCGTGACGTGGTTGGGAGTGCGCACGGAAGCGGTGATGATCTCGACCTGGTCATCGACGTTCTTGCCGGTCCAGTCGTAGTTCTGGATGCAGGTAACGACGTTGGCCAGCTGCTCGATGCCGTCCTCGGCGATATCATCAAAGCGACCGACGAACGGCGAGATGTAGCGAGCGCCGGCGTTAGCAGCAAGAAGCGCCTGAGTCGCAGAGAAGACGAGCGTCATGTTAATGCGGACGCCCTCAGCAGCAAGCGCATGCGTGGCGGCAAGGCCTGCCTCGCAGACGGGAAGCTTGACCACGATGTTGGGGGCGAGCGCAGCAAGGCGGCGACCCTCCTCGATCATGCCCTCAGCAGTTGTTGCGGTGGACTCAGCAGAAACGGGAAGACCCTCGCAAAGCTCTGCGATCTTCAGCATGTGGGGCTCGAAGTCCGCAAGCTTGCCGCCCGTGCGGGCATACAGAGACGGGTTGGTGGTGACGCCGGCTAGGCAGCCCCAGCTTTTGGCCTCTGCAATCTCGTCAAGATCAGCGGTGTCGATGAAGAACTTCATGCGGAATACTACCTCCTTATATGCAGCCACTCTTGCCGTGGCATGCTTCCTATGAATAGAGAGAATTCAGCTCGCCTCTTGTGCGAGTTCAAAGCAGCGCAAATACGCAGGTAAAGCTCATGTGCAATCAGCAAATACGTAATAGAACTGTAGAAAGTGGATGTGTTGCGCTCTTTTGCCAAGTGTAGCACAAGCATGCAAGAAGCAACATAACGGAATAGGCCAGCGAGCTTTACACACTTGCGAACACCGATGCGCCATGGATCGCCTCGTTAATAAATCCGTCGCACGGCGCGTGTATTCCGTGACACACCCGCCAACCGAGCGGGATATTTCATAATCAAAAGCCATTAATTTAATGACCCCGTTTATTTTTCATGTAAACTAAAACAAAACCCTTCTGCATGGAGAACCCCTAGAAGCACAGGTATTAAAAGCACATCCGCACAAGCTTTTGAATAGCCCCATGCGAAACCTTTAACGTTAATCGAAATATACTGCCGCTCATCTGGCATGTGCGCATTTTGCGCGTATGCGTTGCCCATCAAAGTGTCAATAATACTGCAAATTACAGATTCCGCCGCGACTGCAAGGGAGGCAGCACGTGAAGCTTGAGGACTCTGGAATTTACCCCTTTATCAAGGATTATGCCGAATGCAAAATCCTCTATCGTTTTGGAAAGGGCGAATGCATCACCAACTCCATCGCGCGCAATGAAGACTACTGGTATGTAATCGAGGGTCAAATCGAGGTTGTGGCGACCTCGCACAACGGCAAGCGCATCCACGTAGACGACAACGTTGAAGACGAGTGGACCGGGCATCTGAGCAAGTACTGGGGGCAAAATCTATACTGCGATTGCATCGCAGTCACGCCCTGCGCCTGTATCCGTATTCCAAATCCCATCTTCAACAACCTTATCAAGGATAAAGACTTCAAGCTCTTCTTTTATTTCAAGATGAGCTCGCGCCTTTACGACATGTACCGCCGCAGACTGTCCTACGACTTGTTCACCCCGCGCCAGCGCTTTGCGGCGCACCTTATTCTCGATGCCGAGGATAACGATTGCTACATGGAAAACGTCTCCAAGACCTGCGACGAACTGGGAATCAGCCGCCGCAATCTGTATAACATCCTCTCCGACTTCGAGGCGCTCAAGATCATCTCTTATGAGCAAACCGGCCTCGTAAGCATCAAAGACCGCGAGCAACTGCGAAATATCGCCCAGCCCGCTTTGGAATTCAACGAGAATCGCGATTAGGAACAAATATCATGACCAAAGCACCGAACACCGTGGAAGTTACGTACGAGTCGTTCCGCATTCCGGTACAGCTTGCGGATTACCGCACGACCGCCCTTACCGACGAAGAGCGCGAGCGCGCCGTTCAACAAGCATCCGCCGTGCCCGAAAGCCAGCAGGGGCTCACCGCCGACTACTTCTTGCAGGCTGCATTTGTCGAGAAAGTTACCAACAACAGCACGTTGCGCGTCCCCAAGCAGATTGCACACGAACGGGCCCTCTCCATGGGCCGCACACTGCAGCAAAAGCTAGAGAGCGACCAACTTTCGCTGGACGATTACCTCAAGGCCATGAAGACCACTAAGGACCAGCTTATCGCCGAATTCGAAGTTGAAGCGAAACAGCAGCTCAGGCAACGCATCGTCCTTTTGGCGATCGCCAAGGTGGAAGGTCTCGAGGCCACTGGCACCGACTACGCCAACGAGGTCGAACGCCTCTCCTCCTCTTACGGCATGCCAACCGAGGGCCTTGTGGGGTTCTTCGCCGCCAGCGGTGAAAATGAAAGTGTACGCCAGGATATCTCCGTATCCAAAGCGGCCGATTTTATGAAGCAGCTTGCCCTCAGCTAACAAAACAAGCAAAAAGTCATCTTTCCGATCCGGGCGCCCTAGACTTACGGGCGCCCGGATTCGTTTTGCCAAGGCATACCTTCGCAAAGAAAAAACGCCTCCGACCGTAAGGTCGGAGGCGTCGAGAGAGGCTAGTAGATGGAACTACTGCAGATTCTGCATTTGATCGCCGGACTTGTTATTAATCCACTCGATCGCTTGCATATCCGTGCCCTTGATGTGGTTGATGAGCCAGTTGGTGACCTCTTCCTCAACCTTCTCGGCAAAAGCATCGGTCGGGCCGCCGGCCACGAGGTCTGCATGCAGACCCTTGACGGTCTCGACGAACGCGTCGTGCTTAGCTTTGTGCTCAGCGAAGAGAGGGTACTTTGCGTTCTGCATAAGTTCTTCTTCGCTAGCAAAGTGGAAAACCGTGTACTCGGCCAGGAAGTTCAGAGTCTCCTCCGCCTTGGCGGCGCGAGCAGCCTCGTCTTCGCTTGCAAGGGCAGCATAGAGGTCGTTGATGCGCTTGATGAGCTCTTTGTGCTGGCCGTCGACAACTTCATTGCGGGTATAGAGACTCGGAAGGAATTCGGCAGTCTTCATAATTAAACTCCTTAAGGGTTAGCTCATATTTCAGCAACTAGCAGGTTTACTCCTCGCCCTTCATCTTCTTGGGGAGCAAGATCGCGAAGATAGCGGACACGATGTAGGCGCCCAGACCAAAGTAGAGCGACGTGGTGTACGTGCCGGTCATATCGAACAGGAAGGCGCCCATGAAGGTGCCGAACGAAGGACCGATGCCCATGATGATGAGCGTGGAGAGGCCCCAGATCCTGCCAAGGGAAGCGCCGCCAAAGACAGTGCCAGCGTAGCCGGCAGCGCCACCGGGCTCGATGCCCCAGTAGACGGACAGCAAGACCATACCCAGGCAGACGATCGGGAAGTTACCAGTCAGGGCGCAAAGGACGCCAGCAATGCCGAACAACGGGGAAATGACGAGCATGAGACGACGAGCGGGGCGCTCGACGCCTATCTTGACAACGAGGGCGTCGGAAAGCTTACCGGTAATAGGCATAGCGAAGATGCCGGCAAAGCCGATAAGCATGTAGACGACGTTGGCAAGAGGCATGCCAAACAGGGACTCCTGAGTCCAGCCAAGGTCGATGGTGAAGAAACGAACGACCTGAGACCAGATGAGGAACTCGCCCATGACAGCGAACATGAAGGCGAAGATGTCGCACCACAGAGCGCGAGTCTTGAACGCCTCGCCAACGGTCCAGGTGCGTGCGGGCTTAGCGTTTTCGTCCTTCTTGGGCAGCGAGTCCAGGCCGAAGGGCTGAGCACCGAGCTTGTCGGGCATGGGCTTAGCAACGGCGGCGGCGATAAGCAGCATGACGGCCATGATCACGGAGAGGAGCTTCATGCCCATGGACCAACCGGCGTTCTTAAGAACCGGGGAGACCACGATGGTGAGCAGCAACTGGGCCATCGGGGCGCCCATGAAGGCAAGGCCCCACTTGGAACCATAGGAGGCTCCAACGTACCACTTACGGCAGGAAATGGTCGAAGAAACCCAAAGCATACCGGTGCCGATGCCGGCGAAGACGCCGTAGCTCAGCAGGTAGACCGGGAAGGACCAAGAGACACCCTCAGGAATGAAGGAAGTCAGGAAGAAGCCCAGGAAGCAGCAGATAGCGCCGATGATGTAGGTGGGCTTGGTGCCACGCTTGTCGATCAGCGAGCCGCTGAAAAATGCCGTGATGGCGTAGAACGTCATCATGAAGCAGTAGCCGAGCGAGGCCTGGGTCGAAGTCCAGCCCATGCCATCGACGAGCGACGTCTGCATGATGGAGAACGAAGACCTGTAGCCAAAGAGGCAGAAAACGGCAAGCCATGCAGCAATTACGGTACAAGTACCATATTTTTTAGCCGTCTCTTTGGAGATTGCCATGAGTGTAACCTCAGCTTTCCAATTGGTCGGCCAATGCGGTGAAGGACTGAGCCTTCTCGGCATTGCCGGCACGGTTATACATAGTTGCCGCGTTGCGGGCGATCGACGGAAGCTGTGCCGTCAAATCGTTCGAAGCGCGGGCGAGGTCGATGAGCTCTGCCATGGCATCGCCAGCGTCGGCGAAGCGCTTGGCGCGATAGAGCACCATCGCGTGAAGATTCATCAAGGTGTAGCGATCGTGTGCCGCCAGGGTCTGCTCGCCGGATTCCAATGCGCTGCGCACGGTGGAAACGGCCTCATCGATGCGTCCGATCTGTGCCAGAGTCGCGATGTGATTGGAGAGAGCGCCGATGAAGTCCTCCCCTGTCGCGCAGCACACAGAGACCGCCTCGGCGGCGGCGTCCGACGCCTGCAGCGCTTGCTCGGCAAAGCCGCGCATGGCCCAAGAAACAGCCAGGGCATCATGGGCGCGAGCGCGCAAAACGGCAGTGGGAATCTCGGGGTCGGGATCGCCCAAAGCGTTAAGGGCCTCCTCGATAAGGCGGGCAGCGCGCTCGGGATCGGTTGCGTCCAGGCAGGCATACCCGGCGTTGACAAGAGCACTCGCATAGGCAGGCGTGTTCTCAAGGCCCTCATCGACCAAGCACTGACGAAGCTCCTCGTACGTCTCCAGGCACTTGCACCAAGCGCCGGACGAACGATAGAGATCGGCTAGGTCGGAAAGAACGACAACGAGGCCCTGCTCGCGATTATGCTGCCATGCAGCATCCTCTTCGGCAAGGGCGTCGGCATCCTTGCCGCACGTACAGGCGACGCCAGCGCAAATCGTGCCCGATTCACGCAAACGCGCGATTTCCTGGGTCAGATAACCCTCGAGCGCGTTCATGTCCCCCTGGCGACGGTAATCGTTCACCGTCGCTCTATATGCGTTAGCGTCGAAAACCATGTCCAACGCCTCCTCAGCTACACGATTGAGATTAATTAGAACGGAGTGTCATCGCCGACATAGCAGGCGATGTTGTTATCGAGATACAGGTCCTGCAGGTCGCTCATGCGTTCGGGAGTCATATCGCCATGGTCGGAGTACTCGTACTCCTTACCCAGCTGCTCCCACTTGGTCTGACCCAAGCGATGGAATTTAAGCAGGTTGATCTCGTAGAGACCGTTCTCGTTCATAAACTCGATGAGGCGCTTTGCGTTCTCATCGCTATCGTTAAAACCGTGGATCGTCGGCTGGCGAAGCACCAGGCGTCCGGGCCATCCGGAACGCTTAAGGGCGCGGATGTTGTTGAGGATGCGCTCGTTGGAAACGCCGGTACCCCACTTGTGGGCCTCGGGATCCATGTTCTTGACGTCGACGAACGCGAAGTCCAGACGACGGAAGATCTTCATGAACACTTCTTCGGTAGCGTATCCGCTGGTCTCGATAGCGGTATGCATCGAGAGCTTCTTGCACTCCTGAAGAACCGCATCCAGATACTCATGGTGCAAAAGCGGCTCGCCGCCGGTAAAGGTGACGCCGCCGTCAGAACCCCAGTTGTTGTAATCGCGACGCAGCGTATTGACAAGATCGGATACCGTCATAATGCGAACGGTCTGCTTAAGAGCACCGGCAGCGCACGACGTGGTGCACTCGATAGTCTCGCAGTCGTTGCAGATTTTCCAGTCTACGCTCGGCTTTCCGTTCTCGTCGAACCGAATCGATCCATGGGGGCATGCGTCCCTGCACGCTCTGCAGCCTTGGTCCCACTTGCACACGCGGTCAGCGAACATGAACTGGAGTTTGGGACGCCAACTTTCAGGATTGGCGCACCAGCGGCACTTCAGGGGACACCCCGTGAAGAACACGTTGGTACGGCAACCAGGGCCATCGTGCACCGAATAACTCTGAATATCAAAAATCATGCCTGTGGGCTCGGCGCTCATGGCCCCTCCGATCACGTGGTAGGAATAGAAAAGGTCCCGGCCGGCCAGGCGATAGACCGGCCGGGACCTAAATCCCGCTATAGAGAAGTCGAAACGCTACTACGCGTTCTCGAAGTTCTCACAGCAGAAGGCGCCGCAGTCACCGTAGGCCCAGGTCTGCTTCTCGAAACCAGAGCAGGTACCAATGCCGTGAGCGTCGGCATCGTGGAACTTAGCGCAGAACTTGCACAGCTTGCCGCACTCGAAGTGGGGGCAGGCGTCGGAACCCTCGCCATCCAGCGGAACGATCATCCTACTGACGGCGCACATGCCCTTTTCGCAGTCCAGCGCCAGGAAATGCTTGCACTCGTAATGCTTCATATCGAATACAACTCCTCAGTTTTCTACATCTCGTACTCAGTACGGTAGATGACCTCGTCCTGGATAGGCTTACCGATCTCGCACCAATACTGGGTGAAGCCAGCGACGCGAACCATGAGGTCACGATAATCGTCGGGCTTCTTCTGGGCCTCGCGCAGCGTCTTGGAAGACGTGATGTTGAACTGAACGTGGAAGCCACCCTTGCGCATGTAAGCGCGGATGACGTCGAGCAGCTTGCGGGTGCCGTTGATGCCAGCGACTGCGCTCGGGTGAATCTTGACGTTCATCTGAGCGTTCTGGTTCCTGGAGTGGTCGTAGCAGGTAGCAGAGGTGAACACTGCGTAGATGCCGTTCTTGTCCGTGTTGGCGGCAGGCGAGACGGAGCCGTCGGCGTAGGTAACGCCAGCGAGGCGGCCGTCGGCAGTGGCGAGGGTGATCGCACCCTGCGGGCCGTGCGTGGACACGGAAATCTGGCACATGTACAGCGGCTTGCCGTAGTAGGACTTCAAGGTCGGCATAAGCGCGGTCATGAGGTCTTCGTAGTGCACCATGAGGTCGTCGACGTAAGGATCGGCGTTGCCGAACTTAGGAGCGTTGACGCAGTCGGTGAAGATCTTCTCGTACTTCACCGCCTCGTCGGTAGCCTCGCGACGGTCGGGCGAGAAGACGCCGGTCTCGAAAGCGGTCTTGAAGCCAAAGTTGTGCTCCAGGGCATCCATCATCTCGTCGAGCGTGTACTTCTTCTCGTCAAAGACGTTCTTCTTGAGGGATGCCATCGCGTTGATGAAGGTAACGGTACCGCAGGACTCGAAGTTGATGGTGGCGTTGTAGCGGCAACCCATGTTGGAGAGGGTCTGGCCCTTGGTGAAGCAGTCGGGCTTCAGGAGGGAGGCAACCACAGGCGGGTTGTTCTTACGCCAGATGTCCATCTGGATGTTGTTGACCTTGAGCGAAATGTCGCACAGCTCGGTCATATAGTCCATCCAGACTTCCCAAACGTCTTCGATAGACTTGAGCTCGCGGTTATGCGGCTCAAAGACCTTGATGCCGGTACGCTTATCGACACCGTTGGTGAGAACGAGCTCGAGCAGCTTGGGCAAACCGGTGAAGTGAATACCGGTACCAGCAGTCGGAGCAGCGCCGCCCGGGATCCAGGTTGTCTTGCCGTTGTAGTGCAGCGGCAGGAAGCAGCCAGGCGAAGACTCGAGGCAGCCACCGAGGCACCAAGCGCGGGCGTCCTCGACCGTCATGCCCTCGTCGTGATAATGACGCAGCATGTAATTCATACCGCACTGGTTGTTCATCCATGCAGGATAGCCCTGGCCGCCCTTGCAGCAGCGAGCTGCCTTCATGAGGAACTCCTCGGGCGTCTTCTCGTCATAGAGGACGGAAAGCGTCGGCTGAGTGGTGCGGGCACGGGTACCGGCCTCAACGATGAGGTACTCGAGCGGAGTGACAGCGGTCAGACCGTCGCGACCAAGGCCGCCGAGGGACAGGTTGTTGAAGGTGTTGCCAGAAAGAACGCCGCCGGTAACGCCGGAGGAAGCGAAGCACTCGATCGAGGTGATCTTAATGCGATAGAGCTCGAGAAGCTCGATGGCCTCTTCCTCGGTGATGGTACCGTCCTCGAGGTCCTTCGCGTAGAAGGGCTGCAGGACCTGGCCCAGACGACCGATGGACTGGCCGGACTGTGGGTCCTCGTTGACCACAGCGAGATGGCACAGGAAGGTGAGCTGGAGGGCCTCACGGAAGGTCGAGGGCTGCTTGTGCGCGATGTTGTGCATGACAACAGCGATGTCCTCGTACTCCTTCTTCTGCTGAGGATCGGGCTCGCACTCGGCGAGGGACTCGGCACGCTTGCCGTAGTTGTCGGCCCAAGCGGAAAGACCCTTGGTGATCTCCTTCATGGCCATGTAGTAGTAACCGCGGCTCATGCCCAGCAGACCGTCGCCGTTCTCGGCAAGACCGAGAATCTCGGCGATCTTCTCGTCGCACATCTCGATGATGCGGTCGAAACCGTACTCGAGAGGCATGTAGTAGTTGATGATCTCGCGGCCCTGGGGGATGGCCCAGGAGTCGAACATGACAAGAACGGTGTCGCGATAGGCCTTGTACTTGTAGTAGTCGGGAATGGCCTCGGAGTACTTCTGGGTAACGACCTCGATGGAGCAGTTATCCCAATACCTGGAGATCTTCACCAAAATGGGGATCTCCTCCTTGCGCAGACCAAACTTCTGTGCAATGGAGACGACGTTGCCAAAGCTCTCGGTAACGTTACCGCCACCGGCACCAACGACGGACACGCTGTCGGCTGCGGCAAGAGCCGGAGCGTCGGCTTCGGCGAGAAGAGCCTCGGCCTGGGCATTGAAGAACGAAGCGTCGACCCACGGGAACGGGAAGGCGCCGCGCCAGTTCTTGGTCTTGTTCATAACGAGCAGCTCGCCCGGCCAGATGGTCGGAGTGGTGTGCGCAAGAGCGGCACCATAAGCCTTAGCGCGACGAATCTCGGGAACGTCGCCTTCGTTCTCCCACCAGACGCGGTTATACCAATAAGGAATCTCCATGTCGATGGTATTCTTCATCTGATAGTAGATGTTGATGAGCTTCTCAAAGCGAGGGCTGGGGGCGGGAATCTCTTCCTCGGTGTAGCCCGCGCCGACGGAGACGTCCAGACTCTTATCCTGCTTGCTGCGCTCCTCGAGAATCTCAAAGATCTTTGTCTGTTTGTCCACGGTGTACCTCCTTGTGTGCAAACGTGCAGACCCTAACTTCGTTGCGGTAGGCCTTCGTGTCCCTCCTTCGGGCTTCCCGCATCGCTAGGGGGATAGTACGCGGTGAACCACCGTTCATAGACGTGTACTTTGCGCAAGGGTCAGACGAACGGTTGTCCAAAGGATGTGTTCGGTATGTGGTGCGAGCACGATGCGCAGGTTTACTATAGCTAACTATAAAACTCTAGCTGAATAAAGTACGTTGTATATAAATCGCTGTACAAGAGAATGGTCTCGTTCATCTGTGCATGTTTCATAATTGTTAACGCGGTAATGTATAAGTTTGACTATTTTCTGCATACCGAAAAAAGCCTTTTTAATGTCTAAATAGCCGGTGAGAATGGGGTTTTAGACATTTGCAAGCGCTTTTAGAAACAAAAAACCCGTCCGCGAACCGCGGACGGGTTTGCAAAATCCCCCTTTTGAAAAGGCTTTAGCGGGGATTATTAAAAATAGCGCGTTCTAAAGCAGCTTACTACATACGCTGGGGCGCCGAGACGCCCACGAGGGAAAGAACCAGTCCCAGAACAGAGCGCACGGCATCGCACGCGGCCAGGCGGGCACGCGAAAGCGAAGAATCGACCGGACGGCCCTCGCTGGGCAGAACCTGGCAAGCAGCATAGAAGCTATGGAAATCGCCAGCGAGCTCTTCGGCATAATGCGTAAGGCGGAAAGGCGCGCGATCGCGTGCACAGCTGGCAATGAGCTCGGAGAGCTCGGAGAGCTTGCGGGAAAGAGCCAGCTCCGTTGGATCGGTGAGCAAAGCATAATCCACATTATCGCCGATAGCGCGGGCTGCAACGGCATCCATGCCAAGCTCTGCCGCTTCCTCGGGCGTCACATCGGCGGCGCGACGGAGAATCGAGCAGATGCGCGCATGGGCGTACTGCACGTAATAGACGGGGTTGTCCTGCGTTTTGGCCTTAACCTTCTCGATATCGAAATCGATCTCTTGGTTGCTGGAACGCGAAATAAGCGTATAGCGCGCAGCATCGGCACCAACCTCGTCCACAAGCTCGCGGAACGTGATCATGGTTCCACGGCGCTTGGACATCTTGACGGGCTTGCCGTTGCGCAGCAGGTTTACGAGCTGGCCGAGCAGAACCTCGAAGCGCCCCGGGTAACCCAAAGCATCGCAGGCGCTGCGAACACGATTGATATAGCCATGATGGTCACAGCCCCAGATGTCAATCACATGATCCACGCGCTGGAACTTATTCCAGTGATAGGCAACATCAGAAGCAAAGTACGTGTACTCGCCATCGGACTTGATGAGAACGCGGTCCTTGTCGTCGCCCAGATCGGTCGAGCGGAACCACAGGGCGCCTTCTTTCTCGTAGAGATAACCCATCTCGTCGAGCTTCTTGAAGGCACGGTCGACGGCTGAAGTGCCGGCAAGCTCTCCCTCGCCGTCCTTGATATAGAGCGTGCGCTCGGAGAACCAGACGTCAAAATCGCAGTTCACGTCGTGGCAAAGCTGCTTGATGCCCTCGAGCATACGCAGGTAGCCGCGCTCGCGGAACTCCATCATGCGATCGTGCTCGTCGGCATCGACCCACTTGTCACCATCGGTGCGATAGAAGTAGGCAGCCTCGTCGATGATGTAGGAGCCGCCGTAGGAGTCGCGACCGAGCTTCTCGGCAAACTCATTTTGATACGGATGGGTCTCGGGATGCTCGTCAGCGTCGTCGGCGGCAAAGGCATCACGATCGGCAACAAGGATCTTGTGCGCCTCATCGATATCGACACCGCGGGTGCGAACGATGTCGGCAAGCTGCATATAGCGCATGGCAACGGAGTTTCCGAAGGTATTCATCTGATTGCCATGATCGTTGATGTAGTACTCGCGCTGGATGTCATAGCCGGCATGCTCCATAACGCGGCACAGGGAGTCGCCAAGGGCTGCCCAGCGGCCATGGCCGATATGCATGGGACCCACAGGGTTTGCGGATACGAACTCGACCTGGGTCTTGACCCCCTTGCCGGCATTGCTGCGAGCGAAATCCATACCCTGAGCGCGCGCCTCGCCAAACACGGCGTTCTTGGCGGCAGCGGAGAGATAGAAGTTGATGAAGCCCGGACCTGCGATCTCGACCTTCTCGACCGAAGCGTCCTCGGGAAGGTGCGCCACGATCGCCTCGGCGATCTTGCGCGGGGCGCAGTGCGCGAGCTTTGCCGACTTCATGGCAAGCGTAGTGGTCCACTCGCCATGCGAGGTGTCTGCCGGGCGCTCGAGAGCATAGTCGTCAAGCTCGAATGCGGGCAGCTGATCGGCCTCGATAGCAGCGGCGAGGGCGTTGCGTAGGAGCTGTTCGATCTTTTGGGACATGGGTCCTCCTCTATAACGAATCTCGCAGGCTCTTGATCGCCTGCCGAGTGCCTGCGCCAACTATCGGCACAAGCAGGCAATACTCTAGCACACCGGCCCGCCGACGCGCTTTTGCCCAACCATGCAATCAAGTGGGTTTTTTCTAATCATTTTTATCAAATGCGCACGTAGAGATGCTATTCTGAAACAGGTACGCGTCTAAAAGATGGAGGAAGCATGTTTAAGATCGGCGAGCACGTGATACATCCGGGCCAGGGCGTCTGCACGGTGACGGGATTCAAAGACTCCCCCACCCCCATGATCGAGCTCGAGGCGCACTCCGGACACTCGAAGACCAAGCTCCTCTATCCCCTTTCGCAGGTCGATCGCCTTCACGCTTGCATCGACAAGGACCGGGCAGAAGAGCTGCTCTCCGACTACGATTCGATAGCGTGCGATTCGTTTACCGAGCGCAACAGCTCCCTTGAGGAAAGTTATTTCAAACAGCTGCTCAAGCAAGGCGCCCCCACCACGATTCAGGTCGCGAAGACTATGCGTTGCCGTATTCATGACGCAGAATCTCAGGCTAAAAAACCCAGCAGCTACTATATGCGCATTCTCAAGGAAGCCCATCGTCGTTCGGTCGAGGAGCTTGCCGTTGCCCTTGGCGTGAGCGCGGACGATGTCGAGGCGCGCATAGCGCACACGTTCGAGGAATTTGGCCAAAACTAGCATCATCCTCAAGAGGGCTTGCCGGGCGGGCGCGCACGTGTGCATGCCCGCCTTTGCTGTATGAGGCACTTTTGTGTTAGATACGGCGCGATGATGGGTATCCATATCCCAATAGCTCTTCGACCGAAGGAATCTATCATGCGCTTTTTGCTCAATTGGCTCCTCACCTCGATCGCCATTGCGATCGCAACGTTCATCGTTCCGGGGATTGCGCCGTTTGGCGCAGGCGAGGCATGGGTGAGCTTTATGTTCGTTGGCCTGTTTTTGGGGTTTGTCAACTCGCTTGTCAAGCCAATCATCACCGCCATCTCGCTGCCCGTGACCATCATCACGCTCGGAATCTTCCAGCTGGTCATCAACAGCTTCATGCTTGAGCTTGCAAGCTGGCTTTCCATCAATATCCTTGGCGCAGGAATATCCATCGCAAGCTTTGGCTCTGCATTCATCGGCGCCATCATCGTGAGCATCATGTGCGCGATATTGAACGGTTTGGTTGAGGAATAGACAAAAGGCGCCGGGCCGCCATGAGGGTGATCCGGCGCCTCACAGGATGCCACGGATGGTTTGCGCGCACGCGCATGCATTCGCGTTATACGCTTCGCTTTAAATGATGTAATCGAACGACTGAGGTTCTGCAACCAGATCGGCTACGGTCACGCTGTCCAGGTATTCGCTGATCATGGTGTGAAGTTTGGTCCACATGCCAAGCGTGGTGCACGTTGCTTCGTGATCGCAGGCGGCGGCGCCCTCGACAAGACAGGAAACGGGCGCGAGGCTTCCCTCGGTAAGACGCAAAATCTCGCCTACGGTGTATTGATCGGCGGGACGCGTAAGGCAGTAACCGCCTCCCTTGCCACGCATGCCGGAAAGCATGCCATTTCGCACAAGGATAGCGAGGATATTCTCCAGGTACTTCTCGGAGATTCCCTGACGCTCAGCAATCTTCTTAAGCGGCGTGCGGCCAGCAGCCTGATGCTGTGCAAGGTCGATCATGACACGCAGGGCATACCGGCCCTTAGTGGAAACAAGCATATGACTGGCCTTCTTTCCTCTTTCTTTAACCGCCATATCATACCAAAATACTAGGTTGATTACATGCTGCAAGCTGGATAAATCGCCTCTCCAGGCAATTGGGGAGCGCCCGTTCGCTTCATCGTCTCGAAACAAAACTATATTCCTATTGACATACTAGGTTTTACCTCGTTTAATACTGCCAACGGGAACTCATATATACCCGCAGACTTATAGGTTAATTGCTTCGGCGCGACTCGGAGGTTGTCATATGGAAGAGCAGAAACGATGTAACGGCGGCGCATGAGCCCTTCTCGTGCCTCACACCTACCGCGCATTCGGTCCATTTTCTTCTAGAACTAACTGCTAAGGAGCGTACCATGTCCAATGTCTATACTTCCATCGACCAGCTTATCGGCCACACTCCCCTGCTCGAGCTCACTCACTTTGAACGCGATGAAAACCTGCACGCACGCGTGCTCGTCAAGCTCGAGTACTTCAACCCCGCAGGATCTGTTAAAGACCGCGTTGCGAAGAGCATGATTGACGAGGCAGAGCGCACAGGAAAGCTCGTACGCGGTGGCGACTACACCATCATCGAGCCGACTTCCGGCAACACCGGTGTGGGCATCGCCTCCGTAGCCGCCGCTCGTGGCTACAAAGTGATCATCACCATGCCCGAGACCATGTCCGTGGAGCGCCGCAAGCTCATGCAGGCATACGGAGCCAAGCTCGTGCTCACCGATGGCGCCAAGGGCATGAAAGGAGCCATTGCCAAGGCAGAGGAGCTGCAGAAGGAGACTCCCAACAGCATCATCGCCGGGCAGTTCGTGAACCCGGCAAATCCGGCCATCCACAAGGCAACGACCGGTCCGGAGATCTGGGCCGATACCGATGGCGAAGTTGATGTCTTTGTTGCCGGCGTGGGCACCGGTGGCACCGTGACCGGCGTGGGCGAGTACCTCAAGGAGCAAAACTCCAACGTGAAGGTCGTTGCCGTCGAGCCCGCTGCTTCGCCCGTGCTCTCCAAAGGCCAGGCAGGTCCGCACAAGATCCAGGGCATCGGCGCAGGCTTTGTGCCCGACGTCTTGGATACCCAGGTCTATGACGAAATCATCACGGTCGAAAACGATGACGCCTTTGCCACGGGCCGTGCCGTCGGCCACAAGGAGGGCGTGCTTGTAGGCATCTCCTCCGGCGCCGCCGTATGGGCAGCGATCCAGCTCGCCAAGCGCCCCGAGAACGAGGGTAAGACGATCGTGGCACTTCTTGCCGATACCGGCGAGCGCTATCTCTCCACGGCTCTGTTCGCCTAAGAACCGAGGTGCGGAAGTCTGCCCGCATCGGTATCGATTGTTGTCGGCGCCCCTCTGCAGGCGGGCAAAATCGAGCGCGGAGCACGCAAACGATATCGTGCGACGCATGCAGTACAATCGGAAAGATCAGCGGCGCGGGACAGGATGTGCCCCGCGCCGTTTTAATGCCGTTCGGATTCGAACGGCATCACGTAAGGAGCACAGATGTCCAAAGGGCGCGTACTTGTTGCCATGAGCGGCGGAGTCGATTCGAGCGTAACCGCCTATCTACTCAAACAGCAGGGATATGAATGTGTAGGCGTGACCATGCGTCTCACCTGTCCTGCACCCGACCCCGTAACGGGTATCAGCAAAGTCGACCGCGACATCGCCGATGCAAAAGCCGTTGCCACCCGCATCGGCATCCCCCATCGCGTGCTCGATCTTCAAGAAACCTTTGGGAAGAGCGTCATCGATCGTTTCGTTACCGCTTATCAGACGGGACTCACGCCCAACCCGTGCATCATCTGCAATCGACGCATCAAATTTGGAGCGCTACTCGACGCCGCGCTCGACATGGATTGCGACCATATCGCCACGGGCCATTTTGCAAAAACGGATCAGGCGCCCGACGGCACTTGGCAGCTCCACCGCGGAGAAGACCCCAAAAAGGACCAGAGCTATTTTCTCTATTCGCTCACCCAAGAGCGCCTGGCTCGAACGATCTTTCCGCTAGCGGGTATGAATAAAGAACGCGATGTGCGCCGCATTGCCGCCGAGCAGGGTTTTGCCAACGCAAAGAAAGCCGAGAGCGAGGATATCTGCTTTATCCCTGATGGTGACTACGCGGGCTACATCGAACGCCGATGTGGGCACGCAGCGGAGCCGGGCGACATCGTCTGGCGCGACGGTACCGTGGTCGGACGTCACAACGGTGCGCTGCGCTACACGATCGGCCAGCGCAAGGGACTTGGCGTGGCGATGGCGCATCCCGTCTACGTCACCGGCGTGGACGCAGTGAGCAATACCGTGCACTTGGGCGAGCTCGAGGACCTGACGGTCGGCGCCCTGCTCGCAAACGATTGGATCTGGAGCGCGCCGGAAGACCGCATGGAAGCCGAGCTTTCCGCCGGCGGTATTCGCATGCGTGCTAAATACCGCTATCGTCAGGCAGACCAGCCGGCAACGATCACACGTCAGGCCGACGGACAGATGAAGATCGTCTTCGATGCACCCCAGCGCGCCGTCGCCCCAGGCCAAGCCGTTGTCATCTATCGGGGCGATGTCGTTCTTGGCGGTGGAACCGTGACCGCCGCCCTCAAGGAGTAGCACGACGACGCGTGCATTAACGCAGGGCGCACGTCGCGCTCATTAAGAAAACACCGAGACGAGCATTGCGGCACGTCTCGGCGTTTTAATGCATCAAAGGACAGTCGCCTGCTTGCTACTCCCCTACGTATGCGCGCAGCAGCTCGTAGGTATTGCGCACGCCATCCATGTGCGAGCGTTCGTAATTGTGGCTTGCATACACGCCGGGACCGATAAGACCGTGGCGAATATCGTAGCCAGCGCGAAGCGTCGCCTCGACGTCAGAGCCATAATGCGGATAAACATCGATAGCGTAGTCCAGGGACAGCCGCTTGGCCGTATCGGCAAGGGCGCTCACCAGCTCGTAGTTGTAGGGACCACCCGAATCCTTGGCGCAGATGGAAACCATGCGCTCAGTGCAGCCCAGGTCGTCGCCCACGCAGCCCATGTCAACGCTGATCATCTCGCACGTGTCGGCAGGAACAAATGCCCCGCCATGGCCAACCTCCTCGTACACGGTAAAGAGCAGCGAGACCTTACGGGCGAGCTTCACCTCGCCGGCGGCAACCGCCCGAGCCAGCCCCAACAAGACCGAAGCGGAGAGCTTATCGTCCAAAAAACGACTCTTGATGTAGCCGCTCTTGGTAATCACGGTACGGGGATCCATAGCGATGATATCGCCGGTCTGGATACCCAAGCCCGCCACGTCGTCTTTGGTGTCAACGTTCTCGTCAAGCAAGATCTCCATGTTCTTCTCGAGCGTCTCGACTTTTTCGTCTGCAACATGAGAAGAAGGCTCGGTATTTAGGACCACACCCGTGTAGACGCGACCGTCGCGCGTGTGAACGGTGCAGTTTTCGCCATCTGCCGTGGACCACTGATGTCCGCCAAGAGTCGTCGGGCGCAGGCGGCCATTGTCCTTGATGGAACGGATCATGGCTCCAAGCGTGTCCACATGGCTTGCAAGCACAAGAGGTTTGTCTTCGCCGCCCAGGCATACAAGCACGTTGCCTTTTGTCGAGCGTTCAGGCGCAAAGCCCATCTCCTCGAGGGTCTTCATTACATAATCGGTCACCGCGCGCGTAAATCCCGTAGGACTAGGAATGGAAGTGAGGGCTTTGAGCTGTTCTCCGATGTAATCGAGCGTGACGGTCATTTTCTCTCCTTAGGATCGATGCCTTAAATGTGGTCGAAATATGAAGATGTGACAAAATAAACCTGTCTACTTTTATCACACTCTAGGGGCATTGAGGGACGCGGCGGATATCGCCCTTGCCGTAATCGATGGTCACAGACTTGACGCTCTTAACGTCGCCTCCGGCAAGGCGCCATTCGGTAAGCAAGATATCCATGGTCATAGGGCCGTCTTGTACCTTGAGTGTAACCGTAAGCTTATCGCCGTCCTGCTCAACCGATTCGATCTGTTGCCCAGGTATCGACGAACCTAAGAGCTGGAGCTGAATGTAGCCATCGCGAGGCGCCCATCCCTCGCCTGGCTGGGACACCTCGGCACCTCCCGAAACCTTTGTCGTGAGCACGTCGAGCGATTCATCCTGTTCGGCAGTCCACGAGACGCCCTGCCTGGATAGCGTCTGATGTGCAACCAGGGCAACTGCGCCAAGAGCAATAATGCAACCAAGGCAGATCGCCACCTTTGTGGCAAAACGAGGTTTTGTCATATCGGGCTCCTTCCCGGTCGGTTTTCTCCATGGTACACAAGATGCGCGGCAAACAGAAAAATGCCGGAAAGGGACGAACCCTCTCCGGCATATATAGCATCACTCAATAAAGACGCGCGGCTAGGCTGCCGGGCAGATCTTCTTGAAGAGCTCGATGACGTC
>CATWBG010000020.1:0-29569 GCA_958348985.1 uncultured Collinsella sp. | reverse complement strand
ATTGAGAGGCAAGGCCCTGCGCCCGGCCCCTCGGTTCCCTCTTACGAGAGCGACGTTCTCAGCAACTCGTTGAAGAGCTTCGGGTTGCCCTTGCCGCGGCTCGCCTTCATGCACTGGCCCACCAAAAAGCCGATGACCTTCTGGTTTCCGTCGCGGTACTGCTGTGCCTGCTCGGCACAGTTGGCCAAGACCTCGTCGACAATCGGCTGCAGCGCGCCGGTATCGCTCACCTGACGCATACCACGCTCGTCGACGATCTTGTTGGGATCGTCACCGGTCTGAGCCATCAACTCGAAGACCTCATGGGCCTGATTGCTCGAGATGGCGTCACTTACTAGCAGCTTTGCCAACGCGGCAACCTGGGCAGGCGCAATACCGCTCTCATCAAGCGTCGTGCCCGCACTCTTGAGATATGCCACAAGCTCGTTTACCAGTAGGTTTGCAACCGTCTGGGCTTCCTTACCAGACGTGCCCGCAGCTGCCTTCTCAAAGAAATCGGCATAGGCAGGGTCACCCGCGATCTGCTCGGCATCGGCTGCCTTGATACCAAAATCGGCCTCGAAACGAGCACGCTTGGCGTCCGGCAACTCGGGGATCTGTTCGCGGCAGCCCTCAATAAAGGCGTCGTCCAGATCAAACGGGGCGAGGTCGGGGTCGGGGAACAGACGATAATCGTCGGCCGTCTCCTTAACGCGCATGACCACCGTACGCTTGCGGCTGGGCTCCCAGTGACGCGTCTCCTGATAGATGATGCCACCTTCTTCAAGAACCTCGGCCTGACGGCAAATCTCGTAGGCAAGGCCATCATGCAGGCTCTTGAAGGAATTGAGGTTCTTGAGCTCAGTCTTGGTGCCCAGCTTGGTCTCGCCACGGCGGCGCAGCGACACGTTGCCGTCGCAGCGCATGGAGCCCTTCTCCATGGAGCAATCGGAGATGCCCAGGGTCACAAAGATGCGACGGAGCTTTTCCATAAACAAGCGCGCTTCCTCGGGCGTACGCAAGTCGGGCTCGGTGACGAGCTCGATGAGCGGCGTGCCGCAGCGGTTGTAGTCGACGAGCGACTCGGCCGCGGCGGTAATGCGGCCCTCGGCGCCGCCCACGTGCACCATCTTGGCGGCATCCTCCTCCATGTGGATACGCAGGATGCGGATGGGCACGGTGTAGGAACCGTCCTCGCGACGCTCGGGCATCTGCAGGTTGGAGGCATCGTAGCTCGCCAGATGGCCGGCGCGCTGGTTGCCCTCGCGCATCTGCGAGGTCATGGACGTGGAGAGGCCCTCGGCATTGGCGGAGGCAGAAGCGAGGCTCTCGGCCTCGGCGGCACCAAAGGCGCAGTCGGGACGCTCGGCAGCACCTTGACCGGTCACATCCAAATCCAGATGACCGTACATGGCAAACGCAACCGGACCCTGCGTGGTCTGGAAGTTCTTGGCCATATCGGGATAGAAGTAGTGCTTGCGATAGAACATCGAGTGTTTTTGGATCTCGCAGTTTGTGGCAAGACCAGCCTTGACGATGCTCTCGATAGCACGCTTGTTGGGCACAGGCAGGGCACCGGGCAAACCCAGGCACACTGGGCACACGTTGGCGTTGGGCTCGTCATCATGGCTCAGCTTGCAGTTGCAAAACATCTTGGTGTCGAGTGCGGTGAGCTCGGTGTGAATCTCGAGACCGATGACGGCCTCCCAATCCTGCAAAACCTCGGAGAGCTCCTTCATTACAGCTCGCCTCCCTTCCCGGCAAAATCAGGCGCAACGGACATGCCCCCGGCAATGCCGCGCTCGAGCGCGCAAGCGAACGTGAGCAGCTGACGGTCCTTGAAAGCGGGGCCCACCAGCTGGGCGGATACAGGCAGATGGGTATCGGCGCCAAGACCCAGCGGAACCGAGATGCCACCGTTACCGCAGATGTTGATCGAAATGGTGTACAGGTCCGAAAGATACATCTGGGTGGGGTCGGAGATCTCACCAAACTTGAACGCCGTGCGCGGGCTTGCGGGCATGAGGATGGTATCGACCTGCTCGTACGCGCGGTTGTAATCCTGCGTGATGAGGGTGCGCGCCTTCTGGGCCGCGTAATAATACTTGTCATACACGCCCGAGCTCAGCAGGTAAGCGCCAAGCATCTGGCGGCGCTTAGCCTCCGCGCCAAAACCATGGGCACGCGAAAGCGAGCTTTGGTCGGTAAGGTTTGCGCAGCCCTCTTCCTGATAGCCATAGCGAATGCCGTCGAAGCGTGCGAGGTTGGAGAACGCCTCGGCAGGGCCGATGACGTAGTATGCAGCGATGGCGGCATCGAGATGCGGCAGGTCGACCTCAACCAGCTTGGCACCTTGAGCCTCCAGCTCGTGAGCGGCGCGCTCAACAGCCTGCTTGACCTCGAGCGTCAGGCCTTCCGCCTCCATAAAGGACGGAATAATGCCCACGCGCTTGCCCTCGATACTATCCTCAAGATGCTCAAGGAAATCGACCGGGCAGTCCTGGCTCGTGCAGTCATACGGGTCGTGACCGGCTCCCACCAGAGCGTTCATGGCAAGGGCAACATCCTCGACCGTACGGCCAAAGGGGCCCACCTGGTCAAGCGAGGAGCCAAAAGCCACCACGCCGTAGCGCGAAACGGCGCCGTATGTAGGTTTGAGTCCCACGACGCCGCACAAAGACGCCGGCTGGCGAATAGATCCGCCTGTGTCGGAGCCAAGCGAAAGCGCGACCTCGCCCGCGGCGACGGCGGCGGCAGATCCGCCCGAGGAACCACCGGGTACGCGCTCGGTGTCCCAAGGGTTGTTCGTGCGATGGAAGGCAGAACTCTCCGTGGAGGAGCCAAACGCGAACTCATCCATATTGGCCTTGCCCATAGGCAAACAGCCCGCCTGGAGCATGCGCTCGACACAGGTGGCGGTGTAGACGCTCTCGTAATTCTCGAGCATGCGCGATGCGCAGGTAGTGCGCGTACCCACGAGATTCATGTTGTCTTTGATTGCCAGGGGAACACCTGCAAGCGGGGGCAGGGGCTCACCGGCAGCACGAGCCGCGTCGATGCGAGCAGCAGCATCGAGAGCAAGCTCGGGGGATACCTGCAAAAAGGCCTTGACGGCGCCGTCACGCGCCTCAATGGCATCGAGCGATGCGTGTGCCACCTCGGTAGCAGTGAAGTCGCCAGCAGCAACACCAGCGGCAATCTGGGCGGCGGTCAAAGAATCGATATTCAGCGCCATTACTCGCTCTCCCCCTCTCCCAGGATGGACGGAACGCGGAAGTAACGGTCACGCGCGCTCCCGGCGTTTTCGAGCGCCACGTCAAGCGGCAGATCGCGCGCGGGCTCGAGTTCGTCGTCCCCCATCACGTTGGACAGGCTTCCAATAGGATGGAACGTGGGCTCCACGTCGGGCAGGTCGTATTGAAGAATGGGCTCGAGAATGCTCACAGCGTTGTTCATGTACGCAGTCATCTCGGTTAGCTCATCATCGGTTAGCGCAATCTTGGCGTATTCGGCTATTCCCCGAACATCCTTCTCGCTGAGTGCCATAGGCGCTCCTTCCGTGCACAGTTTGACCGCACCATTATAGGCGCCAAGGCTCATAAGCACGAAGGAGGCGCCGGGGGTGCAGCAGAAACGTAACAGACACATTCGCCGTACGATTAACGAGAAAAACTACCCCTGATAGTGCAGGTGCGCCTCGTCGATATTGTCGAGGTCGCGCTCGAGGTAGCGAGCGGCAAGCCACTTTGCCATAGGAAGATTTTGATCCAGGTAGTTGCCGCACTCCTCGGGGGCAGCACCGGGAATCGCGCCCTCGAAGTCGCGCACAAACACAAAGAGCTCGCGGACGAGCGGCAAGATTTCCTCGGAGCTCACCTGACCAAAAACAACAAGGTAAAAGCCCGTGCGACAACCCATGGGACCAAAGTAGACAATGCGCTGCGACCACTCGGTGTGGTTACGCAAAAACGTAGCGCCCAGATGCTCGATGGTGTGGCACTCGGCCGTATTCATCACCGGTTCGCAGTTGGGCTTGGTCAAGCGCAGGTCAAAGGTGGTGACAACGCACCCCGTTGCCTCATCGCGATCCTGGCGCGAAACGTACACGCCCGGATCGAGCAGCAGGTGGTTGACGGTAAAGCTCGCAATGGTCTCCATGGTTACCCCCTAAGCGCGCGTCGTAGTGCGCGCGGCACTATTTGCATCGGCCTCCATCGTAGCTACCCGGCCCAAATACCGATGCCCACAAAGAAGCAACACCATAGGAACTGCCGCAACGATACAGGCCGCGCCCACGAGCGTCGACTGTACCCCAAAGCGCGCGGCAAGCCATGGCGCTACCACAAGCGGAGCCACCCCGGCAAACATGTTGCCAAAGCTCATTACCGAGTTCACGCGCCCCAGCTGTTCGAGCGGAGCCGTTGTCTGCACAATGGTGTTGTGAAGCGGATGGATAACTCCCCATGCCACCCCCAGGGCAATCTGCCCCACCAAGGCCACAGCAACATAGGGTGTTCCCACATACACCAGGCTACCTAGCCCCATCGCCGCAAGCGCCACGAGCAGCGTCTTGAGATTCACGAGGCGTGCGGGCATGCGCAGCACCAACAGCGCGCCCACCACGGCGCCCACGCCTGATGCAGAAGAAAGCCACCCCATCCATTCCACGCCAACGTGCAAAACATCACGGTAGAAAAACGACTCCAACGGATCAAACGCGCCGTAGCCAAAGTTCGTAAGAAACATGATGACGAAGAGGAGCAGCAGCAAGGTATTGGTAAAGACAGTCTTGACGCTCATCGCAAACGAGGCGTGGGCACCCCCGGCCTCCTCATCCGTCTTCTCATGCGCAGCAGTATCGGATTGAGCCGACGCCATTTGCGGTCTAAAGCCCCAGCCGGGAATAAGCGACAACGCGGCAAACACCATCATGAGCGGAAAGACGGCAAGCGAAGAGCCCACAGCCGCTACAAAACCGCCCAGAATAGGTCCCACGATAATGCTCATGTTGGAAAGTGTAGTGAGCACCGAGTTGATCGCCTTGAGCTCGGCAGGATCGCTCGAAAGATAGGCAGGATACGATGTGGCCGCAACCTGCGAGTATCCGATCATGAAACCCAAAAGCGCCGCGCCCGCGATGACAGCCATAGTCGCATGTCCAAAACACATAAGCGCGGTGCCCACAGCAAGCACGCCAAAAACATTCGTGAAGTAATGCCTGCGTGGACCCCATGCATCGAGCGCCGAGCCACCTGCAAAGGAGCCCAGAATCACAAAGACGTTCATCAGTAGCACCGCCGCCGACGTAAAAGCGACAGACGCGCCGTCTGCATAGGTAAGCGTGCCAATGACGCCGATGAAATAGCTCGATTGAAAACCGGTATAGATAAGAAAACGTATTGCCACCAGGCGTTTTGCCTGTGCCGAAAGCGCTGGACGAGAGTGTGAAGACATATATGCCCCTTGATTGTTCGCAAACAAAGGCGGCGGCATAAGCCGTCGCGCATCAGTCGATCAGTTGTCTGTAAGCCGCATTAAGGACGCATCGACCCTCAATCCCCACTATATGCCGTGCAATCAAATGGCATCAGTATACCATCCTGCAAATATGGTGCCGGCGTGTGCGGATTCTGAATGGCGTGTGGAGTGCACATGGGCATGTTTAACGCACGCCCCGGGCGGTACATATATATCGAGCGCAACGATAATCGACCGCCGGTCGCTCGTACGCCCGGCAATGCTGAACAGGAGTTGATCGCATGCGCACAACAACAAAGCAAAAGGCAAAGCCTCACCCGGTATTTGAGCGGACGGGAGAAAATTCCATCCGCATTAGCGCGCTTCCCAATCGGGCCGATGCCCAACGTATGAACCTCAAGCGTTCCTATCACGCGTTCATGCGCGCGCTTCCCGCCACCTCTGCGGCAACAAACAATCCCGCGCCGTCGGAGATGTGGCCGCAGCGCCCCTACGCAGCTTCTGCGTAGGCCACCCTCGACGACTCGCTGGCAGCGCCAACCCTGCGAGAACGTCTCAACATATCGCCTTCCTTTCCCTTGGCCGCCCGGTGTATCCCCCCGCACCGGGCGGTTTTGGTTTAATGTCCGCAGCTGCAGCGATGCATGCCGCCAATGCCGCCCTTGCGCACAATTACACCTTCGCTCGTGTCTATAGCTGCACTTTCAACTAGACTGTTTCCTAAGAAACCGTTGGCTCGGCGTGTGTATGCACGCACCCGATAGAAAGGAACACGATGTACTGCACTGAATGCGGAGCGTTTGTTCCCGATACCTGCAAGTTTTGCACCACTTGTGGCGCACCCCTATTGGCGCAGGGCGCAGACGCACAAGCCCCGGACGCTGCCAGCACGTCTGCAGGCCAGACGAGCTCCGAGTCCCAGGCGGGCACCAGCGCTGCCGAGCCCTCCCAGGCGCCCAATGCGACCGCAGGAAACCAAGCCCCTGTGTCCAATCCCTACACTCCAGCGCCCCCTGCGTTCCAGGCGCCAAAAAGGAGCAACAACAAACTGGTAATCGGTATTATCGCGGGTGTCGCAGCCCTTGCCATCATCGGCACGCTTATCTTTGGCTTTGGCGGATCCATTCTCGGTGCCGCGATGATCGAGACGGCAGACAGCGCAGACGCTGTCCTGGACATCGACGATGTGGACGATGACGCCTTTGCAGACTATCTCTCGCGCAAGGTCGATACAGATGGAGACGGTTACATTTCGCAAAAGGAAGCGGACCGAGTAACCTCCATCGGCAATCTGTCTCAAGATTTCACCTACGGAAACGGCCTATGCGCCGCCGGCATCGAAGACCTTGATGGCATCGAGGTATTCAAGAATCTCAAGGTTTTACTTGTCTGCGACAACGAGCTTGAATCGCTCGACCTTTCACACAACACCAAACTGCGTTTTGTGGACTGCTCGGGCAATTGCCTCGAAGATCTCGATCTTCCTCATACCGATAAGCTCACCACCCTGTGGACCTACGGCAATCGCCTGGACGAGCTCGATGTCAGCGGCGTCCCCGAACTCGATGACCTCCTCGTCGACCCCGGTGTCGAACTTGAGGGGTGGCATGGCGACACGGGCGGATGCTATGTCTATGACGATGGCAACAACGGCGGCCGCTACGGCATCTACGACTATGACGATGGCGACGGCTATCTCTATGGAGACGACGATTATCAGGAGACCTCAGGCCGCCCGGATGCGCCGATTCTGGCGTAGCTGCTATACAATCACCCAAAGGCGGAAAAGCATGAACGATGTAGTCTTGGGATATGTGCTCATGCTTGTGCGAGAGAAGTTTCGGCAAGACAAGCGCTAGGATAAACAGCATGCGATAGCGCCAACACCCCTTGACGCCACCGCCCCATGCTTACAAACCCGCACCAAAAGCGCACGCCGCGATTCTCTCACGGCGTGCGCAACTGATTAACTGTCCTAAAGAGCAAAAACTCTACAGACGCTCGGCAAGTTCGCGAATAAGAGCCTCGGTCTTTTCCCAACCCAAGCAGGGGTCGGTGATGGATTGACCAAATACTGCGCCATCGACCGCCTGGTTGCCATCCTCCAGATAAGACTCGATCATAAAGCCCTTGACCAGACCGGCCACAGCCTCATTGCGGCGGCAAGAGTCGAGCACCTCCTTGCAGATACGGATCTGCTCCAAGGGGCGCTTGCCCGAGTTGTCGTGGTTGCAATCCACCACGACAGCAGGATTCGCGTACTTCTCCGAGGTATAACGCTCGGCCAGGCGCTCCAGGTGCTCGTAGTGATAGTTGGGGTAGGTGCGCCCATCAAGACCGATATAGCCGCGCAGCACAGCGTGCGCCAGCGGGTTACCGTCGCACTCGACCTCCCAATTGCGGAAGATAAACGACTGGTGCGCCTGAGCGGCATAGATGGAATTGAGCATGACGGAGGTCGAGCCAGCCGTGGGGTTCTTCATACCCACGGGTACGGGAATGCCACTCGCAACCAAACGATGTTCCTGGTTCTCGACCGAGCGAGCACCCACCGCCACATAGGACAGCAGATCGACGAGGTACTGGTAGTTGCTGGGGTAGAGCATCTCGTCGGCAGTGAACATGCCCGTTTCCTGGATCACACGGAGATGCATATGGCGGATGGCCTTTACGCCTGCGAGCAGATCGTCTGGAGACTCGGGGTCGGGATTGTGCAGCAGGCCCTTGTAGCCCGTGCCCTTCGTGCGCGGCTTATTGGTGTACACGCGCGGAATGATGAGGAGCTTGTCCTTGATCTCCTCGGCAAGATTGCCCAGGCGCGTGGCATATTCGAGCACCGAGTCCTCACGGTCGGCCGAGCATGGGCCAATGATGAGCACCTTGCGAGGATCCTTGCCCGCAAAAATGCGCGCAACCTCGGCGTCGAAGTCCTTCTTCTTTTCCATCAGCTCGGGACCAAGGGGCAGCTCTTCGCGAATCTCCATCGGAATGGGAAGCCTGCGTTTGAAATTCATGGGCATGGCATGCACCTGTTGCTTTCGTATTGTGGCGCCTTGGCACTGGCGCAAGAAAAATCGAATGTGTTGGATTATCCACTTTTGCCCACTAAAGCGCAACGCCTTTTACCGGCAAAAATGACATCTCGGCTACATATGCGAAACATAACGTCGCGCCGCAGGGAGCACAGTGCATTTGCCGAGGTATCGGCCACCGATGCCGAATCGGTGGCACGCCTTTTCGCAACTCATGCATATCATTTAGACAACCCCTCTATCAAGGAGTTTGCAATGGACTTGAGCAACGTTGTGATTCGACCGGCAGAGCTTGACGACATCGATGCAATCGCCGATATCTACTCTGCGCTGTGGTGCGGCTGGCTCAGGCGCGAAGAGCACACACAGGATGAGCGCCTCGTTGCGCGTTTCAATACCGTCATGCAAGCACAGTGCTCCCCCATTGCCCTGGTTGCCGATCTGGACGGCAAGATCATTGCCGCGTGCTATGTGGGCGTATATGACAAGGGCACGCCGCGCACGAACCCCTATTGGCAGCAAACGTACGACGAGCTCTTCGAGCAGGCAACCGCTCGCGCACAGACTGCCGACGACAATCTTGAGAGCTCCCTATTTGGCGACTCGCGCGAGAAGGCAACCGGCAATCGCTTTGGCACATCCGACAGCGTCTACGCCGATGGACAGCTCAATTTGATTATCGTTTTGCCCGAATACCAAGGTTGCGGCCTTGGACGTCGTCTAATCGAGGTCGCGCGCGAGCATATGCGCGAACTTGGCTGCAAACGCTTCTTCCTCATGACCGACAACCGCTCCGATTGGGAGTTCTACGAGCATCTGGGTATGGGGCGTGTTGCCGAGGACCACAGCCAAGACACTGGCGACAACTTTATCGTCTACATCTACGGCGGCCTTGCTTAAAGGCACCCCTTCAACGTACAGCGATCCATCAAACCTCAAAGGGTCCACCTCGATGCAGTTCAATCTGCCGAGGCGGGCCCTATGCATTGCAATGGAAATGCGAGAGCGCCACATCGCCTTTGTCATTGACCAGAAAGGCCGGGCCTGGGTCACGGATCCAGGAGTCGTTGTACTCCATATGGATCACACGAATGTTTTCTACGCCATCGAAGATCTCGCACACTGCAGGAACGTCCTCGCTATTCACGCCTACCGTGATGGGCTGGAAGCGAGCGATGGTCTTGATGATCTGAGTGAAGACCTTCTGAGCAGGCTTGGCGCCGCAGCGCCACACGTCCGAACGGTGCGGCCACAAAATCCAAGTGTGCTCTTGCTCCTCGTACTCACCGGGCATATAGAAGCCGTCTTTTTTAGGCGTCGATGCGCTCTCGTAGATGGTCTTCATGGGGACATCTCCTTTCGAAAAGCCTTTTGTGGACAGCGCATAGCATGCCCCTGCGAAAAAGGCCTCTCAATGGTCCTTGTCTCCCCTTTCTCCGAACGAATGGACACCTTTTGTTACCCTAAAGATCTAGTGTTCAACAGCGTGCGATAATAGCCGCAGACGGCCGAAATGCAGGAGGCGCACAACGAACTTGACCCGAAGCAACCTCTGGACAGCAAGACATGAGAGGCAATCAATGGGTTCTCCCTATGGCTTCACGCGCAGCATGATGGGCTTATCGGAGCAGATCTCATCGTGGATGGACTTGTTGGGGCCAGAATTGGTGCCGTCCTCTTAATCGAAGGCGTTGATCATGAACGAGCCGCCACCGTAAGCCTCATCACGTAGCGTGCGTAGAAGCTCTTTCGCGCCAACGGCTTGCTATTGCGGTAGCAGATGAAAATCATGCCAAGCGCCACGAACATGAATAAGGAGCGCAACGCATAAAAGGAGAGTTGTTTGATTGAATCGGGCTGCAACACAAGCGACATGGCCTCGAAAGCAGAAAAGGCGATGCAGAGCACGAGCACGTGAAGCCGGCTCGTCTTGTTTAAGCAGAACGCGCTCACTACCAGGCCTTTCACTTATTGATATGTGCTGTGGATGACCTTTACGCCAAAGACATGCAGATCGCTATCTTCAGCGCGAAATCCAGCCAAAGAAAGAAGGGGCGGGAGACGCATGTCCCCCACCCCAGCACATGGGAGAAACTAGCCCGTGATGCGGGTGCCGGAGAGGCCGGCCATGGTCTCGGCAGCCTTGTCCAGGGCGCCGATGATGCAGGTGCGGCCCTTGCGGGAGCGGGCGAACTTGATGGCCGCGCGGACCTTGGGCTCCATGGAGCCCTTGCCGAACTGGCCCTCGTCGGCCAGGCGCTCGGCCTCGTCGGCGGTGAGCTCCTCGAGCTCCCGCTGGTCGGGCTTGCCGAAGTTGACGGCCACGTGCTCGACGGCCGTGAGCAGGAACAGGACGTCGGCGGAGCAGTCCTCGGCGAGCAGCTCTCCGCCCAGGTCCTTGTCGATGACGGCGGGCACGCCCTTGTAGCAGCCCTTGTTCTCGTAGTCGCGCACGACGGGGATCCCGCCGCCGCCGCAGGCGATGACGATGAACTCGTTGTCGAGGAGGTTCAGGATGGAGTCAGCCTCGACGATCTTCTTGGGCTCGGGGGACGCCACGACGCGGCGCCATCCGCGGCCGGAGTCCTCGACGAAGGTCATCTCGGGGTCCTCGGCCATGATCTGCCTGGCCTGCTGCTCGGTGTAGAACGGGCCGATGGGCTTGGTGGGGTTCTCGAACGCGGGGTCGTCGGGGTCGCACTCGATCTGGGTGACGACGGTGGCGGCGTGCCAGCGCTTGTAGCGGCGGTGCATCTCGCGGCCGATGCCCTGCTGCAGGTGGTAGCCGATATAGCCCTGGGACATGGCGCCGCACTCGGGCAGGTCCATGGAGGGGGTGCCGATGGCGTCGTGGGCGGCGGCGAAGGCGTTCTGGATCATGCCGACCTGCGGGCCGTTGCCGTGGGTGATGATGATCTCGTTGCCCTGCTCGATGAGGCCGAGGAGCGCGTGGGCGGTGTTGTCCACGGCCTCGATCTGCTCGGCCGGGGTGCTGCCGAGGGCGTTGCCGCCGAGGGCGACGACGATGCGATCGGGCTTGCCGAGAGGCTTAGACATAGCTCGTTCCTTTCGAACCAAAGAAGGGTGAAAAACAGACGGGCGCCCCGGCGCAGAGTCGAAGGGGCGCCCGAATAAGGCGTTTTATTACGCGGCTAAATATGACAAATCAAGTCTGAGGACTTTTGTCACATTATGCGGAAGGCTCCTGCTGCGTGATGCAGTGGATGTTGCCGCCGCCGAAGACGACCTGCTCCGACTGAACGCCCACGCACTTGTAGACGCCCTCGCCCCAGACCTCGTCATAGATCTTCTGGAGGGTATCGACGGCCAGCTGGTCGTTCTCGTCGCCATACTGCGGAACGATAACGCCGTGGTTGGTCACGAGGTAGTTCATGTAGGAAGCGATCAGCGGCTCGTCGGGGACGCGAGGCTCAGCGTTCTCGTCGGCGTCGATGGTGTCGCAGGAAGCCTGATCCATGAACAGCGGGTTCACGGGCATGCAGAGCTTGTAGACCTTCATCTTGCGGCCCTTAGCGTCAACCGCGTTGGAGAGGGTCTCGTAGGCAGCGTGGCACTGATCATAGAACGGGTACTCGGGATCGTCGGTCCAGATGCAGGCCATGACGCCCGGGGCGATGAAGGTGGCAACGTCGTCGATGTGGCCGTTGGTCTCCTCGGGATCGATGCCCTCCTTGACCCAGATGACCTTCTCGACACCGAGGTAATCCTTAAGGTGCTCATCCATGTACTCGCGAAGCTCCTCGCTCCAGGGCTCGAACTTCTTCTTGAACTTAGGCCAGATGGACTCGGGATCCTCTTCCTCCTCGAGCACTGCAGAGCAGGTGCGGCCGGGGGACAGGAGGCACTGATCGGTAACGACAAGGGTGCCCTCGCCGTCGACGGTGATGGAGCCACCCTCGAGAATCATGTCGTCGGGACGATAGCGGCGGCAGCCGGAGAGCTCAGCCATCTTGAGGGCGATCTGCTCATCCTTGTCCCACGGGAAGTACAGGCCGTCGACGAGGCCGCCATAAGCGTTGAAGTGCCAGTGGTTAGCGCGCTTCTCGCCCTTGCCGTTGATGACGTAGGTGGCAGCGGTGTCACGGAACCAAGCGTCATCGGTGGTCATCTCGATGACGGTGACGTTCTCGTCGTTCTCGAAGACAGCCTTGCAGTTGGCGTAGTCGACCTGGTTGGCGCACATGAAGACCGGGGTGAACTCGGCGATAGCGCGGGCGATGGCGGCGTACTGCTTCTGAGCGGGCTTGGCGCCATGAGCCCAGGTGTCGGTGCGGTGGGGCCAGCCCATCCACACGCGATCTTGCGGAGCAAACTCTGCAGGCATAAAGAAGCCGTCGGCCTTAGGAGTGGATTCGGATTCAGTGATCGTACGCATGTGATTTCCTCCAAACCGTAGCGATCGCACCGCAGGCGCGAGTGCCTGCAGCAAAAACACCAAAGTGCGGCGGGTTTGTTTTTAGTCGCACCCGCCGGACGACCGGTTAGCCTGAGGACCCGATGACGTCGAGAGAGAGGAGAAGAGCACAGGAAGAGCTCAAGAGCAACGCCACTTGATTACCTCAACGAGTCGATATCCGCACTCGTGGGCGGTGGGTTCGGGCTGCGCGAGGAGACAGGGGTGCACAGCCCATCTCATCGAACATAAGGTGGTAAGAACCAAGAAGGGGCAAATGCCTTACTCCTCGTCGCCAGCCTCGGCTTCCTCAGCCAAGCGCTGGGCTGCGAGCTCAGGGGTCAGGCCCTTGTACTCTTCCTTGCGGCCCTTAGCGGAGACAATACGGACAACCTCGCCGATAAGCATAAGCACGATGAAGATGACGATCATCGGGATCTTGTCGCCAAACTCGTCGGCAGAGAACGGAACCAGGGTTGCAACGATGGCTAGGATCAGCTCGATGCAGGGGATGGCGAGCATGACCTTCATCATCGCGCCCTTGAACGGGAACGTGAAGATGCGCTCACGGTTGGGGTCGTTCTTGCGAAGGTTGAGAAACGCCGGGAACATCGGGATGTAGGTGAGCAGCAGGAAGACGACGGAGGTACCAAAGAGCATCCAGAAGACACCGTTGGAAATGGCGTCGATGGGCACCAGCTGCAGGCAGAGAACCAAAGAGGCAACAACAGCGTTGACCAGGTTGGCGCCATTGGGCATGTCATCCTTGGAGATCATGGAAGCGAAGACCTTGGGCATGTTGCCGTGCTCGGCAGCATAGCGAGCAACGGAGTTGACGCCAAAGGACCAAGCGGCCATGTTGGCAAACAGGGTGATCAGGAAGGCGATGCAGATGACCTTGAAGAGCATGGAATTGCCCACCATGGTCTGAACTGCGACGATCATGCCGTAGTCGGGATCGATGGAATCGGCAGGCACAGCCGCGCCGATGCCAAAGCCAGCAAACAAGTAGATAACAGCGATGGACACACCGCCGACGATGATTGCCTTGGGGATGTCCTTGGCAGGATCGGCCATATCATCGGTCATGGTGCAGATAACCTCAAAGCCCATGAAGTTGAAGATGATGATGGACAGATAGCCCAAAGCGTTGGTGTTGGTGAGCTCGGGGAGGAAGGTGGTCGCGGACATATCGTTCGCAAAACCGTTCTCCATAGCAAACCAGATGCCCAGAGCGCCAACGATAACAGCCACGACGACCTTGATCAGGGCGCCACCGTTGAGGACCCACTCGGAGTCGGCAGCCTTGGAGCGGCCCATGAGGTAGACGATCCACACAAAAGCAAGCTCGATACCCATCTTGGCAACGATGTTGAACTCAACACCAAAGACCATACCCAGGATGTCGGGGAACATGGTTGCCAAAGAAGCAATCCACAGGGGGTAGTTGACCCAGTAGTAGTAAGAGATGCGAGCGCCCCATTTATCGCCCAGGCCATCGCGGACCCAGTCGTAAATGCCGCCGTCACCGTCATAGGTGGTTCCCAGCTCGGCAACAACCATGCCGTAGGGAAGCAGGAACGTGAGGATCAGGAAGATCCACCAGAAGAACTGCTGGTTGCCGATAGCGGCAGCAGGAGCGGCGGCCTCGCACACGAAGACGACGCAGATGATGGTCGAAATAACCGTCAGGAAGGAAAGCTTTTTCTTTCCGTCACTCATAATAAGTCCTTTGCTCAGTCGTTTTCAGACAGGGCGCCAGCGCTCATGCGCAGTGGCGCAAATGATGGGCGACAAGAGACGAGCATCTGCCGCCCATCAGAAAGAACGGCGATAGCTTAGAGCTGCTCGAGAGCGTCGAGAGCGGCGTGGAGCTCGGCCTTGGCGGAGTACTCGACGTTCTCGTCGTTGAGCGGGGTGCGGTCGCCGAGGGCAGCCAAGATGGCGCGGATGGAGTGCTTGCGGTTCTCGGCCTCGACCCAGCACAGGGAGCGCTCGGGATCGTCCATAACCTCGTCGACAACTTCCTCGTTGCGGGTAGCGGGCAGGCAGTGCATGAACTTGGAGTTCGGGCCGGCGAAGTTCATCATGTCCATGGTGACCTGATACTTGGGATAGAAGACGTCCATGTAGTTCTCGCCCTCGACCTCCTCGTCGTACAGGCCATACCACACGTCGGTGTAGACGAAGTCGGCACCCTTGATGCAGTCGATCTCGTCGGAGATGACGACGGAGCCGCCGGAGACCTTGCAGTTCTCCTCACCGATAGCCATGAGCTTCTTGCCAAACTCAGCACGCTCCTCGGTGGTACCAACATGCAGGGCACCGTCGCAGATCTGGTGACCCTTGGGGCCAAACTGCACGAAGTTCATGCCGATCTTGGAGCAGATGAACATGAGGGAGAGGCAGACCTGGGTTGCGTCGCCGATAAAGGCGAGGGTGCAGTCCTCGATCTTCTTGCCCTCAGGGAGGTTCTCAAGCATAGTCATGAGGTCACCCATCTCCTGAGTGGGGTGGTTGAACTCAGACATACCGTTGATGACGGGCACAGCGGAGCCAACGGCGAGGCCGACGACGTCCTTGTGACGGTCAACGCGAGCCATCATGATGTCGAGGAGGTCGCCCATAACGCGAGCAGTGTCGCCCAGGGACTCGTGGCCACCGAGCTGGATGGTGCCAGGACCATAGAACTGAGCGTGGCCACCGAGGTCGCACATGGCGGTCTCGAAGGAAAGACGGGTGCGAGTGGAGACCTGCTGGAAGATCATGCCAAGGCTCTTGTTACGGAGCAGGTGCGGATAATAGCCGTCAACCTTGATGGCTTTCTTCATAGCAATGCCGAGATCCTCAATAGCGAGAATCTGCTCTTTGGTGAAGTCATTAGTGTCGAGAAAATCCTTGGGCAGCGCCATTGCGATTCCTTTCCGCCGGCAGCACCGACTTTCCTTGTGGACACGATCTATTTCGCATCCGCTTTGTCGCTAACTCCATGATTCCCGCATCGGCGGAAAAGCGTTAGTTTATTCGAGATTAAAGACCGCCTAAAGAAATAGACCTTCCCTAAACCCGAACAAACCAGCAGGTAGATGCAGTATGCCTGTTATTCATTACATCTTGAACAACCGTTCACCGTTCATATACGGTTTATCTCAAATTCGCTGACTTTATCCGGTTAAAGCATTTTTCAAACCCTTTTTTCCATCTCCAGACCGTCTGTTTCCGGACTAAACCTTTCTCATCCCTGTCATTTGGATTGTTTAGATTTTGTGTTCTCGAGTTGCATGTATTGTGCGCATCGAGACTCTCATTTAACGGGAGCAAACGCCCCCAGCGCACTCCCGCTTGGTAGATTTGACAACATGCCCAGGTACATGGGCTATAGACCAACGACTTGGAGTGGCAGTGGCAGCAATCCGTTCCTTTGTTCTTGCGATTCAGACCTATTTTGCGGGTCTTTGCTCCGCATTCACTTTTGATAGCTCTTCTGTGCTCATGCCCAAAAGAACGGTGGTGGCAACGATAGCCAAAACAAGCTCGATTACAGGTAAAGCCAACGCTGCGGCCAATACCTTGCCCTCAAACGGAGCGCGAAAAACGCGCCTGGTCTTGCTGTCGTATGTACGCAAGCACCAAAAAGCAGGAAACATCGGAATATAGCTCAAGAGCAAAAATACGGCGTTGGTGGAAAACAAGACCCAAAACACGTCGGAATCCTCGCCCAAGAACACCTGGAGCAGCGGGCGCGACGCTTGTCGCCCAGACCCTCGCGGACCCAGTCGTAGAGACCGCTGCACAAGTCGTATGCGGCGCCAAGATCTTCGTCCCAAAGGCCGCGAGGCGTTAGTTCATTCCGGATTAAAGTCCGCTTAAAAGGTTATAACCTGAATAAACCGGTTTAAATAAGCAGCTTACATTACCAGTGCATGGTTTAGGATTTTTTTGATGCACCGTTCGCCAAATAATGCAGGGTCCTTTTGTTGATGCTCCCCCACGTGCCGAGGGATTAGGAAGGAGCGCTCATGGCAAGCTCGATTTTCTTCTTCTATACCCTGGGTATTCTGATCGTTTTTATTGTCACGTCTGTCCTGTCAATTGCTGCTTGGGCATCTTCTGGACGCAAGCTCTTTATCTACGCTTCGGGCGCCTTCATTTGCTACACGGTGGAAATCATCGAGATTTTCTTCAACGAGCATATCTCGCAAAACCTCACCTTTACCATCTACGAATACTACGCCGTAAGCATGCCTATCCTGCGCACGCTCATCGCCACACTCTCCCAAGCGTTTATCTGGGCCACAGTTTTGCGTGCCCTCGACAAGCATTCTCAAAAGCTCCTTGTTATCCCTCCGACCGTCTTCCTTGCTGCCGAGGCCCTCATCCTTATCCTCATGCCGGCGGGACGTTTTATGCAGTTTGCGTACTACACCACGCGCCAGATTTTCTTGTTCTTTGTCCTGAGCTACATCGTGTATCACTACGCGACTACCAAAGATGAAAATCAACGCATGCGCCTTGGCCGCTACAAGAAGCACCTCGTTGTTACCGCAATCATGCTTGTATTTGTGCTCCTAGAAGACGCCTACAATATCCTTTGGGCACCCATGGGGACCAACTACCAAGACATCATGCTCTATCTCTCGGAGCGCAATATCTCCGAAAATATCCTTGCCTGTTATCTCGCCGTGCTCATCATCCGCTATGCCTTTAGTGTGCTCTCGATTCGCCTGCGCGAGGCACCCGACAAAAACGATGTGACCGACCTCGAGCGCCATGTCGATGAGCAGATGGAGTTCTTTACCTCCAAGCACAAGCTTTCAAAACGCGAATCGGAAGTTCTCAAGCTCGTCGTACTGGGCAAGAACAACCAGGAAATCGCAAAGGAACTCTTCCTCGCCCTGGGAACGGTTAAGACCCACGTGCACAACATCATGGTGAAAACCGGTTGCGCCGATCGCGCAAGCCTCACCAAGGCTTTTTGGAACAACTAAAAAGATGCTCGCCGGGCACATTGCCAGCGAGCATCTTTTATCCGACTTGCATGTTTTTGCTACCAAACGGCAGCGGCAATGCCCTATTCGGTATGGCGCACGCGCACGGCCCCCCGCACGATGCTCTTGCTCATGCCATAGGTAAGCGCAAAGTAGCCACCATAGGCAAAAAGAAAGACCGTACAGATAAGACCCACGGTACCACCGATATCAAACCCGCCAAAAAGCAATACCAAGCTAATGATCACCCGCAGCGCGACCAGCGAATGTGCCAGACCGACACCCAGCGGGAAGAAAAAGAGCACCGCCTGCTGCAAAAGAATCGAATGGTCGATGGCCAGCCTATCGCATCCCACCTCAGAAAGTACGCGGACGCTCTTGGAAGAATCAGCCACGCTTGAGAGCTGCTGGATGGAAATGATAGCCGCACAAGCAATTACCAGCACAAAACCGATGTATATGCAAAGATAGCTAATCATGCCGTTCAAGCCATCGGTTTGCTCGATCATATCGTTGCGAGTAATCGAGTTGCCCCAAAAGCCAATATCGGAACCATCGCTTTGGTAAATATTCGTACCGACACCGATTCCAGCATCCTTCAAGGAGGACAAATCTGCAAACTCGGCATCGATCTTCTGGGCATCGACCCCATCCTTGTAGTTGACCAACAGCGAGCTGTTCTGCAGGGCAAATCCCATCTGATCCACAACCGCATCGGGCAAAACCACGGTGCCAGTATTTAGGCCCATTGTCGAATTGCGAAAAGCCCCCGCCTGCGGGTCGACTTTGTCCGCCCCCGGGACAAGCGTCTTGCCGCCCAGCGTGATCGTCGTACCAGCAGAAAGAATGCTATTGAACATGTCATCAAGCGTATCGCCCATATCGCAGGTGATGAGATACTGATCGTCCGCCAAATGAAGTTGGTCAAAACCACGAAACGCCAAATACTTGTTGTAGTCGCTAAGCTTAACGACAGGAATACCCTGATACATGACGGTAGATTCGTCCATGCCTGCCGGCAACGTTGTTTTTGAACGGCGAATTAAATCGTCAAGCATGATCGAAGGGTCTTCTTCGCCTGCAGGAACCGAAGAATAGATATCGACCTGTTGGACGCCCTTGGCAATCTTTGCGAAATCGACACCCCGCTCCTCCAGCGCCGCCTGCACATCGTAGGGCTCACTCGGCATAACGTACTTCGTTATCTCGCCATCTTCGCCCGAGTCGACGAACTCGGAGTTGTTGTACATGACGTCGCACGAAACATCGGCCGGCGTGCAGCGAAGAAGGCTCGCGTTCATAGCGCTCACTATAGACATACCGCAGGTAACCGACGTAATTGCAAAAAACAGGATCATTGCGATGATTGCCATGGACATCGAGATGGTATTGATCTTTGCTGCCAGCTGGCGCACGGTAAACATATTGAGGCCGCGCCAGTACACTTTGCGCATGGCCTGCAAAAGCTTGAGGAGTAATCCCGAAATCCCAAAGAAAAAGGCAACCGTGCCCGCAGTCACCATAAGCGTAGTGATTCCAAAACGCCTCATGGCAAAATCAAGCTGGTCTGCCGAAGCAGTAACCGGCAGGCCATCGTGCAACAGGCGGCAATATGCCCAAATGATCAGTGCGAGGCCAACCAAGCAGATGATGCCCGACAACAAGGGGTTTCTGGTTTTGATGCTCTCATGTCTGCGCTCGGCGCCCATGAGGTCCACAAGCTTGACGCGTGCCACAACACGCAGGTTGAACAACAACGTCACTACAAAAATCGCGACAAGACATCCTATCGTTATAAACAGAGCGCTCGGCGAGATAAAGAAACGGAAATTCGAAATCTGGGTTTTAAAGAGCGATGCGGTAAAAAACACCATGAGCTGCGAAAGGGCGATGCCGCAGATGATGCCAAGAACAAGTGCCGCCCCCGAAACGATAAGCGTCTCATAGGCCATTATGCGCGCCACCTGTCCGCGCGTCATTCCCAATACCTGGTACAAGCCAAACTCGCGCTTACGGCGCTTCATGATGAAGTTATTGGCATAGACCATCAAAAAGCCCATTACGGCCGCAAGGAAGATGGTGAGCCCGGAGAGCAGCTCGGACATGATCTCGCGCATGCCGGCAGTCTTGATGCCCGCAATATCAACCTGCAGTGAAATCGTATTGAAGGCATAAAAGACCGTCACGCCCAAAGCGAGCGTAAGCAGGTAAATGAGGTAGTCGCGACTGGCACGGCGAACGTTTCCCCAGGCAAGTTTACAAAGCATCGGACACCTCGCCACCCATAATGGCAACTACATCCATGATTTTGTTGAAAAACGCTTGACGCGAATCATCGCCACGACGCAGCTCGGTAAAGATGCGGCCATCACGGATGAACAGCACGCGATTGGTATAGCTCGCTGCATAGCCGTCGTGCGTCACCATGAGCACCGTTGCATTATAGGTACGATTGAGGTTCTCGAAGTTCTCTAACAGCATGCGAGCGTTCTTGGAATCGAGAGCGCCCGTGGGTTCATCGGCCATAACCAGCTTGGGGTTTGTCACCAAAGCGCGTGCAGCAGCCACACGCTGCTGTTGGCCGCCGGAAAGCTGGAAGGGGTATTTATCCAGTACTTCGGAGATATTGAGGCGTGCAGCCATCTCCTGCACGCGCATGAGCGTCTCGTCAGCAGAAAGACGCCCGATGGTTAGCGGCAGCGCAATGTTCTCGCGCGCTGTAAGGGTATCGAGCAGGTTTGAATCCTGGAAAATAAAACCCAGCTGCTCGCGGCGGAACTTTGCAAGCTTTGCGCTCTTGATTTTCGTAACGTCTTGGCCGTCCACGAAGATACCGCCGCTCGTCACGGCATCGATGGTAGAAACGCAGTTGAGTAGTGTCGATTTGCCGGATCCCGAGGCACCCATGATGCCCACGAACTCGCCGGTTTCCACGACAAACGAAACATCGTTGAGTGCCCGTGTCACAGCGCCACGAGAACCGTATACCTTCTCGATATGGTTTACTTCCAAAACGGGCGGTGCGCCAACGCGCACGCTGTTCGCCTGTGCCGAAAACACTGGGGACATCGTATCCACTCCTTAGAATCAGCTTTCATCGTACGTCAAGAAACAGGGCATATGCTCGCTATCTATAGTCGTTTCTTAAGGAGTGGGGTGCCATCGATTTGGCTTACAGGGCCCTTGCACTTTTGTAAGACTGCATGGCGTGCCCACTTGCATGCACGCCCCTTCGGGGAGAAAATAACCGCATCAAACTCGATCAACATACCGCAAAGGAGACCGCCACCTGTGAAAACCGTGCATGTAGCCGCCGGCATCATTCGCAATCCCCAGGATAACTCGGTACTTGCCGTCCAGCGCGGTTACGGAGACATGCAAGGACTTTGGGAGTTTCCCGGCGGTAAGGTGCAGCGTGGAGAAACTGCCTACGACGCCTGTATTCGCGAGCTACAAGAAGAGCTCTGCGTCGAGGTGCACAACCTGCGTGCCTTCTACACGGTTGAATATGACTATGAGGCGTTTCACCTATCCATGGAGTGCTTCTTTTGCGATATCGCGCGCGGAAAAATCTTAGCCGCCGATCAGCAAAAGGCCATCCGCTGGGTGCCGCAGCGCTCGCTTGCAGACCTCACATGGATGCCCGCCGATGTCGAACTTGTTCGCGCACTCATCGCCGCCGCAAAGGCAACCGATATCGCCCGCGAAATTCCCGATGCGGACCTGGAGCCCCCTGCCCCCAAGCGGCCATCATCCGCCAAAAAACGCACCAAGAAAAGCCTGGTAGACACTTTAGATACACAAGGGCTTTCTGCAAGCGAAACCGAGCTCGTGCGTCGACGCGCCGCCATCAAAAAGTCCATGCAGGGCAACAAGCGCGCCAATACCAAACCCGAGATGCTCGTGCGCCAGCGTCTGCGCCAAGCGGGCCTCACGGGCTATCGCCTGCAGTGGAAAAAAGCCCCCGGCAGGCCGGACATCGCTTTCCCCGGCCGCAAGATCGCCATCTTTGTCAACGGTTGCTTTTGGCACCGCTGCCCACACTGCAACCCCAGTGTACCTAAGCGAAACGTCGAGTTTTGGGAAGCGAAGTTCACGCGCAACGTCGCACGTGACGCCAAGGCGCAGGCGGAACTCACCGAAGCCGGCTGGACGAGCATCGTCATCTGGGAATGCGAGCTCAAGCGCGATCGCATCGACCAGACAATGGAACGCGTTATCGACATCGTTCGCTCGGCACGGTAGCTAACGGCAAGCTCCCGCACTAGCGAAGTGTGACCGGCTGGGCCATGATCCAATCCAGATCTTCGTCGAGTTTAGGCATGTGCTTAACCTTGAGGCCGTCTGCTAGCACGCCACGGCACATCACATGCTCAAGGTGGCTTAAGCGCGAAAGATCTTCCAGCGGGTTGTTACGGCAGACGATGATATCGGCCGCCTTACCCACCTCGATAGTTCCCGTCTCCTTGCCCAGGCCCAAAAGCTCCGCATTGACCTTCGTGGCGGTATGCAAGGCAAACATCGTGGATACACCCACGTACTTGGCAAAGTAGGCAACCTCGCGCCACATGTCGTACTGGGTGACATATGGACAGCTCGAATCGGTTCCCAGGCCCACGGGAATACCCGCATCAAGTGCCTCGCGTGCGCATTTGATGATTCCCTCGCACACAATGTCGCCGTTGAGCTTTTGAACCTCTGTCGACGCCGTTTTCTTGGGATCAAGCAGCACAAACGGCAGGGCCGGAGAGATGGTACACGTGAGCGACGCGGGACGCCCAGGGAGCTGCGTTCCTGCCGCACCGAGGAAAAGATCGCGCACTTCGTCGGTCATGGGTGCGCCGTGCTCGATAGTATCCACACCCGCTTGCAAGGCGACCTTTACGCCCTCAGTGCTCTCGGCATGCGCCATAACGGGGAGCCCAAGGTTGTGAGCCGTTTTGCACGCAGCTCGCGCCACTTCGAGTGACATGCGCAAAACGCCCGGCTCCCCCGGAACCTCGGCGTCAAAGACGCCTCCTGTTACGAAGAGCTTGATAGCGTCGGCACCGCGCGCGGACAAATCGCATACGTAGTCGCTCGCCTCTTGCGGCGTTGTGGCCACCTGGGCAAAAAGGCCTGCACCATGACCATTGGGCACGGTAATGCCCGTACCCGGCGCCACGATGCGCGGCCCAAGATAACGTCCAGCGTTGATAGATCGCGCACAGCGATATCGGCATACAGAGGGTCGCCCGCACCGCACACACGTCACACCGCTTGCAAGCTGCTGCTGGGCCGAGCCTTTAAGAATATGGCACACAATCATGCGGCCGGGCGCATGATCCAGGCGGCGCATGAGGTCACCGGCGTTTCCCGCCGACACGGGCCTGCCCGAGCCGCAAAAATGAACATGCATATTGATAAGACCCGGCAGCAGATAAGAATCATGCAGATCGATCACCTCGGCTTCGGCGGGCAGCTGGGCTGTCGCCGCAGGCTCAATGCGCACAATGTTGCCCTTGTCGACAAGCACGGACATACCGCGCTGCGGCTCCATGTCACACGTGCCATCGAGAATCGTCGCATTAATGAATGCAAACATGCGCCGCTGATTCGCTGCCATGGTAACTCCCCTGCATCATTGGGATACATGTGTTGCTTAACGTTTGAGCATACGGGAATCAGCCGTGCAACAGCTCCATAGGGCCCATCAATCCACCAGCGGCGTTTACCGCGCAGTCCCACGCAAAAAAGCCCGTCATCCCAAACGGAATGACGGGCACGCAAAACCAGCGTCTCCAACCCTGTTTACAGCAGGGAAACCCACTGCAAGGAACTACTTGAGCGACGTTCCGCAGTAGATGCAGAAGTTCATAGATTCGTCGACTTCCTTGCCGCAGTTAGAACAATGCGGGGCTGCGGGGGCAAAGAGATCTGCCACCTTGCTTCCGCAACCGGCGCAGAACTTGTCAGTGGGCTGAAGAGTCGTGCCGCACTTGGGGCAGGTGCGAACCTTTGCGGGCTCGGGCTCGGGCTTGGCTGCGGGCTCGTCGGCAGGCTCCGACGGCTCTTCCACAGTAGCGGCTTTCGCAACAGCAGCGGCGGCCTCGGCTTCGGCGCGCGCAGCCTCTTCGGCGGCTCGAGCAGCCTCTTCCTCAGCAATACGAGCCTGCTCGGCCTCATACTCGGCACGGACGGCCTCAATCGCCGCGTTCTGTTCATCAATCGCCGCGATAATGGCGTCTACCTCGGCAAACTCATTGGCAAAACGGGTAGCGAGCTCAGTTTCACGCGCGGCCGGGTACAGCGCCTCGCCCAGCTTGGCATAGGCGGGACCAAACGTTTCGCGCAAACGCGCAATCTCATCTTGCGCAGCCTGTACCTGTACGTTCAGCTCTTCTTCGGTCATTATGACACCTGCCAATCTTATATGAGCCAAAGGCATAGCTACCATCAAGTTGACGCTATTGTATACCGCGCCGCATGAGCTTTGCCTCGCACATCTACAGAAGCGCTGAACCTAAGCGCAGGCAGCGCAAGCGCTACATTAGTTTCGTCTCTTCGAGCTTCTCGATAATCCAGTTGTTCGCACGGATCACCGGACGTCGGAACAGCAGGCCAAGCGCCAAGGACGGCAGTAGGTACAGGGCGAGGATGCCCATCTCGATCCAGACTTCAGCCCCATATGAACCCGCGATAGCCGCGTGCATGGCCGCAATACCATGCGTGAAGGGCAAGAACGGATAGACCGCCTGGAAGAACGGCGCCGTCATCTCGATGGGGAACGTGCCGCCCGAACCGCCTACCTGCATGACCAGCAATACCACCGCGAGCGCTTTGCCGATATCACCAAACGAAACGGTAAAGGTGTAGATGATATTGGAAAACACCAAGCTCGCGATCCATGCTGCCAAGATGAACTGGAACGGATGGATGCACTGAATGCGGAAGAACAAAATGTCGCCCAGACACACGAGCGTTGCCTGACACAGTGCGAGCATGCCAAAGAGCATGTAGCGGCCCAGATAAATCTCGTGCAGGCGGAACGGCTTTAGCTCGTTGAGCAGTTTATCGTCCACCGAGACCTTCATCATGGCGGCAAGAACGATGCTTCCCACCCACAGAGAGAGAATCGTGTAGAACGGTGCCATGGAGCTGCCATAGTTCTTGATGGGATAGATGGCCTTGCGGTCGATTCCCACCGGCGCCGCAAGGGCATCGGCGAGGCCCTCGGGATCTTTGCCGATAATCGCGCGGATGGACTCAAGGTCGTTGTTGGCAACCGCGGTATCAAGCTTTCCCTTGATGGTGGAAAGGTCCTTGCCCGCTTTGGTGAGTGCTGTTGCGGTGTCGCTCAACACACCATTGAGGTCGTTGAGGTTGCCGCTCAGCGAAGCGGCTGCATCAGAAAGCGATGCCACCGTGTTATCCAAATTCTTCGAGATATCGGCGCTTGAGGTGGCAATGCCCGAGATGGTGGACTGGAGCTGAGAAGCCTGATCTTTCAGGTTACCCTCATAGTCGTCTTTCACGCCGCCGATGCCCGACTTGACCTGTGCGATCAGATCGGTGACCTCTTTTTTGGTCGCAGCGACGTCTGCCGCACCGGAAGACAGTTTAGAAGCCGCATCCGAAATGCCGCTCGACAGCGTATCGTACGAACCGGCAAGCTTGCCCACGCTCGCAGCAACCTGGTCAAGTTGGGCGGAAACCTGCGGGAACTTGGTCTTTAGATCCAAGATCTCCTGCTGGATACCGCGAATCCCCTCGGCATGTGAGCTCAAGTTATCGGCGATATCGTTAAGCTGGCCCACGGTAAGGTCCACATGGTTGCCTGCGTCAGTAAACGCCTGGTCCACCGCGCTCGATACCGCATCAAAGCTGCCGGTACTATCCCGCAGTGCCTGATTGATGGAAGATGTGGCCCCCGAAAGCGCGGACTTGATATCGTCAAGTCCGTTTTGAGCATCCGTGAGAAGCTGGCTTGCCGCGTTAGATGTGCTCGAATTCTGCGATAACGAAGAACCGGCATTGGCAAGCAGGCCCGAGGAAGACGCAAGGACGTTCGAAAGGGAGGATACCGACTGGCCAGCACGCGTCAGCTCATTGGCCCCATCGCCCAGCGAGGAGGACAGATGCGCCACGAAGTTCGCCACCTGGTCGCTATCCATAAACTCAAGTAAGCTCGAGGCGGTTGCCAAACCGATATTGCCAACCGTTTCGGTAAACGTCTTGTTGATCTGGCTTTGAACAGCGCCGGAGCCCTTTTCGGTCACGATCTGCGCGATCGCGTTGACCTTTTGGTTCTCGTAATATTCGATATCCGAATGTTTCACCTCGGTAGAGAACAGCGTCATCATATTGGCGCTGAAGTCGGATGGAATCACCACGGCGGCATAGTACTTACCCGATTTGACGCCATCGACCGCTTCGTCCTTATCCACAAAGGTCCAGCCAAAGCTATCGTTGGCGCGCAGAGAGTTGACCACCGAGTCGCCAATGTTCACCTCGACGGGGATCAAATCGCTCTTGTAGCCCTTGTCGGCATTGGCAACAGCCACCTTGAGATTGCCGGTATTGCCATACGGATCCCAGCTGCCCGCAATGTTGAACCAAGCGTAGAGAGCAGGAACCACAACAAGACCCACGACCACGACCATGCCGATAACGCTATGGAGTACATTTTCGCAGTCACGACGGAAAAGCTTCAGGATATTTTTCATTCGGCATCACCGCCCTTCGTGTTTGAATCGTCTTGCTTGAGGTGCGCCCCCGGCAAGGGAGCGGTTACATCCAGATCTTGCGCCGCGCCCGGTTCCGCATGGGCGCCGAGAGGTGCGGAGTTAGCAGCAGTGTCCTCATCGGCATCGTCAACGGCGTCAGTGGGTTTTTTGGCAGTTTTTGCCGTAGGCTGCGGTGCCACCGACACGCCAAACATCTTTGCCACTCCAGGCATGGCCGAGGTGTGCTCGCGAATCTCGTTGCGCAGGCTCTCGTCAGACAGAGCGGAGACGCGCATCTGCGTATTAAGGCTCTCGCGCACGTACTCCAGATTGATGAGATAGGCGGCGATGAGAATAACGCTGACGATCCACAACACGAGCATCCAGATGCGCCCGTTGTTATCCAAATCGAGCGTGGACGTCAGGATAAAGAGCAGGACCTGTACGCCAAAGATGGCGAAGAAGCCCGCCTTCACACGACTGCCGTACGTACGAGCGAAGCGCGCTGCGCGCTCGATCAACGCCTGGCGGAACCCGGCGGTATCGAGAATGGCACGCATGGCCGTGCGCAGCGAGTAGCGCTGGCGTGGCAAGTCGTCCTTCTCGCAGATCATCACACCGGTTGCAGCGAGCTGGCGATCGAACAGCAGGTTGAGATTGAGCAGCAAGGGGCGCAGCCACACGCCGATCCCCAAAGCGATTGCCACAAAGATAAGCAACACGCCCAGATTGATGATGTAGTTCATGCCATACGTGCCGCCCACGCACTCGCGCATGGCGTTAATACCGTAGGTAAAAGGCAGCAGCGGGTGCAGCCAGTTAAAGAAGGGCGGCATCATTTCGATGGGATACATGCCCGAAGATCCCGGAATCTGCACGATGACCAATATGACGCCGATAGCCTTGCCAATGTGCTTGAAGGCCACGCTCAGCGCGTAAATGATATTCACGTAGACAAACGAGATGCACATGCCCGCAAGGACAAACAGCACCGGATGCAGGCACTGAACACCAATGATCAGGTCGCCCACGCAGACGATAATCGCCTGCATGATTCCCAAGAGTATCATCAGCAGCCAGCGGCCAAAATATCCCTCTTTTGCCGTGTAGGCGCCAATGCCCTCGCGGTCGACCTCGAGTTTGAAGATGGCGATAAGCACGTAGCCGCCCACCCACAGGGCGAGATTGGTGTAGAACGGCGCGATGCCCGAGCCAAAGCTCGCCACGGGGTACACCACCTTGCTCTTGATCTTCACCGGCGAGGTCATGAAGTCGGCGATGTCGTCGACATTGACGTTGAGCAGGTCGGCAAGCTGGCCCGCCGCCTCGGAGCTGCGCAGCGCAGCGACGTCGTTTGCAGCCACATCGAGCTTTTGCCGAATCGTCGCCAGTTGATCGCTCGTGTCGGCGAGCGTAGTCTTCGCCTGGTCGAGCAGGGAAGAGAGCTGGGTGAGCGACGAGCGCGCCTGAGAAATGGTGGGAGCAAGCGAAGCCAAGACGCCCTTAAGATCTCCCGAGCAATCAGAGAACGAATCGAGGCCCGAATTGAGCTGCGGAATCACGCTGGCATTGAGATCTTCTTGCATCTTTCCCAGCGCCGTCACGCCATCTTGCACACTCGTATTGATGGAATCGGAGGCGTTGGCAAGATTGCCAGCATCCGTCTTGATAGCGTCGCTTTGCGCCTGAAGGGCGCTCACAACACCGGCTAGGTTGTCGTTTTGCTGCTGCAGCGAAGAGATGATCCGCGCGATAGAGCTATTGAACTCGGCATCGTCGGGCAGCGTACTGCGCAGCGCCTCGATGGCGGCATTGTTCTTATCCACGAGACCCTGAACATCCGAGAGGGCAAGGTCGACCTTGGTCTGGGCCGCAATCACCGTACCGGAGAGCTTGCCCACGGCGGTATTTGCCTTTGACGAAGCCTGCGCGAGACCTGTGCTGCCCTGCGCAAGAGCGCCCGAAAGCGAGGTATGGAGCTTGGCAGCAGAGGTACGAGTCGACGTAAGAAGTTGATTTCCCTGGTCGAGAGCATCGTTGAGGGAAGGCATCTGCCCACTCAAGCCGCCGAGTGCGGCGTCCGCCGAAGCAATGGCATCTTTGGTGGTATCAATCGTGCCGGTCATGCCATCGAGTGCATCGCGCACCTTCTGCACCGAGCCGCCTGCGTTTTGAATGGTCCGGACAAGGTTGTCCTGGGCGGTCTGCGCGCCCGCCTCCAAGTCGACGCCCGCCTTCTGCGCAATCTCCACCACTGTCTGGCTCACGGTGGAGACAAAGGTCTCGTTAACCTGTTCTTCCACCGTATTAGCACCCGTATCGGTTACTTTGACGGCAACGGCGCTCTTCTTCTCGTTGACGTAGTAGGTCAGTTTGGGCTGGTGGAAGTCGCCGGAGAGCATGCTCAGCATGCCCTTGCTAAAGTCGGATGGGATGACGAGCGCGGCGTAGTACTTCCCCGCCTCGACGCCTTCTTTGGCCTCCTTTTCGGAGTCCACAATGGTCCAGCCCAGCTGGTCGTTGCTCTTGAGTTTGTCGATAACCTCGTCGCCAGCATTAAGCTCGCCCACCAAATCGTTAGTAGTGCCTTTATCGTTATTGGCGACAGCGATTTTGATGTTTTGGGTGTTTCCGTACGGATCCCAATTGGCAACGATGTTGTACCACGCATAAAGCGACGGAATGATGCATACGCCGATAGTGATGACAAGCGCAACGGGATTGCAGAGCAGCCGTTTGATGTCGCGCTTGAAGATTGCGAGGGCTTTTTTCACGCAGAGCCGTCCAATCACGAATTCGAGTGAGCTACATTTAGGCCTATTCTACGCGTACATCCGTACATCTGTACATCTGCGCAGCCCAGGCCTTATTTTTAACGCAACGAAATATACTACAAGTGTATATAAGTGTACACTTGTGGAAAATCTCTCCAAATCGTTTCGATATTTGAAAAGCGGGCCCTCCGTCCCCCCC
>CATWBG010000019.1:0-30435 GCA_958348985.1 uncultured Collinsella sp. | reverse complement strand
CTCAAGACGGAGTGTCTTAGCACCACTTTTGCATTTTATTCTCGGAAGTCGGGTATCATACGACATGGGTCGCGCCGCATGGGTGCCGGTGCGGCTTTTCTCCGGCTTGACAGATTTCCATTGTGGGCAGCTCGCCCACTTTGTGGGGCCTTGGGGCTGTTCGCAAGCGCCGCTTGACGTACCCCCCCCTCATGCAAGATGCCAAATGTGGACGGTGGGTGATACCCCTGTTGTCCGCTTTCAGTTTTGTCACATAATGGCCTTGGTTCGTTCTTGCCTGAGGATGAGTTCTAAAACAGGACTACTTCGCGGCGCATCTCCTGCCGCGAGTTGTGAAGGAGGTTAACCGATGCGGTATCTCGATTACATCTGCGCCCACGCGCAGCGCGATCCAAATCACATCGCGATTCGTACATCATCGGGCGAGTCGATGACGTATGCCGAGCTCTGGCAGGCTTCCGAAGGCATTGCCGAGCATCTGTCTGCACTTGGACTCAGTGCCGCGGCACCCGTTGTGGTACGCGGCCACAAGTCTCCGTATGTGGTCGCCTCGTTTTTAGCGTGTATGAAAAGCGGCCATCCATATGTTCCCGTCGACATTCACTCGGTGCCGGCCGCGCGCGTGGCATCTATCGCCGAGCAAGTGGGCGGCGAGCTGCTCCTCTCGGTCGAGGGCGACACGGCGGAGGTGCAGTCCTCGTTCGCGCAGGTGATTGATGCCGAAGAGATTTGTGCGGCTGCGGTATCCGGCAGCGTTTCGAAGCGCGAATCTTGGATCTGCGGCGAGGACTTGGCATACGTGCTGTTTACATCTGGCTCTACGGGAGCGCCCAAGGGCGTGGAGGTCACGGCCGCATGCTTCGACAACTTTTGCGATTGGGATCTGGTTCTCGGCGGCACGGACAAGGAAGGCTGCGTCTTTTTGGACCAGGCTCCGTTCTCGTTTGACCTCTCGGTCTTTGAACTCGCGGGCGCCCTGGCTGCAGGCGGAAGCCTGTTCAGCCTCACGCACGAAGCGTCCCAGGGTGCGGTCGGCCTGCTGCGCGCTCTTGCCAAAAGCAGCGTGAACATTTGGGTGTCCACGCCCTCGTTTGCCGACATGTGCCTGGCGAACCCCGAGTTTTCCTCCGAGCTCCTGCCGCTCCTCACCACCTTCATCTTTTGCGGCGAGACGCTCGCCAACAAGACGGTGCGCCGTCTGCGCGAGCGCTTTGCGAATGCGACGATCATCAACACCTATGGTCCCACCGAGTCCACGGTGGCGGTGACAGAGGTGACGGTGAGTGATGAGATGGCTGCATCCGCCGCGCCCTTGCCTGTGGGAAGTCCACGTCCTGGTACACGTCTGCGCATCGTCGACGATGAGGGACGCGATGTTCCTGCGGGTGCATGGGGCGAGGTCGTCATCGAGGGCGATACGGTTGCTGCGGGCTATTGGGGCCGGCGGGATCTAACTGAGCGCGCTTTTGGTGCAGCCGAGGTAAACGGCACCCCCGTGAGAAGCTATCGCACGGGTGACGAGGGATGCTTGGACGCCCGAGGCATGCTGCACTATCGCGGTCGCTTGGATCTGCAGGTCAAGCTCAACGGGTTTCGTATCGAGTTGGGCGAAATCGAAGCGGCATTTCAGCGCCTACCCGAGGTGGCGTCGTGCGCCGTTGTCGCGGCCAAGCGCGAGGGGCGCATCTCACACTTGGTGGCCTATGTGGTGAGTGCGCAGGAGCGCACCTTGTCGGACTTCCGCGCTGGCCTTGCCCTCAAAGAGCAAATCAAGCAGACGCTTCCGCATTACATGGTTCCGCGTCGTGTGGTCTTTGTGCCGGCGCTTCCCGTCACAGGGAACGGCAAGCTCGACCGCCGTGCGCTCGCGTCCCTACAGAACGGTTAGCACCATGGTGTTTTTCACCTCGGCTTCCTTTTTCATCGTGCTGGCGGCGCTTGTCGTGCCTGCAGCGATATTGGGCTTGGCAGAGCGTCCGCTTCGCGGATACGGTTTTGCCGCTTCGTGCGCCATGCTTGCGTTTCTCTTTGCGTCAGACCGCGCCGCGGCATGCTCGTTCTTGCTGTTTGTCGTTCTGTCCTGTACAGGAGTCTTTTTGACGCTGGGCAGCTGGAAGCGCGGCACGCGTAGCATGGCGGTCTACGGTGCCTCACTCGCACTCACGTGCGCCCCGCTCGTTGTCTACAAGTTGAGTGCAGCTTCGGGCGTGGGCCTCCTGGGATTCATAGGCATCTCGTATTGCACGTTTCGCTCGGTGCAGGTGATCATCGAGATTCGCGATGGGCTGATTGACGAGCTGACCCTTGTCGATTACCTCTACTTCTTGACGTTTTTCGCGCAGATCACCTCGGGGCCCATCGACCGCTCTCGCCGCTTTATCGAAGATGCGCACCGTGCGTATCGACGCGATGAATATGCCGACTTGCTCACGCGTGGCATCGTGCTTTTGCTGGTGGGCGCGGTCTTCCAGCTGGTAATCGCCACCATCGTGCGCGACTGGTACGACCCTGTTGCGGCTGTGGGCATCGGTGGGATCCCTAAACTGGCGAACCTTGGTCTTACCGGCGTGGCGTACCAGGTCGCCTATGCCTACGGCTATGGGATCTACCTGTTTTTCGACTTTGCCGGCTATTCGCTCATGGCTATGGGTGCGAGCTACTGCTTTGGCATCCGCTGCCCGCGCAACTTTCGCGCGCCGTTTGCTGCCGTGGACATCAAGGACTTTTGGAATCGTTGGCACATCACGCTTTCTACTTGGTTGCGCGATTTCGTGTTCATGCGCTTTACGCGCGTGGTTACGCGGCACCACGTGTTTTCGACCAGGCTGCAAACAGCCTGCGCCGCCTATATGGTGAACATGCTGTTTATGGGTGCTTGGCACGGCCTTACGCCGAGCTACCTGGCATACGGCGCCTATCACGGGATTCTTCTTGCGGCTACAGAGGTCTATCAAAAGAAGTCCCGTTTCTACAAACACAATAAGAAAAAGACCTGGTACAGAGCACTATCATGGGCAGTGACCATGCAGCTTGTCTTCTTGGGGTTCGCCTTGTTCTCCGGTCAGGTTCAACAAATCATCGAAGGGATGATGTAGATGGCTACGGTAAACACTGAAGAAAAGGTCCTGGATATGCTCGAGGACATCTGTGATGACGACGCGGTGCGCGAAGAGCGCGATATCGACTTGTTCGACGCGGGCCTGCTCGATTCCATGGCGGCTATCGAGCTGCTCGTGGCTATTGAGGAGGAGTTTGGCGTGCAGATTGCGCCCACGGCGGTGGACCGCGACGAGATGAACACCGTGAACAAGATTATTCATCAGATTGAGGTGCGCTTGTGAGCGCGCGCAAGACAACGGGGCCTATTGCGCGCTTGTATCCTTTTGCGGAACGTGTTCGTGCGTGGTTCTTCGCAGGCTCTTGCTCTGCCCTTGCTGCATGGCTCGCCTTGGTGCTTTTGCTTGCAACGATACTCGTCTGGTTTTTTCTCTTCTCGCCCTACGGTACACCGGCGGCACCAGTGTACTCGGCATTCTAAGGTGGTGAACGCATATGTCCCGTGCGCCCTTCAAGCGCTTGGCGGCCGTCGCGGTGGCCCTCGCTCTTGCTGCTGGTATTTGCGTGGCCCTGATGGTGCCTGGGGCGAGAGGCACGCTGGGTGCCGGCGCGTCGGGCACGGGGGATGCAGCGTTTGTCGCGTACCCTTCCTATGTCCAGGCGTCAAACTATCATTTCGTGACCGGAGAATACGCGCTGCGTGCGAAGGCGGGCTACAATCCTCGCCTTGTCTTTGGCTCGTCTGAACTGAGTCCGCGACATGGTGGCACCATGAATCCCAGCAAGCTCCTTTTGAACGGCGAATACGGCATCAGCACACTTACCGTGGGCCGCGCTACCTGCGAGAGCCTTTGGCAAGCTGTCGAGATGGGTGCGCTCGGCGGCACGACGGGGCAAGACCGCAGTGTGCTCTTTGCGAGCATGCAGTGGTTTATGTGCTATCGCGCACCGCAAGATCATCTTCCGGCAATGTTCTCGCGTGACGCCTACGATGCCTTCATGGCAAACGACCGCATTTCCGCAGACCTTAAGGAGCGCGTGACGAAGCGACTGGGCGAGTACGGCGTCCGTGTTACGAAGAGTTCCTCGCCCATCTCTTCGTTTTCCGATACTCTCGATCGCACGATGACATCGGCGGTCGATGACGCACGGTTGCGACTTGAGAACAACCGCGCGGCAGTACCGTCACCGCGCGCCCCGAGTGCTGCGCCATCGGCTCCCGATTGGGCGGGGCTCGAGACGAGTGCGACGCGCTGTCTGGCCGCTACGCCGCGCAACAAGACCTTTGCTGTCGACGAGAACTGGTATCAAAAGCGTGGCGAGGCATGGCTCAAGGGGGCCAAGGCCACATGGAAGGTGCGTGGCGGCGAATATTTTAGCCAGCAGGAGTACGAGGATTTCAAGATGGCCCTTGCGGTAGGTGTGGAATCGGGCATGGTCCCGCTTGTGGTTATCCAACCGGTCAATGGCTTTATGTATGACCAGACGGCATATACCGCGTCTGTCAGACAGGAGTACTATGCGATGATTCGCCGGGCGTGTGAGGAGGCCGGCGTGCCTTACGTTGACTTCTCATCCCACGAGTACGACAAGAACTTCTTCCAGGACTATTCGCACCCGTCCGAGTACGGAGCGCTGCTCTACTCACGGGCGGTGTACAACTACCTTAAAGACTGAGCGGCACCCTGCGCAAAATGCTGCCGCTGCACCGCTGCGCACAACAGCGCCCCTGCATGACCGTGTGTCCTGCAGGGGCATCTCGTTTTTTATACGACAGTGGGCTCGCCTTGTCGTCGGTGCTGTTTCGTTGGCCTATACCTCCGCTGCCAGGCGCTCGCCCATGAGGTATCCCATGACCGAGGCCATCATGAGGCCGCGCGTCCAGCCGCTGGAATCTCCCAGGCAATGGAGGTTGGCGACGCTTGTGGTGAACTCCTTGTCCATGGTCACGCGGTTGCTGTAGAACTTGAGCTCTGGCGCATAGAGGAGCGTCTCTGCAGAGGCAAAGCCGGGGACGGCCTTGTCCACGGCGAGCATGAACGCGACGATCGAGGTCATCGTGCGATAGGGTAACGCGCTCGTGATGTCGCCCGCGACGGCATCTGGCAGCGTGGGGCGCACGTTTGATTGATCGAGTTCCTTTTGCCAGGTGCGTTTGCCGTTGAGGATATCGCCAAAGCGCTGCACGAGGATGTGGCCGTTACCCAGCATGTTGCAGAGCCTGCCGATGTTTTGCGCATAGGCGATCGGCTGGTTGAACGGCTCACGGAAGTTATGCGAGCACAGGATGGCGAGGTTGGTGTTCTCGGATTTTCGCTCCTTGAAGGAGTGGCCGTTTACCACCGCAAGGCCGCCGTCGTAGTTCTCCTGCGCCACAAAGCCGCCGGGATTTTGGCAAAACGTGCGCACCTTGTTGCGGAAGGGATTGGGATAGCCAATGAGTTTTCCCTCGTAGAGAACCTCGTTCACGTCCTCGATAACTTCGTTTCGCATCTCGACGCGCACGCCCACATCGACGGGTCCCGGCGTATGGAGGATCCCGTGTTCGGAGCATAGGTGCTCAAGCCAATCGGCGCCACGACGTCCAGTGGCCACGATGACGCGCTTGGCATCGATGCACTCCTCGCCATCAGGTCCTGCGGCAATGACGCCGCGACAAATATCGTTCTCGATAATCACGTCGCGGCACTCGGTGCGAAAGCGCATCTCGACGCCGGCCTCGCGAAGATGGTTTTCGATTGCGAGATAGAGCTCCTGGGCTTTTTCGGTGCCCAGGTGGCGGATCGGGCAATCGACCATTTTGAGGCCTGCCTGGATGGCGCGGCGGCGAATGTCGCGGATCTGCGCGTTGTGTCCCGCGCCTTCGACATGATCATCTGCGCCAAAGGAAAGGTAGATCTTGTCTACCTTGTCGATGGTCTCCTGCGCCTTCCCGGCTCCGATCAGCTCGGGAAGATCGCCGCCAACCTCGTAGGACAAGGAGAGCTTCCCATCCGAGAATGCGCCTGCGCCCGAAAAACCCGTGGTGATATTGCAGGGCTGGCAGTTTACGCAATGACCGGTTTTATCTTTGGGGCAATGCCTCTTTTCTACCGGGAGGCCCTTTTCCAGCAAGACGATATGGGTCTCGGGCCGTTCTTCGATGAGCTTGAGAGCCGTGAAGATGCCCGCGGGACCGGCACCGACGATAACGATATCTGCGTTCATAGGATTTCACCTCATGAGATGGGAGTGCCCGGGCAAACCTTGCTGCCCGGGGAGATGCCCTAAATATGCTAATAATCGAGCTGCATAAAGACAAGAAACGGCAGCTCGAGCGGGCGGTATTCCCGGTGAATAACAGCAGGAGAGGTCGCTATCTTGCAAACGGATTTCGGACCGCGGAGCCGTGCGCGCGAGCTTGGGAAGCGTCGGCGAGGCAGGGGAGACCACCCGGTTCCAAGGTCGCCCCATCGCCGCTGGTGGGCCGTTATGTTGCGAGTGCGCGAACGTTTGTGACGACCGTCCTGGCATGCGCCATAATGGGACCCGTTTGATATCCCCGGTCCTTTGGAGCGTGATTGTCATGTCCAAACCCTATCGCATCGCCGTCGGCGGCTTCCATATCGAGTGCTCCGAGTTCACGCCGTACCGCTCAGGCGAGGCCGCCTTCCGCATTCGTCGCGGCCAGGAGCTGCTCGACAGCCATCCGTGGATCACGGGCGACACCTCCGCGATCGATGCCGCGCGCCTCGAGCGCTTTGGCGCCATCGAGCGCATCGAAGGCGTCGAGTGGGTGCCCCTTACCTATGCGGGCGCCCTTCCCGGCGGCCCGGTGACTAACGAGTTTTTCAACGCGTGGCTCGATGAGTTTTGCGCATTGCTCGAGCAGGCCCATAACGAGGAACCTCTCGATGCCGTGCTGCTCACCATTCATGGCGCCGCGAGCGTGGTGGACCTGGAGGACGGCGAGGGCGTGATTGCCTCCCGCGTGCGTCAGATCGTGGGCAAAGACGTTCCCATCGCTGCCTCCATGGACCTGCACGGCTGCATATCGGATCTGCTGTTTGAGTCCTGCGACTTGCTTACCTGCTACCGCACCGCTCCGCACATCGATGTTCCCTGGACGCACGAGCGCGCTGCCCGTGCTCTTATCAAGGTGCTCGACAATCCCGGGCGCACGCTCTACCGCGCCCGTGTGAACGTGCCTGTGCTGCTTCCGGGCGAGAAGACTTCGACCGAGGTGGAGCCCGGCGCGAGCATGTATGCCAAGCTGGGTGTTTACCAGCTGCAAGACGACGTGTTCGACACATCCATCTGGATGGGCTTCCCTTGGGCCGACATGGAGCGCTGCCATGGTGCCGTCGTGTCCTACGGCTACGACGAGCAGGCCGTGCGCGACGCTGCCATGGCTGCTGCCCAGGACTTCTGGGACAACGCCGGCGTCTTTGAGTTCGTGGGCCCCACCGATACCGCCGAGGGCTCTGTTGCCCAGGCGCTCTCTGCCGAGGTAAGTCCGTTCTTTGTTTCCGACACGGGCGACAACCCCGGTGCCGGTGGCACGGACGACAGCACCGTCTTTTTGCGCGAGATGCTCGACGCCTACCGTGCCCAGGGCAGTACGAAGCGCGTCGTTTTCGCGTCCCTCAACGACCCCGCCGCCGTCGAGGCATGCGAGCAAGCGGGTGTGGGTGCTCCCGTTCGGCTGGCTGTGGGTGCCATGAACGGCGGCGTGTCCGGTGAGCCCATGATGATGGATGGCGTGGTTGACCGTCTGTTTGATGAGTATCGTAGCGGCGGCAAGAGCGCCGTTATCGCCGAGGGCAACTTCAAGGTCATCGTCACCACGGCGCGTACGCAGTTTGGCTGCTCCGAGCAGTACGAGGCCGCCGGCACGCCCTTTGACGCCGAGGATATCGTCGTGGTCAAGATGGGCTATCTTGAGCCCGATCTTTCCGCTGCCGCCAAGGGCTGGGTCATGGCGCTCACGCCGGGCGCCGTGGACCAGGACCTCCCGCGCCTGGGGCATCACAAGGTCATGCGCCCGCTCTATCCCTTCGATGAGCTGCCGTTCGATCCGCATCTGACGGTCGACCTTCTCGAGCGCGCCTAACTCCATGTGACAAAAGTCCACGGGTTTGTTTTGTCATATTTTCCAGGGCTCCTTCCGGCTTTTCCTCTCCCAGATTTCCGCCCATCAAAATGGGTACAGTGGAGAAGTTAGGAAAGGAGCCCTTTTCATGGCTTTTGTCTCTTTGGCTGTTATCGCGGGCGCAGCCTTCGTCTGCCCGGTCCTCGCTGCCCTCGTTCCGGGTCGCGCGATTCCCGAGACTGTGTTTTTGCTGCTGGCGGGCGCCGTACTTGGGCCCCATATGCTCGGCTTCATCCATATCGATGAGGCGGTATCCATCGTGTCTGAGCTTGGCCTCGCGTTTTTGTTTTTGCTTGCGGGCTACGAGATCAATCCCAAGCATGTTGTTGGGGGCGAGGGACGCTGGGGCCTGGGGGCCTGGGTTGTGTCGTTCTTGCTTGCCTGGCTCGCCGTCCGCACGGCGCCGGCGTTTTCGGCGGGCAGCATCGACGGCATCGCGGTCACGCTTGCGCTCACCTCGACGGCACTGGGCACGCTTATGCCCATCTTGCACGAGCGCTCGCTTATGGGCACGCGTCTGGGCGATTCGATCTTGGCATACGGCACCTGGGGAGAGCTTGGCCCGGTCCTTGCTATGTCGGTGCTGCTCTCTGCTCGCAGCAGCGTTCAGACGCTCATGATCCTCGCTGCGTTTCTTGTCGTTTGCGTGGTGCTTGCCGCCGTGCCTGCCCGCTCGCGCAGGTTGGGCAACCGCTTCTTCCGCTTTATCCAGAACCGTGCCGATACCACGTCGCAGACGTTTGTGCGCCTTACGGTCTTCATCCTTATCGTGCTTGTTGCCTTTACGGCGATCTTCGACCTCGACATCGTGCTTGGTGCCTTTGCCGCGGGCTTTGTCCTGCGCTTTATCATCCCCGAGGGCGACCATACGCTCGAAAGCAAGCTCGAGGGCTTGGCGTACGGCTTTTTGATCCCGGTCTTCTTTTGCGTGTCGGGCGCTAAGATCGACCTCTCCGCCGTTGCCGCCAATCCGCTGATGCTTGCAGGCTTTATCGTGGCGCTGCTCGTGATCCGTGCCGTGCCCATCGCCATCGCCATGAGGCTCTGTCCGCTTACGCGCGATGTTACCCCGCATGGCCGTACCACGGTGGCGCTCTACTGCACCACGGCGCTTCCCATCATCGTCGCCGTTACAAGCGTTGCGGTTTCTGCGGGTGCCATGGGCCAAGATATGGCATCGGTGCTTGTTGCCGCGGGCGCGTGCACGGTGTTTCTCATGCCCTTGCTGGCCCAGGCCACGTATCGCATGGTCGATGCCCGTCCGCTTGAGGCTGCCAGCCAGGTTGTCGAGCACCCGCGCGATGCGGCGCAGATCATTCGTGAGCATCATGACTTGGCAAAACTGCTTGCGCGTGAGCACAAGGTCCTTACCTCGCACGGGCATGGTGATGCGGCAGACGAGGTTCCCACCTGGGGAAACATTGCGGAACATATTGCTGCAGACCCGTTGCATCATCGTTCGATCGACGACCGTATTGCCACGGCGGCACACCTGCTTGCCGAGGATGTGTACGTAAACGAGGTCGATCCTTCGTCCCTCTCGCCGCGCGAGCGTCGCCGCCTTGAGCGTGCGAAACTTGCGGTGCAAGAATATCGGCGTCGCATGCTCGAGCTTCATCGCGAGGACAATGCTGAGTGAGATGCAGAAGCGAGGGCTGCGCGCTGCCGCAAAAAGGACTACCCTCGAAGCGTTTGAAATCGAACGCAAAACCTAAGGAGGACCTATGGATAGTCGTGAGAATAAAACAGAGCGCGTGCCGAGCGATGCCTTGTTCGGCACCTCGGCTGCGGCGCTCGACCCGAATGCTAATGCCGAACTCGTAAAGCGGTTCGCAAAGAGTCGTGGCAATCGCATTGCGCGCAACGCCGTTACCTCGATGGATGTGATGGCGGCCGCCCGCAACCCGGTTACCATGCGCACATATTCCGATACTTACCGCGTTGCCGTTAAAGCGCCCAAGACTGTGACCAATCAGCGTCAGTCCGGCCGTTGCTGGATGTTCTCGACGCTCAATACGCAGCGCGTGGAGATTTGCCGCCTGCTCGATGTGGACGACTTCGAGTTCTCTCAGGCATACGGCATGTTCTACGACAAGCTCGAGAAGGCCAACGCCTTTTTGGGAAACATCATCGCCACGGCCCGTCTTCCCTTTGACGACCGCGCTGTGACCCTGCTGTTGGAAAACCCCGCGCCCGATGGAGGGGAGTGGCGCTTTGCCGCCAACCTCATTGAGAAGTGGGGCATGGTGCCCAAGGAGGTCATGCCCGAGACTGCGTGCACCAAGGATTCCTCTCAGATGAATCGCTATCTCAATCGCCTGTTGCGTCGCGATGCCGCGATTTTGCGCGCTGCGGTTGAGCAGGGCGAATCTGACGAGGCCTTGCAGGAGCGTCGTCGCCAGATGATGAGAGATGTGCACCGCGTGCTTTGCATCTGCCTGGGCGAGCCCCCGCTGACTTTCGATTTTGAACTTGCGGTAGGCGAGCATGCGGACGTCGACCCGTCCAAAGTCAGCGTGCAAGAAGGCGTGCCAACGACGGACAAGGCGACGGACGCCGAGGATGCAAAGCCCGTCCGCATCCTGCGTGAGGAAGGCATCACTCCCCAGGAGTTCCAGCGCCGCTATGTGCGCTTTGATGCCAATGACTACGTCGATCTTGTTTCCTGCCCGGGCGCAACGCGCCCCTTCGAGCGCGTGGTGGGCGTGCGTTGGATGGATACCGTGGTGGGCGCTCCCGTTATGCGTATGCTGAATATGCCTCCCGAGGTCCTCGAGCGCGCCGCGACGGCTTCGCTTAAAGCGGGCCATGCCTGCTATATGGCATGTGACGTGTCTCAGCAGTTCGCGCGCCACATCGAAGACTTCCCTGGTGTGCTTGCCCTCGACACCATTGACGCCGAGGGTCTGTTCGATATCGATCTGGATATGGACAAAGCCACGATGTATGACATGCGCGAGAGCTGCATGACGCATGCCATGACGTTCCAAGGCGTCGAGCTGGCAGACGATGGCACGCCGCGCGCTTGGCGCGTCGAGAACAGCTGGGGCAAGGACGCCTGCAAGGATGGCTACCTGATTATGAGCGGCGAGTGGTTTCGCCTCTATGGCGGCGAGGTCGTGGTGCGCCGCGAGTTTTTGGACGAGCAAACGCTCAAGCTGTGGGATACCCTGCCCATCGAGATGTGCAATCCGTGGGATGCCGTTGCATCTGCGGTACGAGTGAGATAGACGCTGCTTGGGCAGGCTTCTCAATTCGTTTCCAAACAGCAAAAAGGGCTGCTCGAATTAACTCGAGCAGCCCTTTGTCTTAGCGATTGTTTGGACGCAAGCCGCCGGCTCTAGTTGGCCATCACGCCGTCGGTCCAGGCATCGACATCCTCGATGCGCAGGACGTTTGCGACCTCGCTTACGCACTCGGATGCGGCGAGGGCGGCTGCTGCATCCTGGACGTTTTTCTCCAGTGCCTTGTGCGTAAGGAAGATGACGGAGCATGCGTCGCTGTCGCTGTTGCCGTCTTCGAGCTGGTTGATGAGCGAGATGGAGATGTCGTGCTTGGCAAACACGTCCACGGCCTCGGCGAGCGCGCCCACACGGTCGGCGACGCGCAGGCGGATGTAGTACTTGGTCTCAAGCTCGTCCATGGAACGGATGGGCTTGTTGCGGCTGAACGGCTCGCTTTCGGGCAGCGGCGCCACACCGCGGCTGATCTGCTCGGAGAGCGTCAGGATGTCGCCCACCACGGCGCTCGCGGTGGGGAAGGAGCCCGCGCCCGCGCCGTAGAACATGGTCTCGCCCACGGCGTCGCCCACCACGTAGACGGCGTTCATGGCGCCCGAGACCTTTGCGAGCTGATGGTCGAGCGGAATCATCGTGGGATGCACGCGCACGTCCACGCCCCCAGCGGTGTTGCGCGCGATGCCCAAAAGCTTGATGGTGTAGCCCAGGTCGTGCGCCACGGAGATGTCTTCGGCGCTGATGGTACGAATGCCCTGCTGGTACACATCGTCGGTGGTCACGCGCGAGCTAAAGCCAATAGAGGCGAGAATGGCCGTTTTGCTGGCGGCGTCAAAGCCGTCGACATCGGCGGAGGGGTCGGCCTCGGCGTAGCCCTTGGCCTGCGCGTCGGCGAGCACGTCGGCGTAATCGGCGCCTTCCGCCTCCATACGGGAGAGAATGTAGTTGGTGGTGCCGTTTAGGATGCCTGCGATGGTGAGGATCTCGTTGCCCACGAGGTCACGCTCGAGGGTGCTTACGATGGGGATGCCACCGCCGCAGCTCGCTTCGCACTTGAGCTGCACGCCGTGCTCGTGCGCGGCGCGGGCGAAGGCCTCGACATGACGTCCCAGCAGCGCCTTGTTGGCAGTGACCACGTGCTTACCGGCAGCGAATGCGGCCTCGTAGATTTCGGTCGCGGGGTGTTCACCGCCGATGAGTTCGACCACGATGTCGACGTTCTCGTCGGACACGACGTCATGCCAGTCGTTCGTGAACTGCTCGGGTGTGATGCCGGCAGCTTCGGCCTGCTCCCATACGAGGCCGCAAGCGCGCGCGATCTTGAGGTCTATGTTGTAGGCGTCCAGATAGCGATCATGATGGGAAAGGATGGTGCGGGCGACGCCGCCGCCCACTGTGCCCAAGCCGATGAGGCCCACGTTGACGGTGCGGAGATTGTCCTGCATAAATGGCTCCTTACGCGGTATCTGAGGGTGGATGCGAATTTGTGTAATGGCATTCTAACGGCTCGACCGATGCCTGTCACGGTATCGCGCCGGCGGCCCTCGCCCGGCGTCGACGGAAACCGTTTGGACATATTGGAAACAGCTGGGGTACACAAAACGTTTGGAGCAAGATGACGCGTGTGTCTCTTTCGAGCCCTCTCCCGCTTCCGTGCGTCGAAACCGTTCTGTAACAATGCATCCAAGCTGTAACAATGGCGTTTTCCAAGCTCAGAAGGGTCGACACGCGGGGTGGGGCGGGCCGTATGAAAAAAGACCATAATGCTGCTTACTTTTGGATGATAAAGCGGCTATTCTTCTGTGCACTCACTAACGTGGGCGTGTTTGCAGTTGTCGGTATCTGTTGGAATCCGACTGTCATCGAAAGGAGAGCCGCATGTCGAGCCTCAACGGTAAGTCATTCAACCCTGTTATGGATCGCAGGAGCGTTATCGCGAGCGCAGCTGGTCTGGGGGTCGCGGGTATTCTAGCCGGTTGCTCCTCTAAGGGCGGTGACAGCGGTTCCGCATCGGCTAATTCCAACGGCGGCGAGTTCAAGATCGGTGCCATCGGCCCCAAGACCGGTGCTGCCGCTTCTTACGGCATCTCCGTGTGCAACGGCGTCGAGCTTGGCTGCAAGGATTTCTCCAACGACACCTATAACTTCGTAAGCAAGAGCGAGGACGACGTCGCCGACGGCGAGAAGTCCGTCACCGCGTTCAATACCCTCGCCGACTGGGGCATGCAGGCGCTCGTCGGCCCCACCACCACCGGCGCTTCCGTTGCCGTGGCTGAGGTCGCAGCGCAAGATCCTCAGATCTTCATGATCACCCCGTCCGCTTCTTCCACGGACGTCACCAAGGGCAAGACCAATGTCTTCCAGGTGTGCTTCACCGACCCCAACCAGGGCGTTAACGCTGCTAAGTTCCTCGCTGCCAACTACGGTGACGAGAAGTTCGTCCTGTTCTACAACTCCGGCGATTCCTATTCTTCCGGCATCGCCGATGCGTTCAAGGAGCAGGCTGCCAAGTCCAAGCTCGAGATCGTCGACGAGGAGACCTTCAAGGACGATTCTCAGACCACCTTCACCAACCAGCTCACCAAGGCCAAGGAGAAGGGCGCGACGATGATCTTCGCCCCGATCTATTACACTCCGGCCTCCGTGCTCCTCAAAAACGCCGCTGATATGGGCTATGAGGTCAAGATGATGGGTTGCGACGGTATGGACGGCATCCTGGGCGTTGAGGGCTTTGACACCTCCCTTGCCGAGGGCCTGCTGCTCATGACCCCGTTCTCCGCCGACGACGAGAAGAACGCCGACTTCGTGAAGGCCTATAAGGACGCTTACGGCAAGACTCCCGATCAGTTTGCTGCAGACGCCTACGACGGTGTCCATGCAGTTGCCGAGGCCTTGAAGGAGGCTGACCTTCCGGCCGACGTCGATCCTACAGAGGCTTCTCCCAAGCTTGCCGAGGCCATGACCAAGATTACGGTTAAGGGTCTGACCGGCACTCTGACGTGGAACGACAAGGGCGAGGTCCAAAAGGATCCGACCGCGTACGTCATTAAGGACGGTAAGTACGTCCAGGCCTAAGCGCCGCGGAGTGCCTGCACATACGTGCACGTAACATAAGCAGGGGCGGAACTATTCCACCCCTGCTTTTTCCCTATTGGGGCAAGGTGTATTTCTTGACCGTTACCCCTGGTTTACGGGAGGGTTTCGCCCCTTGTATGTCGCGTTGGGGGCGGCCTATCCTAATCGAGTCACATAACGAAAGGAGGGTGTGAAACATGACGGTATTCATCCAGTATCTGGTGAACGGCCTGTCCATGGGCAGCGTCTACGCGATCATCGCGCTGGGCTACACCATGGTCTACGGCATCGCCAAGATGCTCAACTTCGCCCATGGTGACGTGATCATGGTCGGTGCGTACGTTTCGTTTTGCGCCACATCGTACCTCGGGCTTCCTGGCTGGCTTTCGGTGGTCCTGTCCGTCGTCGTCTGCACTGTGCTGGGCGTGCTCGTCGAGGGCCTGGCGTATCGACCGCTGCGAGCCGCAGGTCCGCTTGCGGTCCTTATCACGGCTATCGGCGTTTCATATTTCCTGCAAAACGCCGCCCAGCTGCTGTGGGGTGCCACGCCCAAGAACTTCACCTCTCTGGTCAGGTTCCCGGTTCCGCCATTTTTGGCACAGTTCAACGTTTCTGCCGTGTCGCTCGTCACCATCCTCGCCTGTATCTTGATTATGGCGGTGCTCATGTGGTTCACCTCCAAGTCCAAGATGGGTAAGGCCATGCGCGCCTGCTCCGAGGATAAGGCGGCCGCTCAGCTCATGGGCATCAACGTCAACCGCACCATCTCGATGACGTTTGCCATCGGTTCTGCCCTGGCGGCCATCGCCGGCGTGCTGCTGTGCTCGTATTCTCCGGTGCTGCAGCCTACGACCGGTGCCATGCCCGGCATCAAGGCCTTTACCGCCGCCGTCTTTGGCGGCATCGGCTCCATCCCCGGTGCTTTCGTGGGAGGCGTCCTGCTTGGCATCATCGAGGCCATGGCACAGGCGTACATTTCCACGTCGCTTGCCAACTCTATCGTGTTTGCCGTTCTTATCGTGGTGCTTCTGGTCAAGCCTGCGGGCCTTCTGGGCAAGTACGTTCCGGAGAAGGTGTAGGTGAGCATAATGAACTTCCTCAAGAATAAACAGACGCGCTCCGATTTCATCACCTACGGTCTTGTCGTCGTAGCGTTCTTGGTGGTCTTCTTCATGCAGACCAATCACATGATTCCGCGCATGTTCGTCGGCCAGCTGGTGCCCATCACCGCCTATATCGTGATGGCCATTTCCCTGAACCTTGTGGTCGGTGTCGCGGGCGACCTTTCTCTTGGCCATGCCGGCTTCATGAGCATCGGCGCCTACACGGGCATCGTTACCGCCGTATCCATGCAGGCAGCGGGCGCTCCTCAGACGCTCGCGCTCATCGTGAGCATCGTCGTCGGCGCTGTCTTTGCCGCTATCGCCGGTTTTGTCATCGGTATCCCCGTGCTTCGCCTGCGCGGCGACTACCTGGCTATCGTCACCCTTGCTTTTGGCGAGATCATCAAGGAGGTTGTGACCTGCCTGATCGTGGGTGTCGATGCCCATGGCCTGCATGTCGTGTTCAACCTTAGGGGTAATGCCACGGTCAACGACTTACACCTTATGGACGATGGCATCGCCATCATCAAGGGCGCCCAGGGCGCTTCGGGTGTTTCTACCTATTCCACGTTCGTGGCCGGTTTTGTGCTCATCATGATCGCGCTCGTCGTCGTGCTCAATCTGGTGCGTAGCCGCACCGGTCGCGCAATCGAAGCGGTGCGTGACAATCGTATCGCTGCCGAGAGCGTAGGTATCTCGGTTACCAAGTACCGCATGATCGCCTTTGTTGTCTCCGCTGCCCTTGCCGGTGCTGCCGGAGCGCTCTTTGGCGGTAATTTCTCGCAGCTTTCCGCCACTAAGTTTGACTTCAATACCTCGATTCTCATTTTGGTCTTCGTGGTCCTGGGTGGTCTGGGCAACATGCGCGGTTCCGTTATCGCTGCCGCGGTGCTGACGATTCTTCCCGAGGCGCTGCGCGAGTTCTCCGATTACCGCATGCTCGTTTACGCCATCGTCCTCATCCTTGTGATGATCTGCACCAACAGCCCTCAGATCCAAGGCTTTATCGCCCGCTTTAAGCCAAAGAAGAAGGGGGAGGCCGAAGCCAATGTCTAAGTTTGAGTTCGAAAAAGGCAAGATGGTGCCCTATCCCAGCCGTGCCATCGTTCCCGATCGCGACGTCAACGAGACGCCGGCGCTCGAGTGCATTCACCTGGGTATCGAGTTTGGCGGCCTGAAGGCGGTCGACGACTTTAACCTCACCATCGGCAAGACCGAGATCGCCGGTCTCATTGGCCCCAACGGTGCCGGCAAGACCACGGTGTTCAACTTGCTTACCAAGGTCTATCAGCCCACAAACGGAACTATTCTGCTCAACGGCCAGGATACGAGCGGCAAGACCGTGAGTCAGGTCAACCGCATGGGCATTGCTCGTACGTTCCAAAACATCCGCCTGTTCTCGTCCATGACGGTCGAGGACAACGTCAAGGTTGGTCTGCACAACCAGGAGAAGTACACGGGGCTCGAGGGCGTTTTGCGCCTGCCCAGTTACTGGAAGCACGAGAAGCAGGCGCACGAGCGCGCTATGGAGTTGCTCTCCATCTTTGACATGGAAAAGCATGCGAACGATCAGGCTGGAAGCCTTCCTTACGGTGCCCAGCGCCGTTTGGAGATCGTGCGCGCGCTTGCGACCAATCCCTCGCTGCTGTTGCTGGACGAGCCCGCGGCTGGCATGAATCCATCCGAGACGGCGGAGCTCATGGAGAATATCGTTAAGATCCGCGATACCTTTGGCATTGCCATTATGCTGATTGAGCATGATATGAGCTTGGTCATGAATATCTGCGAAGGCATCTGCGTGCTTTCCTTTGGCAAGGTCATCGCGAAGGGCACGGCCGAGGAGATTCAGAATAACGAAACCGTCATCGAGGCCTATCTGGGCAAGAAGAAGGAGGCGTAGCGCCATGGCAGAACCGATGCTTTCCGTCTACAACGCCAATGTCTGGTACGGTGCCATCCACGCCATCAAGAACGTTTCCTTTGAGGTCAATGAAGACGAGATTGTGGCCCTGATTGGCGCTAACGGTGCCGGTAAGTCCACGACTCTTAAGACCATTTCGGGCTTGCTGCGCTCCAAGACGGGCTCCATTACGTTCCAGGGCGAGGACATCGCCCATACGCCCGCCGACAAGCTCGTTGCCAAGGGCCTGGCTCAGGTACCCGAGGGACGTCGCGTCTTTCTTGAGATGTCGGTGGAGGAGAACCTCGAGATGGGGGGCTATACGCAGCCCAAGGGCACCATCGCTCCCGGTCTTGAGCGCGTCTACGAGCAGTTCCCGCGCCTGAAAGAGCGCCGTCGCCAGGTTGCAGGCACGCTTTCGGGCGGCGAGCAGCAGATGCTCGCCATGGGTCGCGCTCTTATGAGCAATCCCAAGCTTCTCATGCTCGACGAGCCCTCCATGGGCCTTGCTCCCATTCTGATCGAGCAGATCTTCCAGATTATCGAGGACCTGCACAAGGCGGGCACCACGATCTTGTTGGTCGAGCAAAACGCGCAGATGGCGCTTTCCATCGCCACGCGCGGCTATGTGATGGAGACGGGCAACATCACCTTGAGTGGCACCGGGCAGGAGCTTTTGCATAACGATGACGTTCGCCGCGCCTACCTGGGCGGCTGACGTTTCGTACCATATTGTTCCATCCTGGGGCGGCATCGCATCAACAGGCGATGTCGCCTTTGCTTTAAATGGGTGTCGACCCCTCCGGACCCAGGGTATCCCTGTCCCCTCACGCGCAGTTACGCAGCGCTCGCAAGAGCGCGAGTATGTTTGAGCATGAGGGGACAGAGATGCCCCGGGTCCTGGGACAACTGCTTGATTCAAGTTGCAAGCACGGTATCTTGCCGGAAGGGGGCCGCTACCGCCTCCACGCGCAGTTACGCAGCGTCCGTAGGACGCGAGTATGTTTGAGCATGGAGGCAATAGCGTCCCCCTTGCGGCGTAGGTGAGGTGTTTCACCCGTGTAATGCTTTGGGCAGGGTTTATCGCAGACTTGCCTGCCTCCGCAAGGGTGCGCGATACTTCTATCTGCATGAAACCAAGGGGGCAGACATGGCGCTGGTATTTGACGTGGTAAAGGCAAAGGGTAAGCCGGACGATAACCGTCGACCGGGCACGTCGTGCCCATTTTGCGACGTCGATGGACTCGAAAACATCATCCGTCGTGACGGGGACCGCATTTGGTTGCAGAATAAGTTTCGCACGCTGCGCCATACCATGCAGACCGTGCTCATCGAGTCGGCCGATCATGATGCGGATATCACTACATATGAATCCGGGGAGCTCCATGGCGTGATTCGCTTTGCGCTGTCCTGCTGGGAGCAGATGATCGATTCGGGCGATTATCGCAGCGTCCTTATGTACAAGAACATGGGCCCGCTTTCGGGTGGAAGCCTCACGCATCCTCATATGCAAATCGTCGGGCTCGAGAAGGATGACGGGTATGCAGAGATCTCTATGAAGCACTTTGAGGGAATCGATGTGTGGCGGCGCGGGCGCGTGCACGTGACCATTTCCACCGATCCCGTTATGGGCTTTTTTGAGGTAAACGTCATCTGCCCGCAGGGGCTTGCCCACGGCAATACTCCAGAAGACATCGAGGACACGAATCGATTTGCCGATGCGCTTCAGACGGTGGTTCGCTTTGTCCTTAACGAGCATCACGGCGGGCGTGCCTCGTCATACAACCTCTTCTTTTACCACATAGAGGGGATGACGATCGTCAAAGCGCTTCCGCGCTGGGTGGTTTCACCCTATTTTGTAGGCTATCGCTTGGCGCAATGCAATGCCGAGACAACGCTTGCATGCGATGCCGAGCGTTTGCAGGAGCTACTTGACGAGCGAGCCTGATACGGCAGTATCGTTTTTGTTTGCTATACCGACGCCTGTCGTCGAGGTGTCTTCATCGTATAGACGATGGATGAGCGCGCCAAAAAACGCAGCGAGCATCTGCTGGAACAGGGTGCCGCACATGACAGGGAACACCACTTCGCCTGGAAAATACTGGCTGGCGATGACCGCGCCTGACGAGATATTGCGCAGGCCGCAGGCGAAGCTCATGGTGACAAGCGTCGGCTGCGGCTGATGCAGAAGGCGTGCGACCAACAGGCCCCAGATGTACCCGCTGCAGGCGTAGAAAAAAATGAAGAGCGCCACGGCGACGCGCTCCCAGGTCATATGGAGCACGTAGGAGGACATCGCGGTCGAATTCGCTGTAATGATGATCACCAGCAACGCGCGGCAAGCGGGGGAGATAGCGGGGGAGAGACGTTTGTGCCCCCACTCGTGGGTCAGCTCGTTGACCATCATGCCTGCAAGCGCGGGAAGCGCGATCATCAGCACCATGTCAAAGATCATCTTGGCGGCGTCGATCTGAATCGAATGCCCCATCAGAATCTGAAGCGTAAATGGGATGCTAAAGGGTGCGAGCACGGTGGAGACCAGGATGACGGCGAGTCCGAGGGGGCCGTCGCCGTGGAACATACCCACCCACATAAAGCTGACCACTGCTACGGGCACGCTATATTCAAGAAGAATGCCGGTGACGAGGTTGACGTTGCCGGCAAATAGCAGGTTTCCCAGGAAATAGGCGAGCGTTGGCATAAAGGCCTGACTTATGAACAGGATGACGATGAGGTCTTTGGGGTGCTTGAATACGCCAACAAGCTGATGGACGGTGTTGTTGAGAGAGCCTTGAAACGTCATGAAGGCGAACATGACGGGTACGACAGCGCGAATGGGCGAGAAGACTTGGGGAAAGAGCACGCCCGCCGCCACACAGCAGGGAACGATAAAGGGCATCTTGGAGCCGATCAGGTTTCCAAATGCATGCCAGCGATCCACGAACATCGGTAAGATCCTCTTTCGCATTGTCTTTCACGTTTGCGATCAGATATCGCAAAAACGTGCGGCCAAACATTGAATCAAGGGCGAGTATAACGCCGTCGCATGCTATGAACATGGACGCGATTGTGCATGGCCGTTCTACCAGCGGCTGAAATACGATGGATACCTTCGATGGCTTAGCTGCACATTGTGTCCACGTGATGCGTATAATAAAGGCGTTCAACAGCTCGGCCCGCCGAAGCGGGCCCACACATCAAGGAAGTGCCCTCATGCGCCCATTTGGTTTCGCGCATGATTGCTGCCATCGCCGCCATCATGCTTCTTACGATCGCGTCCCTCGCAATCGCCTTGCGGGGAGGTGCGTTGCATATGCCTTCGCTTAAGACATCTCACCGCTGGGTCGTTGCCCATAACGATATCAATCTTGAACGAGAACTCTCTCATGCCCTTGGCGTGGCCCCGCTGGTGGCTCGCATCATGGTCGCTCATGGTATCGAATCGGTCGAAGAAGGCCATCTCTTCCTCACCCCGTCTCTTGAGCGCGACTGGGCGAACCCTTCGATTATTCCTGGCTTGAGCGATGTGGCCGATCGTGTGCAGGCGGCACTTGCCGCAGGCGAGGTCATCGCCGTCTTTGGTGACTTTGATGTTGACGGCATCACGTCAACCTGCCTGCTCACCGAGGCGTTGCGCCACCTTGGCGGCACCGTTCACCCGTTTATTCCGCACCGATTTGACGAGGGCTACGGTCTTACCGCCAGCGCGCTCGACCGGGTGGTCGAAGCGTGCTCGCCAACGCTCATCATCACGGTCGATAACGGCATCGCGGCAAAAAACGAGGTACAGCAGATCGTTGAGCGCGGCATCGACATCGTGGTGACCGACCATCATGAGCCCTCCGACCTTGTTCCCCAGGGCGTTCCCGTCGCCGATCCCAAGATCGCCGATACGAGTCCCTCACGCGAGCTCGCCGGTGCCGGCGTGGCGCTCAAGCTTGTGCAGCTGCTGGGCGAGCGCCTGGGCGAACCTGATCTTTGGCGCTCCTATACCGAGGTCGCAGCGCTTGGAACCGTGTCGGACATGATGCTTCTCACTCCCGAGAACCGTGCGCTTGTGGCAGACGGCATTGCCCATATGCGCGCCTCGACGCGTCCTGGCTACGTGGCGCTCGCCTCTGTTGCCCGTGCCGACTTGCGCACCATCACAGCCGATGCCCTTTCCTTCTCGCTCATCCCGCGCCTCAACGCCGCGGGCCGTATGGCAGATCCCGCCTTGGCGCTCGATTTGCTAATGGCGACCGATCCCATGGAGGCGGCGCGACTCGCTGCCCAGCTCGAAGAGATCAATCAGGATCGTCGAGATATCGAGGGCAAGCTTGCCGACGAAGCCATGGCTCTTGCCGAGGCCAGCTATGACGGCGGTCGCGTGATCGTCGTGGGCGGCGAGGGCTGGCACGAGGGCGTGAAGGGTATCGTGGCGAGTCGTCTTACCAATCGCTTCCATGTTCCCGCGCTTCTGTTTTCCGTGCAGGACGGCATCGCTCGAGGGTCGGGCCGCTCGGTTGGCTCCGTCAACCTGTTTGACGCGGTTGAGCGATGCTCCGACCTCGTGATTCGTTTTGGAGGTCATGCCGGTGCCGTTGGCGTGACCATCCAGGCCGATAAGCTCGATGAGTTTCGCCGCCGGATGGGCGAGACTCTAGCTCAGCTCCCCGCCGAGGACTTCGAGGACACCGATGAGGTCGCTGCCGTTGTTAAGCTCAACGAGCTTGATATCAACACTATCGAGCAGATTTCGGTGCTCGAACCGTTTGGACAGGGCAACAGGGTTCCGCTGCTTGCGGCTACCGGTGTGACCATGACCGATCGTGCTGCGGTGGGAAAAACGGGCGATCACATGCGTTTTGTCGCCACCGACGGCATCTCGAGCGTTCCCGCCATTATGTTTCGCGTGCCCGATATCGATCGATGCGTGGCATGCGACGCAGTTGTCGACCTCGTGTTCGAAGCCGTGGCGGAGCGCTGGCAGGGCCGCGTGAAGCCCAAACTCATGGTTAAAGACATTCTTCGCCATGATGCCGCGGGCTCTAAAGACGATATGAATAACAACGCCCCGATCATGGCTTCAGCAGTCGCTGCCGATAAAGCCTTTGGCGATGCTCCCGATGCTTCACGTCGCGCCATGCTCGCCCGTCTTCCCTATGATGAGCTGACGCGTACGCTCATCCATTCGTTTATTGGATGCGCAGATCCGCATCCCGCGCAGCGCGATGCGCTTGATGCTCTGGGCCAGGGCAAAAGTGTCCTTGCGGTGATGGGCACCGGCCGTGGAAAATCCCTGATCTTCCAAGTTCATGCTGCGCGCGAGGCACTCTCCCATGAACGCGCAAGCATCTTTGTCTATCCTCTGCGCGCCCTCGTGGCCGACCAGTCGTTTCATCTCGTCGAGCGCTTTTCTCAGCTGGGACTGCGCGCAGCGGTCCTTACGGGCGAGACGCTTCCTGCCGCCCGTGACACGATTTTCTCGCGCCTGCGCGCCGGCGCGCTCGATGTGATTCTCACCACGCCCGAGTTCCTCGATATTCATCGCTCGCGTTTTGCGCCGGCGCGTATCGGCTTCATCGTTTTCGATGAGGCACATCACATGGCCGCGGCAAAGGGCGGAAATCGTAGTGCCTATCTCGATATGCCGGAGGTTTTGCAGCTGTTGGGATCGCCCCAGGTTCTTGCTGCGACAGCTACCGCCTCTCGTCCTGTTGCCAAGGAGATACGCCACCTTCTTCCCATCAACGAGGTGGTGGTCGACGACACGGTGCGTGCCAATCTGAATCTGGAGGACGAGCGCAACTTGCAAGCGCGCGAGAACTGCCTTGTCTCCATCGTCGCCACGGGAGATAAGTGCGTGGTGTACGTCAATGCGCGCGACGCCGCCGTTGCCCTTGCCCGCACGCTTCGTCGTCGCATCCCCGAGCTCGCTCCCGCCATTGCGTTCTATCATGCGGGCCTTTCACGAAGCGACCGCATGCGTGTCGAGAGTGCTTTTAGAAGCGGTGAGCTTTCCTGCATCGTCTCCACCTCCGCCTTTGGCGAAGGCGTCAACTTGCCTGATATTCGCCATGTTGTCTTGTATCACATGCCGTTTGGCGCTATCGAGTTCAACCAAATGAGCGGCCGTGCGGGTCGCGATGGCGCCGCCGCTCGCATCCATCTACTCTATTCTGCTCGTGATGCCCGCATTAACGAGCACCTGCTCGATGCTTTGGCGCCCACGCGCGACGAACTTGTTGTTCTCTACCGTGCACTGCAGACCATGTGGCGCGCGGCGCGAACCAAGACGGGGGAGGACTCGTTTGCGGCGAGCGATCTTGACATCGCGCAGATGTGCCTTGCTATCGATGCGCGCACACATGTGGATGAGCGCTCGGTTTCGTGTGGCCTTGGCGTGTTCGAGGAGCTCGGGTTTGCGTGCGTGAAGGGTTCGGATGCGAATCGTCGTATCGCCATGACCGAGAACCCGGGCAAGGTTGAGCTTTCGCGTTCTATTCGCTACCTCGAGGGCATGCGCACGCGCATGGAGTTCTCGGCATTCAAGAGCTGGGCTTTAGATACATCTGCTCATGATATGCTTGCACGAGTGAACAGGCCCATCACACCACGGGCTGAATAAAGGGGAGGGGTCACCATGGGCAGCGCTGCTTCTCATGCAAATGCTGCGCCGCATTCCGGTGCAGTTGTTCATACAAACCAGGAGGGTAGCCTGTGCCCTACCTCGGAGCTGCTACATATTACATGCGCCGACGATTTGCCGTATCAGATTACTGCAGACAGCTACGACAAGCTCGCGAGTCTGTGCCGCAAGAACATGAACGAGAAAGACCGCGCCAAAGTCGAGCGTGCCTACTGCTTTGCCGCCGAGAAGCATGCGAAGCAAAAGCGCCGCTCGGGCGAGATGTATATCAACCATCCCGTTGAGGTGGCCATTATCTTGGCCGAGCTCAATATGGACTGCGATGTGGTGTGCGCCGCGCTCCTTCACGATACGGTGGAAGATACCGAGACATCTCTCGATGATGTGGCAAGCATCTTTGGCTCGACTGTTTCCGAGCTCGTCGACGGCGTGACCAAACTCACGAACATCGAGGTCGACAGCATGGACGAGAAGCAGGCCCTCAACCTGCGCAAGATGTTTCTCGCTATGTCGCGCGACATTCGCGTGATTATCGTCAAGCTTGCCGACCGCTTGCATAACATGCGAACCCTCGCTGCTCTTCGTGAAGATCGGCGTCTGTTCAAGGCACGCGAGACAATGGACGTGTACGCGCCTTTGGCCGACCGCTTGGGCATGAGCTCTATCAAGTGGGAGCTGGAGGATCTTTCTTTCTTCTATCTTGAGCCGGAAGCCTATCAACGCATTGCGCGCATGGTTGCCGAGAGTCGTGAAGTGCGCGAGCGCTTCTTGGCAGAGACTATCAAGACGCTGACCGACGAGCTCAAACACGCGGGCCTTGAGGGGTTCCAGATCAAAGGACGCTCCAAGCATTACTGGTCCATCTACCAGAAGATGCGCCGCAAGGGAAAAGAGTTTTCCGAGATCTACGACCTTGTTGCCTTGCGCGTCATCACCAATACTGTGGGCGATTGCTACTCCGCGCTCGGTGCGGTTCACTCTTTGTGGCATCCTATGCCGGGGCGATTCAAAGACTATATCGCCATGCCCAAATTCAACAACTACCAGTCGTTGCACACAACGGTTATCGGTCCCACGGCTCGCCCGCTCGAGATTCAGATTCGTACGTACGAGATGCACGAGCAGGCGGAATACGGCATTGCCGCCCACTGGCTATACAAGCGCTCGGGCGGGTCTACCGCCTCTAAATCCAACGACGCTCAGCGCCTGGACGACCAGATCAACTGGTTGCGCCGCTCGCTCGATTGGACTGTTTCCGACGAGATCGACGATCCAAAAGAGTTCCTTCACTCATTGAAGGTCGATCTTTTTGACCAGGAAATTTTCGTGTTTACACCCAAGGGCGAGGTCATGAGCTTGCGCGCGGGATCGACGCCGCTTGACTTCGCGTATGCCGTCCACACCGAGGTCGGCAACCATTGCGTCGGCGCTATGGTTAATGGCGTGGTTGCCCCACTCTCGCACGAGCTTGCCATGGGCGACCGTGTCGAAATCTTGACCAATAAGGCCGCAAAGCCCTCGCGCGATTGGTTCAACATCGTGCGTACGCCCTCCGCTCGCTCTAAGATTCGTCGCTATTTTGCGGCGGCAACCAAAGACGACGATGCCGTTTCTGGTCGCGACGCACTTGCAAAGGACCTGCGCAAACGAGGCTTTGGCATATCCACGCCCCGCTCTACGCGCGCTCTTACCGAAGTCGCGCACGACTTGAACTTCAAGCAACTTGAGGATTTGTTCGCCGCCGTGGGCGCCGGCAAGGTCGCGCCGCGTATGGTGTGCAACAAGGTGGAAGCGCTGCTCGACCCCAAGCCGACCGACACCGCCGCCAGGGAGTCCGAAGAGATCGTTGCCGAGACGATCAAACAGGCGCGCGGTAGCCGCCGTCCGCCTAAGCGCAAGCGCAAGCCCGCAAGTTCGGGTGTTGTGGTCAAGGGTGGCGATGGCCTACTGGTTCGCCTGGCCCACTGCTGCAACCCCGTGGTTGGCGACGATATCGTTGGCTTCATCACGCGCGGACGCGGCGTGTCGGTCCATCGTGCCGACTGCCCCAACGTCAAGGGCCTTATGGAGCATCCCGAGCGCATGATTGAGGTGTCATGGGACGATGGCGCCGATGCTCTCTTCCAGGTTGAGATAGTGGTCGAATGTCTCGATCGCATGGGATTGCTCAAAGACGTCACCATCGCCATCGGAGATGCGGGGGCCAACATTCTCTCGGCTGCAACATCGACCGACCGCGAGGGAGTCGCTACCCTGCGCTTTTTGGTCGAGATCTCCGATGCCAGCGGTTTGGATGCGCTGCTTGCCGCCATTAGCCGCGTGGAGAGCGTCTTCGATGCCCGCCGTCTCATGCCCGGCGAGGGCGGCGGTGCGCAGGTGGCGCATCGTCACTAATAACGTAAGAGGTGTTTTATGGATGACACATTGCCATTGAAGGCGAATTTGAAGCTCGAGGGCCATGGTTCGCTTCGCGTCGCAACTATTGTTAACGGTCCGATTCAGACCAATACCTATATTGTGGTCTCCCAAGATCGTGCTGTGATGATCGATCCCGCATGGGAAGGGGAGAAGCTGGTCGAGCGCGCCTTGGCCCTGTTTCCCACCGTGCATCTCGATGCTGTTGTTTGCACGCATGGGCATGCCGATCACGTTGGCGGCGTAGCGGGCGTTCGCCGTATCTTGGGCGAGGACATCCCCTTTATGATTTCCGCGCTTGATGCACCGCATCTAGCCGAGGCGGTGCGCAGCATGAAGGCGACATGGGGTATCGATACCGAGATGCCGCCTGCACCCGACCGTTTGCTTGAGGAGGGCGATACGGTCGAGGTGGGAGACGCATGCCTCCAGGTGTTGTCGACTCCCGGCCATACGCCGGGAGGCATTGTGCTGTTTGCTGCCACTTCGGATGCAAACATCGCATTTGTAGGCGATACCCTTTTCCCGGGAGGGCATGGACGTGTCGATCTTCCCGGCGGTGACGAGGGGTTGATTATGCGTTCGCTTGCGCGCATCGGCACCTCTTTGCCCCCAGATACCTTGTGCTATGTGGGCCATAACGGCACCACGACTGTCTCTCGCGAACTTGATTCGAACCCCTTCATGGCCTACGCGCTTCGTCACGAGCATTAACCCTTTCGTTTTGAAGAATATCGAAGCTTTCGTTTTGCTTATGTGAAAGTATGACAGATGGCGTATCGAGGCTATGGCGCATGGTATGCTTTGCTATGTCATTTCGGCACTTCGAACTAGGGGGTTCGTATGCTCGTTAACGCAAGCGACATGCTTAAGAATGCTGAGGCCGGCCATTACGCTTTGGGCGCCTTCAACACCAACAACCTGGAATGGACGCTCGCTATTCTCCAGGCTGCCGAGGAGGCCAAGTCTCCGCTTATCATGCAGTGCACGGGCGGCGCTGCCAAGTGGATGGGCAGCTACAAGGTTTGTGCCGATATGGTCAAAGCTTGCGTTGAGGCTCTCGACATTACGGTTCCTGTTGCTTTGCACCTCGATCATGGTTCCTATGAGGATTGCTTCAAGGCCATGGATGCAGGCTTTACGTCCATTATGTACGACGGTTCTCACGAGGCCGATTTCCAGACCAATCTCGACCGCACCAAGGAGCTTGTGGACCTCGCTCACTCTCGCGGTCTGTCCATTGAGGCAGAGGTCGGCGGTATCGGCGGTACCGAGGATGGCGTGACTTCCTCCGGTGAGCTCGCCGATCCCGAGCAGTGCAAGCAGATTGCCGACCTGGGCGTTGACTTCCTCGCTTGCGGTATTGGTAACATCCACGGTTTGTATCCGAAAGACTGGAAGGGCCTTTCCTTCGAGCGCCTGGGCGAGATCAAGGCTTTCACCGGTAACCTCCCGCTGGTTCTGCACGGTGGTACTGGCATCCCCGAGGATCAGATCAAGAAGGCCATCTCTCTTGGCGTTTCTAAGGTCAACGTCAACACCGACCTTCAGGTTGTCTATGCCAAGGCCATTCGCGAGTATGTCGAGGCTGGCAAGGATCAGCAGGGCAAGGGCTACGATCCGCGCAAGCTCATCAAGCCGGCTCGCGAGGCTATCGTTGCTCGCACCAAGGAGCTCATGGAGCAGTTTGGCAGCGTGAACAAGGCCTAAAGCCGCTTTTCGCATGGCCCCGGTTTCGTTTTTCCACATGTGGAGAAGCAGATCGGGGCTTTTTTGCGTTTCAATGCCCTGCGCAAGGAAAAAAGTTTGCACGAACCCTTTGGGCTTCTTTTAATATGGTATAGTTGCTAACGCACCATAGCGTGCGCCCGAGTGGCGGAATTGGCAGACGCAGTGGACTCAAAATCCACCGATGGCGACATCGTGCGAGTTCGAGTCTCGCCTCGGGCACCATTCGAACAGTGAGGACCCCAGCGATGGGGTCCTTTCTTGTAAACGCCGAACTCGCGTGAGCGCGCGGAGCGTAAAGCAAACAGGCCTGTGGCCTGTTTGTAGCGGAGCGTGACGAGGGCGTGAGCCCGAGCCCGGGCTTTCGCAAGGCGAAAGCCCTTCGAGTCTCGCCTCGGGCACCATTCGAACAGTGAGGACCCCAGCGATGGGGTCCTTTCTTGTAAACGCCGAACTCGCGTGAGCGCGCGGATGAAATTTCTCATGTGCGCTCTTCGTGGAGTAATCCACGCTGTGCTACTATACACATCGCACTGTTTGTGCAGTAACGAAGCGGAACCTGTGGGTTCCCACCTTTCGGCGCCAATGAGCAGCTGTCTGGTTCTAAAAAAGAAGATTCGTGCGGTCACGCCGCATAACCTTGTTTTGAAGACCCGGATATCGCTTTGCGGTTCCGGGTTTTGTTTTAGTGTAAGAAGGAGGTTGGGACAATAGCTAAGTCTGATGACACCCGCATCAACGGGGAGATCACCGCGAGCACTTGCCGACTGATCGGTGTGGACGGCTCGCAGCTGGGTCTGTTCGGCATCCGCGATGCTCAGCGCGTCGCCGATGAACAGGGCCTTGACCTGGTGGAGATCGCACCTAATGCGGAACCGCCTGTGTGCAGGGTCATGGATTACGGCAAGTTCAAGTACCAGCAGGCAATGAAGGCCAAGCAGGCTCGTAAGAACCAGTCCAAGGTCGAGGTCAAGGAAATGAAATTCCGTCCGAAGATCGACGTGGGCGATTACGAGACCAAGAAGGGTCACGTGCTGCGTTTCCTCAAGAAGGGTGCACGCGTCAAGATCACCATTATGTTCCGTGGCCGTGAGATGGCCCATCCGGAGCAGGGTCTTAACGTGCTCGAGCGTCTTGCTGAGGATCTTAAACCGTTTGCTACGGTCGAGTCGGCTCCTAAGCTCGAAGGCCGTAACATGCTCATGCTCCTCGCTCCCATCAAGGGTGCCTTCGATACGGAGGCCACCGAGGAAGCATCCGAGAAATAGTCTTTGTAACCGATTAAGGAGAAGTTCATGCCTAAGATGAAGTCCCACAGCGGCACCAAGAAGCGTTTCCGCCGCAGCGGTACCGGTAAGCTCATGCGCGCCAAGGCTTTCAAGAGCCACATCCTGACCAAGAAGACCACCAAGCGTAAGCGTGGTTTCCGTCAGGAGACCGAGATCGCCGCAGCTGATGCTAAGGTCGTCAACGCGCGTCTCGCTGGCCGCTAAGATCCGTCTGTCCGTTTTATTTCGTCTTTATCTCGTTTGGAGTTGATTTGATATGGCACGCATCAAGCGCGCAGTGAGCGCCAAGAAGAAGCGCCGTACCGTTATGTCTCGTGCGAAGGGTTACTACGGTGCCTCTTCGCGTACGTACAAGGCTGCTAAAGAGCAGGTCCAGCACTCCCTGCAGTACCAGTATCGCGATCGTCGCGCTAAGAAGCGCGAGATCCGCAGCCTCTGGATCACCCGCATCAACGCAGCCGCTCGTGTGAACGACCTTTCCTACTCCCAGTTCATGCACGGCCTGAAGCTTGCCGGCATTGAGCTCGACCGCAAGGTCCTCTCGCAGATGGCTTACGAGGACATCGAGTCCTTCAACGAGCTTGCCGCTGTTGCAAAGAAGGCCCTCGAGGCCTAAAGCCTGCTCTATATAGGGTATTTAGAAACGGGACGTCGCTAGACGTCCCGTTTTTCCTTAAACGGCATGGAAGGAGATATAGGCGGTAGTTTAATGTGTAGGAGATGTGTATGTTAAAACTGAGTATTGCGAAGGGTAGGGGCCTCCGGTAAATTAATTCCTCGCCGAAGGGAGTAGCGCAGTTGGCGCGACACTCTCGGCGGGTACCTTGAGAACCGGATACCGCGGGTGGAGCGATGGGATATCGCCTCCAT
>CATWBG010000018.1:0-30513 GCA_958348985.1 uncultured Collinsella sp. | reverse complement strand
CAATAGGGCGCGCATGCATTCCGCCTTGGGCTACATGTCTCCGGTGGAATACGGGCGACGATACGCTTGAGGGTCCTTAAAAGAAGGTCCAGCTTATCCTTCCCACTCCAGTGCGGTCGCGTTCTGCAATCTCCTCGTGGTGAAGAAGGCCGAGCAGCTTGAGGCTGAGGAGCTTTGCGATGATTAACCTTTTTCTCTCCTTTTTATCAGAATAAGAAACGTTATGCCTTTGAGCTGCGCATTGTTGGCAAACTTTTTCGGTCTGATGACATTGCCGCGTATGACCTGAACGATGATGAACTTGAGACCAGGGCAGATTCAGCAGAAACGTCATGTCTACCGCTGCGCTAATGCCCGATGTGATTGGGCATCTGGAGAATCGCAGCAATACTGTTTCATTGACGCTACAGCGTTAGTGGAAGAAGAATGATCCTGAGGATGATCGTATAAGGGGGGCGGAAATACGCCTAGAATGATGCGAACAACCCCCCCCAATTTGTCTCGGTGGGCGGTGACTCGATGGCTTAGGGCATTCGCTCTAATATAGTGGACCGAGAATACGTCTTCGTTTTTTGCCTTAAAGGTCTATGCAATGAATGAGAAAACGCTTGCTGTCTTTACCCCAACATACAACCGTGGATACATCATTGGCGAGCTGTACAAGAGCCTTTTGGCCCAAACGAGCAAGGACTTTTGCTGGATTGTCGTAGACGATGGCTCGACCGACAATACAGAGCAGATAATCGCGGGCTTCATCGCGGAAAGACTTATCCCCATTACATACGTCAAGCAAGAGAACGGGGACAAGCAGCGTGCTCACAATAAAGGCGTCGAGATTTATAAGAAGAAGCTCTTATCTATAACCCACTGTTAGGCTATCTCTCGACCGCGTATGCCGAGAGAGATTTCAGGGGCTTCCACCGCCTGCTCTTCTTAACGTTCGTCGGTATCATTGCGCTAGGCATCGTTTGTGTCATCGGGCTTGAGTTCTTAGGCCCGCTGCTGCTTACCCTTGTTTATGGCGAGAGCATCCTCGATTATGTCTATCTGCTGCAGCCACTCGTTTTGCGTGCCGTTGTTACGGGGGTCGGCTGGTTTATTAATGATTTACTTATTGCCATCAGGAACTTTAAGTCGACGCTTGTGGGGAGTCTCGTAGGACTGGGAGCCTCACTCATTGTTATGGCGCCCTTCCAGGCGTTCTTCGAGTTGAATGCTGTCACAATGACCAATATCTTCTCCGGTCTTCTGAGCTCCGCGTTTATGCTTGTTTGCCTCGCCTTGCAGATTAAGAAGTGGATTAGGGGTAGAACACCTCTCTACTCAAATGGCCCCTCGTTGCGCCTGCTGCTATTGGCGAAGCCTTGCTGCCACCTTCCACCGCTAGTGCTTTTTCTCCTTGCAGAGAGAAACATAAGGTCCTGTTGAGTACTGGATGGGGATTGAATACGGATTTGCTCTGCCATTTCGGAATCCTGTATTCTTTAGCTAATATCAGGCTCTAAGGAGAAAGCTCCAATATCTATGAACTCCACGCAGGTACTAAAGAAGCTGCAGGATGCCGAGTTGAGAATTCTGCTGGTCATTTCTGATGTATGCAAAGCTGCTGATATCAACTGGTGGCTGGATTCTGGAACGACGCTTGGGGCAATGAGGCACAGCGGCTTCATTCCCTGGGACGATGACATCGACATTGGTATGTTGAGAGCTGACTACAATCGCTTTCTCGAGACTGCGCCCCTTCTTCTTCCCAAAGGCTTCTCGCTCCATACGGCGAGGGACACAAAGGGCTTTGCGCCGATGTTTGCAAAGGTGTTTTTGGATGAATCTCGATTCGAGACCCAAGAAACTCGCGAGGCAGGGCTTGAACAGGGCATTTTTGTTGACGTGTTTCCTTATGACTTCCTCTATGAAGATTCTGCTCGGCGCAGGGCCCAGATACGGTCTGCCGTCAGTGCTCAGCGAAAATCGTACCTTTACCATGCCAGAACCATTAACGTGCCGCATGGGGGGCTGTTGGGAGCTTGGGAGAGGTTTGGCTGCCGACTAGTCCATAACTTCGAGCGCCTGGCGATCAAGGACCCGGTCGTCTTTCAGGATGAGTTTGATGCTAACATTCCTACCGAAGGGGGAGGAAGAGCTTCTGACCTGGTTCTGAGCCTTGCGTGGCCTCAGATGGAACCGTTGGCTGTTGATGACTACCTTCCTTGCAGAACCATCGGATTCGAAGGATTCGATTTTCCCGTGCCAAGAAATACTGAGAAGTATCTCGCTGCCATGTATGGTGACTGGCGCCAGATTCCAGCCCCTGAGGACCGCCATACCCATCTGCCTCTGCTCCTTGATTTCGGTGACGGCGAGGTGTGGAGGGCTGAAGAGTAGGATGGGAATGAAAATTGCGATTTTCTCTGCTCAGTATCCTCCGCACATGGGAGGAATCGAGAGCTTCACGCAGAACCTGGCTGGTGCTTTGGCGGCATGTGGCGACGTCGTGACGGTGGTGACAAATGACACAAACAATCAAGGCTCGGGCTGGTCAGCCGAGGCTGGGTTTGAAATCTTGCGTCTGCCCTGTTTTCCTCTCATAGACGGCAGGTTTCCTCTGCCCAAGCTCAATGCCGTGCGGAGGAGGCTTCTCAAAGAGCTCGCTGCCAGAGAGCTTGATGGGGTGCTCGTCAATGCGCGCTTCTATTCGCACTCGATCTTGGGCATGAGGTTTGCTCGAAGCAAGGGACTGACGCCAATCGTCCTTGACCATGGGTCCGCATATCTTTCCTTTAGCAATCTCATTCTTGATCCCTGCGTTCGCTTTTATGAACATGTCATAACGGAGCTCGGCAAGCGCTACGACGCTTCCTATTATGGGATTTCTCAAAAGAGCGCGGAATGGCTTAAGACGTTTGGGATTAAAGCGCGGGGTGTCATCAGCAATTCGATAGATGCTGAGAAGTTCCGCCAGTCTTCTTCGGGTCGTGACTTCAGGAAGGAGCTTAATCTCGATTCTTCTGACATTCTTGTGGCCTTTGTCGGGCGCTTCATTCCTGAGAAGGGTATTGCAGCAATAGTTGGAGCATCTCAATCGCCTGAGCTTATCGCTAGGCGAGTCGTGTTTGCCCTGGCGGGGGATGGTCCCCTCTTGAGCGAGGTTAAAGCTGCCGTGGGGCCACATCTGTGTTGGCTCGGTCGCCTGGACAAAGGCGATGTCTCTGCGTTCTTGCAGCAGGCGAATGTTCTCTGTCTGCCCTCGAGGTCCGAAGGTTTTTCTACGACCCTTCTTGAAGCGGGGGCTTGTGGTTGTCCGGCTGTGGTTACAGATGTCGGCGGGGCGCGTGAGTTAATTCCAGACGAGCATTATGGGACAATCATCGAGTCAATGACCGCTTCGAGCATAGTAGCTGCGGTTATAAACCTTACGGATAATCCGGCGCTACTTATGGAGCAGCGTGAGAAGTGTCTTGTCCTTACCGAGAGTAGCTACTCATGGAGCTCAACTGCGAGAATTGTAGAGAACACTCTTAGTTAACGTCACTATCGCATTTTTGCAGATGGAGATTTGTGCTGCCTAAGCTTAAAGCCGTGCTGTCTTTGTAGATTGATGAGGTCAAAGCCGCTAAAGTTCCACGTTCGATTTGACTGCTTGCCGCTGCGGGGATCGCGTTTTTCATTTCAGCAATTTTCTGGCTGCATTATTCTCAGAGGAAGTTGGTCGCAGCTTTTGCGGTGGCTGTGTTTGTCGGGGTGTTGGTAATCGCTCTGTACTATCTCGCTGGTCCTCAGAAAGTCGGTCGCGAGTCGCGCTTATTTATTGGAGCGTTGATTTCGATGTGTGTGATATTCACGTTCATCTTTACTCCATTTACGGTTCCAGATGAGGACTATCACTTCAGCGCTTCACACTGCCTTGCAAACTTCCTTATGGGTGATGGTTATCAGAGCGAAGACCCGGTTACCATGAGGGAGGACGACGCATGGTTCTTTCAGTCTCTTAGTTCTCTGCTGTCGTCAGGTTCCTATAATAGAGCGGTTAATTCAGCTGCTGGTTTATTTGGCGACTCAAAAGGAAATACTGAGGTAATAACTGGACGGTCGCATAAGCATTACCGCTAGCATGCCACAGACGAAAAACCTCTGCTCTTGGAATCGTGTTTGCAAAACTGCTGAATCTGTCTTCCTATTGGCTATTCGCCCTTGGGCGACTTTTCAATTTTCTGAGTTATGCGATGCTTGTGTTTCTAGCATATCGAATTTCACCAGTTGGAAAAATGCCATCGCGGCGGTTAGCTTGCTTCCCATGTCGCTCCACCTGGCCGCTTCATATTCTTATGATGCATTCATAATCTCGATGTCTCTGCTCGTTACCGCGCTCTGCCTCAGGTCGATTTATGTGTCGACATCCTTTACAAAAAGAGTGTTTTGAGCTCTTGGCATGCGTTGCCCTTCTGGCTCCATGTAAGGTTATCTATGCGCTTCTTGCGTTTCTTACTTCCTTTATACCTTCCAGCCGCTTCTCTTCAAAAAAGAGAGCTGCGCAGATTAAATGTGGATGTGCCTTCCTAATTGCGGCGTTGCTACTTCTTATCAAACTTGCCGATATTCTTGCGGTGACGGGGCTCTCGGAATCATCGGGATCTTCACTTGATATCAGAGGTGCTGAAGCTGGTGTTTTCTATTTTTGGCTGATTTTCTTGATGCCCGCTTAGCTTCTTCAACATCATATTTCGTACAATTGATTTACAAGGTTATTTTTATATCCAGACAATGGTTGGCGGATGGTTGTGCTGGTTCCAGCCCGAGATTGTTGCTCCGAATTTCTATGTGTTGACGTATGTCATCCTGCTGTGCCTGGCGTCTCTTAAAAGTCGAGATGATGAGAAAGCTCTCTCTGCTCCTTTGAGGGCGTTTGGCATTGGCGCGTTTTTGCTCGGTGCTCTATTCGTTCTCGTTTCTCTGCTGCTGAGTTGGACATTTAATACTGAAAGCTATATGCAACCAGTGCCCTGTATTGGACGAAGCCACCGGGACTTTTGGGGAGTGACAGACGCAAATAAGCCCCGAGACCTTTGGATTTCGGGGCTTATTTCATGGGTGTTAACCTGCGGAAATACTCTTCGGTCAACGCTTTGAGGGTGACGCGTTGCAACTCGCTGCCAAGAGTATACAGCACAGTATCGTGCTGTATATTTCTACGGAATGATTGCGAGGAGTGGCGTATGTCGGTGGGGGTGGAGCCAAACGGGACGTGGACGGCGCAGGTGTGGTACCGCGACTACAACGGGGACTCGCGCCACAAGACCAAGCGCGGCTTCAAGAGCGAAGAGGGGGCGCGCCTGGGAGGACGAGTTCTCCTCGAACGCGGAGGGCTCCATTGACTCCACTTTCGCCGCCTTCTACGAGGTCTACGAGGCCGGCATGCGCCCGCGGCTGCGCGAGCACACCTGGTACACCAAGAGCTACATGATCGAGGGCAAGATCCTGCCGTACTTCGGCAACATGCGCGTGGACGATTTCGCATCGCATGATTCAAACTGACACTCAGTGCGGCTGGGTCTTTACGTTGATTTCAACCGTTCGCAATTCAGCTTTTTTGAGTATTATAATAAAATAATTAATAATTCATACAAAAGTGCCTATTGGATTGCTGGGCTATGCCTAATAAAGTACTTGCTATCATTCCTGCCTATAACGAAGAGGAGTGCCTCGAGTCTACGATCGAGGAGCTCAAAAGTGTTGCCCCGAATGTTGATTTCATCGTTGTCAATGATGGCTCATCAGATTCCACGGGGGACATTTGCCGCACTAATTCTTATCCGATGCTCGATCTGCCCGTTAACGGCGGTTTGACTGTTGGTTTTCAAGCTGGTATGAAGTATGCCGCCCGTAAGGGCTATAGCTATGCTATCCAGTTCGATGCGGACGGTCAGCACATTCCGCAGTATATCGCCGAGATGAAGAAGAAGATGGACGACACCGATGCCGAGATCGTTATCGGTTCGCGTTTTGTCCAGTACAAGAAAGAGCATTCGGCTCGCATGTTCGGCTCAAGGATCATCACCTTTATTGTGAAGATGACCACCGGAAAGCGCGTGAGCGATCCGACTTCGGGCATGCGTATGTTTAATCGCCGCATGATTGAGCTCTTCTCTAAGGACATGAGTCTCAATCCCGAACCCGAGACAGTGGCGCATCTCATCAGGAAGGGTGCGAAGGTCGAAGAGGTCCAGGTGTCGATGCGTGATCGCACGACGGGGGAGAGCTATCTCAATCTTACGCGCTCTGCTGCGTACATGATCCGCGTATGCACTTCTATTCTCTTCGTTCAATGGTTTAGGTGATTCGGTTGACTCTTTCGCTTCGCGTTGTGCTCATTGTTTGCGCCGCGCTGGTTCTTCTTTTCATCATTAGGCGGATAAAGAAGTCGAAGATCGATGTTATGGATTCGATTTTCTGGCTCTTCTTCTCGTTGAGTTTTTTTGTTTTGGCTCTTTTCCCGCAGGTAGCTTCTTTCTTTGCCGGTTTGCTGGGCTTCCAGACTTCAGCAAATTTTGTTTTCGTATATGTAATCGCCGTCCTGGTTATGCGCGATTTTTCGAATACGACCAAGATTGCCGTGTTGCGCAAGAAGGTAGAGGGGCTTATTCAGGAAGTTGCGCTGAGGGGTTAGTTTGCATTATTTTCAAGCAGTGCAGAATGGCTTTTTATGCGATTTGCTTCTTCTGGATTTTGCGATCTGTTTAGCCGAAGTGCTCAGGCAGAGAACAGGGAAATAACCGCATCGGCTCCGGTGCAGTCAAGAGCTGGGCGGAGATTGCCCGTGCAGTCTTCGATGCTGCCAACGGCAATGGCGATAAGGTCGTTCCGGTGAGTACCGCTGATTATTACGCGAGTGCCGAGGGGCCTATCGCACCTCGTCCGGTTCATTCGGCTCTTGACTTGTCCAAGCTCGAGGCGGCAGGATTCTACATGCCTGATTGGGAAGAAGAGCTGGGGGAGTATCTTAAGGTATTCTAGATCCGTTGTGTAATATGGCCTGTCTATTATTACGATCAGTTAAATCTTCCACGGACTATTATTAGTTGAAGGATTAATGCACTTGTTGGTCATTCGTGGAAAGGGCGCTTTTTCGAACGATTTATATCCCTTTATTGCATTAGTCGTTAAGTGTTTAGACGCCTAATTCGCGGCTTTAGTCTGCTGAGCGCAAAGCGGCCGGCTTTGAACCACCCGCTATGCGGGTGGAGCCAAACGGCTTTAGAAAGCCACCCTTCCGACCGATATTGACGATTATTCAGCTCGTCGGTATTCGAGTCGAAGGGGTGGCAACTGTGGCCTAGAAGGCTTGCAGCTTTTCCCGTACGAGGTGGATGTTCGGGTGTCACATCGTCTTCACGCCGAGGTATAGGCGTAAAGTGATCTACAACTAAATTAGAAACGACATAGGGAAGATCTGTTTATGTTCACTGAGAAGTGGTTCGAGGGGCTGCTGTGAAAATCTTGGTCTTCTTTTGGTCTAGGATTCCTTCCGCATCCCTTCTTCAATTTGTGTGTTAGTATAAATTACCTAATAGGTAATTCTATTTGGTGGTGAAGAGTGGAAGTCGTCTATGAATCGAAGTGCGTTGAAGGGCAGTGTACAAATTTGTCGGCAGCAAAAAAGCTTGTTGGGGCAACGAGTCTATTGCCTTAGCGCTTCTTGCAAAAGTCAACTTGCTTGAGCAAGCTGTAAACTTCAAGGACGTAGTCGTTCAACCTCAGCTTCACTTCCATGCTTTGTCAGATAAGGGAAGACATAAACTGGCAGGTTGTTTCGCGATCGATGTCAAGGGGCGACGGTGTCCATGGAGGTTGATCATTCGCCCTCTTGACGAGAATCATGAACCATTTACTCCTTGTCATATCGATGAAATCGCCGAAACAGTTGAAGTTGTAAATATTTTGGAGGCGAGCAAGCATTATGAGTAACTATATCGAATTCAAAGATAAAATCGCTTTTCATCCCGGATACTATATCAATGAGCTCGTTGACGATAGCGGGCTCTCACAGCAAGATTTTGCCAAGCGGCTTGACACAACTCCCAAAAATTTAAGCAAGTTAATTAATGGACAGCAGCGCCTTACGCCGGAAATGGCCGCTAAGCTTTCTAAAATGCTGGGAACCAGTATTGATTACTGGCTTAATTTGCAGAATGCGTACGACTCAGTTCTCCTCGAAATCGACTCTACAAGGAATCTCGAAGAAGAAAAGGCTATTTTAAAGGATATCGGTTACAGTTACTTCAGAGATAACTTTGGGTTACCGGATCTCCCGCGAAGATTGTCCGAACAGGTTACAGCAGTCCGTTCATTCTTGGGCGTCGCTTCGCTTACGGTTCTAACAAAATCAGACCTTTCGATTAGTTTTAGAAGCTCGATGGACAACGTTGACAAGAGGACTGTTGCCAAGGCGAATGCGATGACCCAGATTGCTATTAATTTGGCTCGGAAGGTCGATGCTCCTCCGTTTGACAAATCAAAATTCGAACTCGCGGTCAATGGCGCTTTGAAACAGACAACGAACCATGGCGGTTTTTATCCCCTAATTTATCAATCATTTCTTGATTCTGGCGTGGTCCTTGTTGTACTTCCAAATTTATCTGGATCTAAAACAAATGGGGCCACTAAAAAGATTGGCTCTAAAATTATGCTTATGGTGAATGACCGTAGGCTATACGCCGATTCTTTTTGGTTCACGCTCTTTCATGAGGCTGGTCATATTCTCAATGACGATCTTGGAATTTCTTTTGATCAAGATTCCGGAGAGAGGGAGGAGCGTGCCGATCGCTTTGCAGCCGATGTCCTCATTGACCCGGTAAAATATTCCAACTTTGTTGATCATGGGGTTTTTAGTTTGGCAGCCGTTATTTCTTTTGCCAAAGAAATAAACCGCGATCCCGGCATCGTACTAGGCCGTCTGCAAAATGACGGTCTGGTTCGCCACGATGACCATCATTTGGTGTCTTTGCGAACGCGCTACAGGGTCATTGCTGATTAACGGAAATAGAAAACGTTCATTATAAGTGGGAGATGCATTTATTGCGAATGTATCTACATTTATTGAGGTTCGCTAAGCAGCGCTTCGAGTGATCACCGGGAATTGACTACAGCAATCGGCATCAAGATTGCGGAGAGTTTTACTCGGGTGTTGATGTTCACTAAGAAGTGGTCCGAGCGATCACCGGGAAATGGGCACCGTGAGCACGAAAAATTGAGCAGTTTGAGCAAGAGGGCCGCGCCCCCGGGGACCGGGGGCGCGGCCCTCGCCGTATGGTTTCCCCGGGCGGTCGCTTTGGCGAGCCCGCCCGGGAAGGATAGAGTAGATGACCGTGCCCCTTTGTTTGTGGCAAGCAAAAAGTTAACAAAAGGGGATGCTGACGAAATGTCTACTTGCCGAAACGCACACGGCGGTGCGCACCTGCTCGTCGGAGAAGGAGCGGGGACGTACCTTGCCTGCGTGCAGGCTGCCGCTCTCCTCTGGCTCTCTGAGTCAGTTGCACAAGGAGCCTCTGTTCGGTTAGCCGAGCCCCTTATCACGCCCGTGGCGCTGCACCCGTATGTGATGTACAGTTCGACGGTCCTCATTCTGTCTTCGTATGAGTGCATCCATCCTCCTAACGTCGTCCGTTAGGTACGGGCTTTCGGTACCATCTTCTTTGCTCAATTTTCGGTGACCATTCGGACCACGTTTAAGTGAACATCAACACGTGACCGCACGACGGGGGAGAGCTATCTCAATCTTACGCGTTCTGCTGCGTGCATGATACGTGTGTGCACTTCTGTTCTTTTTGTTCAATGGTTTAGGTGATTCGGTTGACTCTTTCGCTTCGCATTGTGCTCATTGTTTGCGCCGCGCTGGATCTTCTTTTCATTGTCAGACGAATAAAGAAGTCGAAGATCGATGTTATGGATTCGATTTTTTGGCTCTTCTTCTCGTTGAGTTTTGTCGTATTGGCCCTCTTCCCTCAGATAGCGTCTTTCTTTGCCGGTTTGCTGGGCTTCCAGGCTTCAGCTAATTTTGTTTTCGTGTATGTGATCGCCGTCCTGGTCATGCGCGATTTTTCGAATACGACCGAGATTGCCGTGTTGCGTAAGAAGGTAGAGGGGCTTATTCAGGAAGTTGCGCTGAGTAGTTAGTTTAGCTTTTTGGCGCTATCCGCCGATTGATTCCCTACCCACTTTGTTTTCTTAATTTGAGATTGCCCCAAATAGGTTGCAGTGCTAATCCCAAACCGATTGACTGGGATAATATCGTCATTCTGCAGAGTTTGTACCCATGACGTGATGCTGCGTTTTGAGTGATGTGCGAAACCATGAAATAGTTCGCGCCATCGTTTCCTTTTGGTTCGCATGGCAAATTGAAGTGGGGATTAGAAATCAGGCAGAACTTAGTAATGGTGTGTGTGAAATCGAGGGGGCTAGCGTCTTTACATAATTGAATGCGTACAGCTTTAAGATTAGCAAGGGGAAATAGGTGAAGGGATGGAATTCAACAATATCGTTATTAATGCTATCGTAAGCGGAACTGTTGCAGCTCTTGTTTCGGGCATATTTCAGCTTGTTGACACTCGTAATGGGAGTGATTATCAAAGGTGGCAATACTTTGATTCGCGTAAAGTTGATGAGTACTTTGTTGCGTTGGAGGCCTATTCGACGCTTGTGAATAGCCTTTATGATCTCGGCGCGGCAATGTCAGGGAGAAAGAGTCCTGATGACTGTGAGGAACTAGACGAGAAACAAGAAATGATCGACCGCGATAGAAGGGGGAGCGAAGCGCTCGAAACTGCGTTTATTGCCCTCAGGAATGCCGCTTTGGCTTCAACTCGCCTGGATTTACTTGGTTCGATACGTGCAAGGGAGGACTTCACTTGTGTTCAAAAAGTTTATGACGACTATGCAAGAGAAGTGATAGAAGAGGTAAAGAGGGATGGTATCTTTAGAGCCTCATCCTTCAATTCGATGATGGTAAAGATGAACAATTCGATTGCTCGTTTGGTGGATAATGCAAAGGTTGATTTAGGGCTCTAAATGTAATCATGGAATTCGTTTCGTTGGTTGCCAGCTGGCAAGATTATGTTTGTGCGCGGTGATAGTAAATGGGGGATTTAGCTCATTGCGTGAATTGTTTACGCCTGCATAGAGAACTCCTGCTGCGTTCAACGCTTTAACGAAGCGCGTGTTCCATCTATAGGTTCTGGGCAATAAGGGCGTTGACGTTGAGGAGGTAAAAGACTGCTGAATTATTGTTGAATTGCAGGAGCGTTCAAATTAGAAAACAGACATGGCTATAACCTTTTGCGATTTCACTCTCGCTAAATCTCGCGCAAGAAAAGGCAATCAATGATGCTACGAGAATTAGCTAAAACTATGGTAAGAATGTTTTGCGGGTAATAATAATATCGAATGTTTGGGAATTGAGCATATGTGGTTAACTTTCGCTTTTTCATACCTATTGCTGGTGGCGCTGATGACTCCCTTTGCGTTAATGAGCAGGTTTAGCGGTTTTTCTTGGGCCGCTTCAATTTGTTTGGCTCCCGTGTGTGGCATTACGCTGCTTGCCGTTTCAGGAATAACTCTTTGCGCATTTAGTATTCGCACGGGTTTGGTTGGCATGTGTCTGGCTTCTTATGCGTTTGCGCTGATGCTGTTTTCCATCTTAAAAAAGCTTCGATCTCCCAAGGCATGTTCGCCGGTCCTGTACTCAGATTCCCAGAATTCGTTTATATTGTTAGCCATCTTTCTTGTTGTAGCAGTCCTGTTTTATCTGGTTTTCTTTGTAAAGCCGTTGGATGGTCCTTCTTCTTTTATTCAATTTAGTGATAACGCTTCACATCTTGCCCGAATCGAAACAATGGCAAAGGACGGCTATTTTTCAACTATTAAAACAGGAATTACGCCTATTGATTTTTCGTCAGCCACCGATGCTGCGGATAATATTCATAGGGGATATTATCCGGCAGGTTTTCATATTCTATCTGCTCTTATAGTGAGCGCTTTTAGCACGTCGGCTATTTTGGCTGAAAACGTTGTGATTTTCTTTTTTCTCTCGATTGTCTATCCATTGTCATTTTTTATTTTCTACAAAGTGATATTTGATCGCAGAGAAATGATCATAGCGGGTCTTCTTGCTATGGTTGTTTTTATGGCATTCCCTCTCTCCCTTATTACCTATGGTCCGTTATTCCCAACAATGGTCTCGGGTATTTGTCTTCCGCTAGCTGCTGCCTTTTTTATTCTTGCCTTTGATTGCAGGGGTAATGTCACATTTGATGTAAAGCCGTTAATCATTTTCTTTGTAGTCTGCTTTGCCCTGTTTACATTGCAGCCAAATACTATTTTTGCTTTGGCAGTTTTGCTTTTGCCTTATTGCTGCCACTACCTATATTTACTTGGTTCTGATGTTTCATCCAGGCGTTGTAAACCAGCCCGGCGTTTTTTGTATCCAATCTTGTTTATTCTATTTGCTGGAGCTGTTTGGTTTGCTGCTTATATATCCCCGCTGTTTCATAGTGTTGTTTCATTTACGTGGGAAAAACTGCTGACACCTGAAGAGGCAATTTGTAGCGTTTTAGATTTAAGTCTCAGGTGGGGCTTTCCTCAGGCTGTTCTCGGCTTCTTTGTGCTTCTTGGTTTTTTAAAGCTGTGCTTTGACCCGAGCAGACGCTGGCTTTGCACGTCGTATGTTTTAATGGCAATAATCTATATTGTTGGTATTTCGACCGAGGGCTTTTGGAAGCATCTTTTGGCCGGCTTTTGGTATACCGATCCGTATCGAACTGCTGCATGTGTTGCTTTATTTGCCATTCCGATTGCTTCGGTCGGGATTGGCTTTTTGATGAGTTTGGTACAGTCTTTTCTTGAAAGGATCTTCTGCATCAAGGGGTGTAGAGTCCACGCAATAATTATTGCCGTTTCTTGTGTTGCTACCCTGATTATTTGTTCTCTTCTTATTACACAGGATCGATATCAGCCTTTTTCCAATCCTGTTAACCAGTTTCAGCAGAATGGCGTCAGTGAGACTCGTGCATTGCTGGCAATGCTTAACAATCTGGAGCAGCTTAACAAACCTGGCGAAGATGCGCTTTTGAGTGGAGAAGAAATTGAGTTTTTATCTGAAGTAAAAACAGTTGTTGGTAATGACATTGTTCTTAATAATCCTTACGATGGCAGTGTGTATGCGTATCCTCTAAACGATATTAATGTGTACTACAAAGGGCTCGATGTTCCAAAGAGTGAGGATAATCAGTTAATCAGAACTCGCATTAATCTTTATTCACACGATGCTAGTCTCAACACTTCTGTCGAAGCAACGCGTGCCCGATATTTACTGCTTCTTGATACAACAAATTACATTCCCGTTAGCGACAATGCGGCATGGTCAAAATATGTGATATATCCTGTTGGAAAGTGGCCAGGTTTCGAAAATGCGTTTAAAGATGGTGTTGATGCAGAGCTGATGTTGTCTAAGGGCAAGTGTAGCTTGTATAGAATTAATTAATCTACAGGAGCATTGTAGTTGATGGCTAAAGAAACAAAACATTTTAGGTACATGGACGTTCTCAATGTCCTTTCCTGCTTTGCCGTTGTTGTTCTTCATTGCACGACGGTTGTATATGTTAACCAAGGCGATGTGCAGTGGTTTGTTTCTGTTGCATTGCAGTCGCTGTTTATGTTTGCCGTACCGGTTTTCTTTATGATCAGCGGAGCAAATCTTATTGGATACCGTTCTCGGTACTCTACCAAAGTCTTTTTTCAAAAGAGGCTCAAGCGTGTTCTGATGACGCTCGTTGGCTTTAGCTTCTTTATTTATGTCCTCAGCTGCCTTGCGCCGACACAGCTTGGTCTTCCGGCAAGATCTTTCTCCCTGTCTGAGTTCATTCAACTGTTTCTAACGAATCAAATTTGCGACGTTTATTGGTTTATGTATTCAATTTTGATTTTGTATTTGATCACACCGCTATTGGCTTCTTTTGCGTCGAACAAGCGTTTGCTGGAGTATGCCATTGGTCTCTGTATTGTCTCAACTGCAGTAATTCCTTTTGCAAATCGATTTGCGCCAAACCATAATTTGTTCTCAGTGTTTGCCGTACCGTATTTGACGGGTGCGATAATGTACTACTTAATTGGCTACTACATTGTTACGTATTCTCCTTTTGAAGGTCGTGCCGAGAAAATGCGTCCGGTTTTCCTGATCGCCGCAATTTGTTCCGTTGTATTTATGGCGCTTATGACCATCAAGACAAATGCACCACACACGGCGCTGTCCGGTGCGTATTCGGATTACGATAACTTTTATAACGATTATCTGCATCTTCCGGTTTTGGTGTACTCAATTTCACTTTTTATGCTGGTCAGATCGCTGGAGCCGCTTTTCCAATCTGATAAGCATTCGTTCATTGCTGTAATTTCGAAACTGTCTTCCCTTAGTTTTGATGTTTACGCCGTACATATGATGTTTATTTGGGCTTTGGACGTCTATGTTTTGCATAACATCTTTTGGGATGCGGCGATTCGCCCGTTCGTGGTTTTTGCACTTTCTCTTTTGTTTGCTTTTGTGCTGGAGTCCCTCAAAAAGCTCTGCAGAAATACGCGAATTGCAAAATCCTAAGGGTGTAAACATGCTGCTATGCAATTAAGTAAGCGTTTGTTGTGCACCACTGTCGCTATCGAGGCTCGACGCTTAAAACTAAGGCAAAAAATGACCCCCATTTCCTCCGATTTTTTCTTGGGAGGAAATGGGGGTCATAAAATTGCAACTCTACTGTTGCTTCGCTAGATTTCGAAGATTGCTACTTCTTTTTCCTAATAACCCTTGCCGCGGATTTCATCACCTCTCGCCTTGCGCTACCGACCGGTGCGATGGGATCGATGAATTTGCGAAGCGGGTTTTCGGGTGATATCGCATGTTCGTGCATGATGAGGGGGGAGGAAGAAGCTGTTCTTTCCGGTCCCGCCAACATGCTCATAAGGGATTCGTAAAAGGGAGTCTGGCGAGCATAGGTCCAATAGGCGGCGCTTCGGTCGCACGAGGAGAACTTCCAAGGCTTTTCGAATCCTGCATAGTGAATAATTTTCTCGTGATTGCGCGAATCGTTGAAGGCATCAAATGCAGAAGCGGGTGCAAAAGAGAAGACGTTTGCAATGCGATTATTGCAGTCGATCATGACGTTCCAGTCGTAATCAAGCCAAGTTACGCGGCCTTCGCAGTGCGCGTTCAGAACATCTTGATCGTTATAGATAAAGCGATCATCGGAAGCGTAATCAAGCCACGTCTCAATTGAATAGAGTTGACGCATCTCGGCAGTATTAAGTACAAGGACGCCTGCCTGGAAGTAATCGTAGGGGTTTTCCATGCCCAGGACTTTTTTGGCGTAGGCAAGGCGCTTGCCGTCCTTCATGTTAAGGTTGCCCAAGAAATCGATATCGCGGGCAGCGGCGAGGAGATTATTGCCCAAGTCCACGCTATAGAGCTCAGAAATATCGCCCTGGATAATCAGGTCGCTATCAAGGTACAGAACCTTGTCGTAGTAAGGCAAAATCTCTTGAATTAAGAAGCGATAATACGTTTCAACGCTGATGTGAGGGTTGTTGGTGCTCAAATCATGGCGAAGCACGTGTTCGCTTACATCGCAAAAACGCAATGACATGTTGTCAAACTGTCCAAAGAATCTCTGCATGGTAGATTGATTATCTCCAGCAATATCCCTATGGAGCACAACTACATCGTAGAAGTACTCTTTGGAGGCATTGAGCAGCGTGGAATAGACCGTGGTGGTAAGCATGGGGACATAGTTGTTGTCTGCAGCGAAAACAACCGGAATGATCTGTTTACCGTTTGCCTTGGTATAGGGCACCTCGAAAGGCATACGGCGATCCGGCCTTCTAAAGTGAACGCACTGTAGCTCTGCTGTCTTCCAGCCAGTTTCCATACGTTCATGATGAATGAGGTAGATATTAAGCAGCCTCTCGGCAAGATGCCCGGGGGTGCGTACCCCCTCTTTTGAATAACGGGACATATCGGTTGTGGAAACGAACTCTTCAAGCAGGGGGAAAAGCCATGCGCAGTAATCGTTAAAAATCTTGCGCTTCATGATGAACATGTTACAGAAGCGCCCCACGTGGCCACTGAGGAACTTGTCGGCGTCCTGCCCATATTCCGGATGCTGTTTTTTGAGGATGGAGACGATCTTGTCCAGGTCCTCAACGAATAATTTGTCTGCGGCGTCGTATTGAGAGCGCAGGGTGGCATTTTGTCCAGCATAGGTGCGAATATCCTTGCGCTCGGTGGTGATGACGTCGTACTGAGCCACAAACTTCTCGATGCTCTCGTCGTCCAGTGAGTATTTTTTTTGAGATGTCGCATCGATGAAATCGTCCATGATCTCGCCGTAGATATTCTCATTGTGGCGTGTGCCCGAGAAGTCAAAATAACGACGGTAATGGCAAAAACCGACATATTCGCTCGAGGTGTTTTTCCAGGCCCAGTACTGGGTTGTCAGTTCGCAGTACATGGGATTGAGATCCGATATATTGTTGCCCTTATCGTCGTGGAATGCCCAAGGGAATCTGTCGTTGCGGAGGTTACAGCCAACTTGCACTGGCTGGAGTATCGAGCTGTCAAATAGCTCGACAGGCTTGTGCGCCGAGACGAAGATGCGAATATTTTGGTTTTCATAGCTTTTGCGCTTTGCCATATTGATCAAATCGTTTATGTGGACGTGAGCTGCGGTGTAGAACGACATGAAGCGTGGGGAAGTTGCAGCCTCAGTTGATGCCAGCCCCTTTGCGTGCTCATACCAAGCGAGGGCCATGTCATTTGCGGGGGTGTTATTTGCTTGCAGAAGGCCATATGCCCTGTCGCGAGAAAGGCGCATGAGCTCTTCTGCAACGGGCATTTTGCCCATTACCTTTGCGGCTTCGTCGGCAGCATCGAGCTTTTGGTCTTCTGGTACGCGAACGAGCCAATCGTTGAAAAGCAGCTCGTACATTTTTGCAACGGCATCCGAACAGGTTTTTTTGATATCGGAGGCATCGAAAGCGGCTGCAAATGTTCTCATGTGATCGACGTTGGCTTGAAAATCGGAAGCGCTTTTGAAGAAGGCCGATGTCGAGAGGGAAGAGTCGGAATTGACGCCTCGACCCAGGTAATAACGCACACCGACAATATCGTTGACGGTGTATTGCGAGCGCGCGTTTGCGAGTGCGACAAAAGACTCGTAGGCGTCCTCAGCTCGCTCAAGCCTGTTGTCAGTCATCGCCGAAAACATTCTGCGGAAGAAGTCCCCCGCATAGACACGCTGAGTGATACGCCAGTCCTGAAGATAACCCTTGTGTGCACTGAAGACGGCTTCAAATATGTCTTTATTGAACAGGGGATCAACGGGTGCATTGATGTAGTTCTGGAAGTTGGAAGCCTCGTTGTCGCTTACGCCAGCATTGACGACATCGATGCCAAAGTGAAGGACATCACAGGGGGTGGTGTTGAGATAAGAGTCGAACTTGGCAAGGCAGTCGTCGCCGAGTTCGTCATCTGAATCCAGGAGAATGATGTAGTCGCCGGTGCTTTTTGCAACGGCAATTTTTCGCCCGACGTGAAGCCCTCGGTTCTTATCTTGGATGAGCGGTATGACACGGCTATCCTTTTGAGCGTATTGCTCAAGTATCGATGCGGTGGAGTCGGGGCTTCCATCGTCGACTATGATGAGCTCAAAATCGGTAAACGATTGAGCCAGGACGCTGTCGATGCAGGCGGGCAGATATTCTTCATCTTTATATGATGAAACGCAGATGGAAAAGCGTGGCATGTCGTTCTCCTTACGGGCTACGTATCTAACAGTCATTATGATAATCTTGCCGTCTGCCACCAATGGAGACAGACGACGAGCGCGTACAAACACAGCAGAAGTGTAGGACGATTTCTGCCTTTCATTTTGATGGGACCATCAAAAACGCCCCGCACAGCACTGGCTGCACGAGGCGTATCCATAAACGTTGGGGTGCGCCATGTCGGATTCGAACCAACGACCTTGGGATTAGAAGTCCCCTGCTCTATCCAACTGAGCTAATGGCGCATGTGCACCTGATTATACCGTGCCGATCCGGTTCGCGATATGACAAATAAAGCTTCGTGATTGCTGCTTCATGTATGGGATAATCATCCCATAATTATGGTATTCTCAGTATAACAGCAGTGAAGGAGGCCGTTATGCCCATTTGCGTTCCTATCAAGGACCTTAAGGATACGTCGAAGTTCACAAATACGGTTCTTTCTGCCACAGAGCCGGTTGTCGTTACAAAGAACGGCAAGGAATCGTTCATTGCCATGTCTCCGGCCCAGTATGAGGGCCTGCGCCTCGAGGCCGCCCGTTCACGTCTGTACCAGATTCTCGATGAACGCGAGGCCCAGATTGCAGCGGGAAACGTTCATGAAGTGGAGCAGACCGCCGACTACCTCAAGACGCGTTATGGCCTATAAAGTTGTTGAGACCGATGCCGTGCGCGATGAGCTTGTGAGGACGTTAGATTATCTGGAGTTCGTGCTGTTCGAGCCTTCGTTTGCTAAGAAGGTTGCCGGGGCGTATCTGGAGTTTCTCGGTAACATTAAATCATTTCCCGCTATGTACCCCGAGGCCAGGGACTCGCGATTGCGGGCGGTTGGCTACCGCAAGGCGAGTCTGCTGGGCTATATTGCCTTGTACTTGGTCAAGGACGATACGGTTGTGGTCGTTCACCTGTCTCATCAATCGCAGGATTACGCGCAATTGGTTTAGCGGCTGCTGGGTTTACTCGTCCGTCTTCGCTATTCCACGTCCTTATCCGGCTGGATGAGCTCCTCGTAGCGGCTGATGTGCTCGCGGCCGCCTTCGATCTCGGGCAGCAAAAAGTAATAGAGCGTCTCGATGATTGCCATAGCAGAGATTTTGGAAAACGCGAAGTCGCCCGTGGTGAGCAGCGCCTCGTGGTTCACGGTGCGCAAAACGTACGATGCCTGGCGGGCGAGGGGAGACTGCTCGTCACTTGTGATTGCGATTACGCAGGCGCCACGGTTTTTGGCTGCCTGGGCAATGCGCATCAGGCGCTGGGAACGTCCGGAGTTGGAGATTACGAGCAAGACGTCTTCGGGCTGCATAGTGAGAGCAAAGCCCACGGCAATCTCGCTCACCTCGTGCGTGGTGCAGCGCAGTCCCAGCTGCGAGAGCTTAAACGTGGCATCGAGCGCGACGGAGTTGGTGTTGCCCACCGCAACGATCTGGATGACGTTGGCGGCAGCCAGGCGCTTCACAACTGCGCTGATCGTGGGCGCATCGATACCGCGCAGCGTTGCCTCCAGTTCGCCCATCTTGGTGGCCAGGATGCTTTTGAGCGAATCCTCCACGTTATCGAGCGAAATCTCGCCATCCAGGTCCAGCCCGTCATGCTTGAGCGTAAGATCGCGGCCGAGCGAAAACTGGAAGCTACGGTAGTTGTCAAAACCCAGACGTTTACAAAAGCGCGAGATCGTGGCCTCGGAAGTGCCGCTGCGGCGCGCGAGCTGTGCGGCGGTCATGGTGGGGGCCTCACCACGATGCTCTAGGATGTAATCTACGATGCGCTGCTCCGAGCTCGAGAATTCACGGGTAGACGTAATGAGCGATAGCGCGCTGAGCTCTCCTCCGGCCATGGTGACCTCCATTATTCGGTAAACGGTATGAGTTTTTGTTTTACTGAAACCATTATTAACGGCTCTGAGCTGGGTTTTGACGAAAACATTTCATATACCGTTCACCAGCGTGGAAGAACCTTTCACCCTGTGCGGTATCCCACTGTGAAGAAGCCGTGTGCGCACGTGCTATGATTTTCGTCGAAAACCCGGGAGGGGTGCGCGTTGCACACCTTGCGGATGATTGAGAATGCAGCGCCCAAAAGGGGAGGGCGCTCACTTCTAGAGAGAGGGAGGGACGTATGGCTCAGCAGTATGACGTTATCGCGGCAACCGGTTGTCCGACCGGCATCGCGCATACCTTTATGGCAAAGGAAGCGCTGGAGAAGGCTGCGGCTGAGCGCGGGCTCACCATCAAGGTTGAGACCCACGGCCAGGTTGGAATCGAAAACGAGCTTACCCCCGCAGAGATTGCCGGCGCTCGTGCCGTCGTGGTCGCTGCCGACAAGGACGTTCAGGCAGAACGTTTTGCCGGTAAGTCCCAGGTGACGGTCGGCGTATCCAAGGCTTTGTCCGTCGAGGCCGCAGGTGCCCTGATCGACCGCGCCCTGGCTGCCAAGGGCGACGCCTCCAAGGTTGTCGCTGCTGAAGACGACGCTGCAGAGGAGAAGGAGTCCATCGGGCACCAGCTCTACAAGCACCTTATGAACGGCGTTTCCCACATGCTCGTGTTCGTCGTCGCCGGTGGCGTGCTTACCGCGGTGTCGTTCCTGTGGGGCATCATGTCGTTCGACTCTACGAACGTCCAGTACAACGCCTTCGCCGCGATGCTCAAGATCATCGGTGGCATTGCCATGAACCTCATGGTTCCCGTGCTTTCTGCCTATATCGCCGAATCCATCGGCAAGCGTCCGGCGCTCGTTCCCGGCTTCGTTGCCGGTATGATCGCCATCACCGGCCTTCCCGTCTCGCCTGAGACCGGCCTGATCGATGCCGGCGGCTCGGGCGTGGGCTTTGGCTTCCTCGGCGGTATCGTTGGCGGTTTTCTTTCCGGCTACGTTATCCTGCTGCTGGAGAAGGTCTTTGCCAAGCTGCCCCAGAACCTCAACGGCCTGAAGGCCATTTTCCTGTACCCGCTGTTCTCCACGTTCATCGTGGGCATGGTTATGCTCGGCATCTCCGGTCCCATGGCCGCTATCAACACTGCCATGATGGACTTCCTTAAGGGCCTCTCGGCCTCCGGCCCCATTGTCCTGGGCCTGGCCATTGGCTGCATGTGCGCCTTTGACATGGGCGGCCCGGTCAACAAGGCTGCATACGTCACCGGTACCGCTATGCTTACCGAGGCTCTCGCCGCAGGTGTTGGCACCGATACGTACAACTTTGGCACCAACTTCATGGCCGCTGTTTCCGCCGCCTGCATCGTTCCTCCGCTGATCACCACCTTTGCCGTGGTTGTGGGCAAGAAGTACTTTAGCCAGGAAGATCACGACGCCGGTATCGTCAACTTCATCTTGGGCTGCACGCACATCACCGAGGGCGCCATTCCGTTCATGACCAAGAACATCTGGCCCGTCATGCCCATCATGATGATCGGCTCCTCTATCGCCTCTATCCTCACCATCTTCTTTGGCGTGCACGATCCCGCACCCCATGGCGGCTTCCTCGTGCTGCCCGTCGTGGATGGCGGCCTGCAGTGGGTTATCGCCATTCTTATCGGCGCCATCGTGGGCGGTGTTCTCTTCGTGCTCTTCAAGAAGGTTGAGTACGGCAAGAAGCAGAAGGCAGCTCCTGCTATCGAGGCTGCTCCGGCAAAGGCTGCCAAGGCTGTTGCCAGCACCACTGCCGAGGCTCCCGCTGCCGACGGTTTCGTCAAAGAGGAGAACATCTTCTTGGGACAGGACTTCGCTGGTCGTGACGACGTGCTCTCCTTTATCTCCAACGAGGCCGTGAAGAACGGTATCGCCGATGACGCCGATGCGCTCATGCAAGCCTTCCTTGCTCGCGAGAGCGAGGGCACCACGGGCATGATGGACGGCTTTGCCATCCCGCATGCCAAGTGCGCTGCCGTTAAGACTCCCGCTGTCATTGTGGTGAAGGACGATTCGGGCATTGCTGATTGGGACACCATGGATCAGGCTCCGGTCAATGTGGCCATCGCCTTGCTCATCCCCGAGACTCAGGCGGGCACCACGCACCTCAAGCTTCTTTCCAAGGTTGCCGAGGCGCTTATGGACGAGGACTTCCGTACCATCGTCAAGGGTGCCACCGAGGCCTCCCAGTTGCTCGCTGCCATTAGCGGCCGTCTTGCTTAACGGCCCTAGCGCGTCTAGAGCAAAACGTTGTCTAGCAGGCGCGTCGCAGGCCCCCCTGCGGTGTGACAAAAGTCCGCAGGTTTATTTTGTCATATTTTGCCGTTGAACAGTTTTTTCTTCCCATTACAGCCGGGTGTGTAAATAACCCTATGTCTTCTCGCATGCTTGGGGGTTAGCCTTTCTTTGAGGTAAACTATACAAGGTATGTTTCACACATGACCGCATGCTGCGTGTGATCGGTAAAAAAGGAGTCATCATGGTTTCCGAGAAGGTTACCCTTATCAACCCCCAGGGCCTGCATATGCGTCCCGCCGGTCTGTTTGCTTCCACTATGGGCAAGTTCGCTTGCGATGTGAAGGTTGTCGCCATCACGGACGAGGGCTCCACTCGCGAGGTCAACGGCAAGAGCCCCATGGCTTTGATGGCTGCCGGCATCAAGAGCGGCGTCGAGGTTGAGGTTCGCTGCGATGGCGAGGACGAGGCCGATGCGCTGTCCTGTGCTATCGAGCTCATCAAGAGCGGGCTGGGCGAGTAATTTGCACACCATGCTCTGTATCTTCAGGTAACATAGCGCAGGTGCCTGCCCCACGAGGGCGGGTGCCTGCGCTATTCTATTCGGTGTCGAGCTTTGGCACCAAAGAGAGAGGGGCGCCCGACGGGGGCGCCAAAGAGAGAGGACATCTGCATGTACAAGGGAGTAAACGCTTCCGAGGGTATCGGTATCGGCACCGTTGCCGTTGCTGTCGAGCCCGATCTGAGCTTTGAAGCGCACGCCGTTGAGGACGCTGCTGCCGAGAAGGAGCGCTACGCTAAGGCCCTCGACGTCTTCTGCCAGAAGACCGAGGCTCAGGCTGAGGCCATGAAGGTCTCTGTTGGCGAGCACGAGGCCGAGATTATGATCGGCCACATCGCGCTGGCTCAAGATCCCGGCATGAGTGATCAGATCAACCAGGCCATCGACGCCGGCACCTGCGCTGAGCAGGCGCTCGTCGACACCACCACCATGTTTGAGAACATGTTCCTCTCCATGGACGACGAAATGTTCCGTCTGCGCGCTGCCGACATCGCCGACATCCGCACCGGTCTTCTGGCCGAGCTTCTGGGCCGCGAGGTCGTCGATCTCTCCGTGCTGCCGGCCGGCACCGTCATCTGCGTGCATGACCTCACGCCTTCCATGACCGCCACCATCGACAAGAAGAACGTTGCCGCTATCGTTACCGAGACCGGCGGTCGCACCTCTCACTCCGCCATCATTGCCCGCGCTCTCGAGATTCCCGCGGTTCTTTCTGTTGAGAATTCCTGCACCGAGCTCAAAAACGGCATGACCGTTATCGTCGACGGCTCCAAGGGCGTTGTCGTTGCCGATCCGGACGAGGCCACTCTTGCCGATTACACCGCTCGCGCCGAGGCCTTCGCTGCCGAGAAGAAGGCCCTCGAGGCCTATCGCGGCAAGGAGACCGTCACCGCCGACGGCGTGAAGAAGATCCTTGCTTGCAACATCGGCAGCCCCGACGACGTTACCGCTGCTCTTGAGCACGATGCAGAGGCTATTGGCTTGTTCCGCTCCGAGTTCCTGTTTATGGACGCCAAGGAGCTTCCCTCCGAGAACGAGCAGTTCGAGGCTTATCGCAAGGTCGCTACCGCTCTTAAGGGCAATCCCGTCATCATCCGTACGCTCGATGTGGGCGGCGATAAGGAGATTCCGTACCTGCACATGGTCAAGGAGGAGAATCCCTTCATGGGCTTCCGCGCCGTGCGCTACTGCCTGGCCAACCCCGACCAGTACAAGGTTCAGCTGCGCGCTTTGCTGCGTGCCAGCGCCTTTGGTGACGTCAAGATCATGATCCCGCTTGTCACCTGCGTCGAGGAGGTTCGCGCCGTCAAGGCTCTCGTCGAGGAGTGCAAGGCTGAGCTCAAGGCCGAGGGCGTCGAGTTTGACGAGAACATCGAGGTCGGCATCATGGTCGAGACCCCTGCCGCCTCCCTCATCGCCGACAAGCTGGCCCAGGAGGCCGACTTCTTCTCCATTGGTACCAACGACTTGATCGGTTACACCATGTGTGCCGACCGTGGCAACGATACCATTTCCAACCTGTACCAGGTGTACTACCCGGCCGTTCTCCGTTCGCTCAAGAACATCATCGAGAGCGGCGTCAAAGCCGGTATCATGGTTGGTATGTGCGGCGAGGCCGCTGCCGATCCGCTGCTGGAGCCGGTGCTCATCTCCTTTGGCCTGGAGGAGTTCTCCATGTCTGCGCCGAGCATCCTGCGCGCCCGCAAGACCATTTCCCAGTGGTCTAAGGCCGATGCCGATGCTCTTGCCGAGAAGGCCCTGGCGCTTGACACTGCCGAAGAGGTCAAGGCGCTTCTCGAAGCCAATGCTCGTTAATCGTGCAGCGGTCATGAGATAGGTAATTTGCAGGGTCGTACGGTGTGGAATCCCATGTCGTGCGGCCCTGTATTCAAGTTAGGGGGAACCTTTGTTTTACACGCTAACCGCCAACCCTGCCGTCGATATGACGGTCTCCTGTCAGTCACTCGTGCCCGACGAAAACATTCGTTCGAGTCACGCCAGCTACACGCCCAATGGCAAGGGCCTGGACGTGTCGTTTGCCCTTAAGAAATTTGGCGTCGATTCTGTCGCGCTTGGTTTCTTTGCTGGTTTCACCGGGCGTTTTATTGTCGATGAGACCATGAACATGGGCTGCCTCTGCCGCCCGGTGTGGACCGATGGCATCACCCGCATCAATTCGTACCTCAACGATGGCGAGCATGAGTACGGCGTTTTGAACCCGGGCGCTCCGCTTACGCCGCAGGCTCAGGAAGAGCTCTACAACATCCTGGATACCGCGGGTAACCTTGACTGCCTGGTTGTTTCCGGCTCTGTGCCGCCCAAGGCTTCTCCGGACTTCCTGGATAAGGTCATGGATCATGCCCATGCGCGCGGTGCCGATGTGGTTCTCGACCTCTCCAGCTCCAAGCTCAAGACGCTTGCCTCTAAGAAGCCGCTGCTCATCAAGCCCAACCATCACGAGATGCGCGAGATCTTCGGCGTCACCATCGATACCGATGACGACGCTCGCCGCGCCCTTGCCATGGCTCACGAGGTGGGTGTGCAAAACGTCCTGCTCACGATGGGTAGCCGCGGCTCCGCGTACTTCTCCAACGGCGAGGACATCTGGTATGCCAAGCGCCAGTTCAACATCAAGCTGGTTTCTTCCGTGTGTGCCGGCGACTGCACGCTCGCCGCGTTCCTCACCATGTGGTACAACGATCGTGACAACGTGGAGAGCGCTTTGAAGCTCGCTCTTGCTACCGGCGCAAACGTTGCAGAGAGCGTTGGTCTGGGCGACTTCTCGCATGTCGACGAGTACAGCAAGCGCATCGAGGTCCGCAAGCTTCCTCGTCTGTAGGACGTAAGGCTGCCGCCTCGTTTCGAACATATTGTTCGGTCTTTTAGGCCGGGTGCTATATCCCCCTATGGCACCCGGCCTTATCTATGTGACAAAAGTCCTCAGGTTTATTATGTCACATTTTACCGTTCACGGGCTCAAATCGACCGTTGGCTGAAGTTTGTGCAGGTAGATGATTCGATGTCGAGATGCTCGCCGCCGGCGTGAATCGCTGCCCGTCTTTCGCTTTTTGTCGTGTTTGTTTGTTTTTGTACAGGACTTTCGCGCGTCTTCGATTTGGTACGCTAGGAGCGGTTTTACACAGCAATTTCGCCTCGTGGACCATACAAAGGAGACATCATGATCTACACCCTTACCGCCAATCCTGCGATCGACTACAATATTACATGCGATGGCTTGGAACCCAACTGCGTCACGCGCACACGCGACGCCGTCTACAGCCCGAACGGCAAGGGTCTGAATGTTTCTTTTGCCCTTCATCACTTTGGTAAAGACACCGCTATTCTTGGTTTTTTTGCTGGCTTTTCCGGCCGCTTTATCGTCGAAGGCGCCGAGGCCAAGGGCGTCGACGTGCACCCCGTGTGGACCGATGGCATTACGCGCGTGAATGTATTTCTTAACGCTCAGGACCGCGAGTTCAATATGGTGAACGCAGGTGCTGCGGTGAACCCTTCGAACGAGCAGGAAATGTATGACCTGATTGACTCGCTTGCGGATATGGAGTGCCTGGTTATTTCCGGCTCTCTGCCGCCACATACGTCCGAAGATTTCCTTTCGCAGGTTATCTCGCGTGTTAAGGCTCGCGGTGCAGAGTTCGTGCTCGATATCTCGAGCCCTCAGCTGTCCGATCTTATTGCGGCCGAACCGCTGCTCATCAAACCCAACGACGATGAACTGCTCGACATCTTTGGCCTCGAGGTTTCGCTTGAAGATGAGCAGACGGTTGTGGACGCGATGGCTGAGCTTCATAAGAAGGGCGCCAAAAACGTGCTGCTCACGCTGGGTGGCAAGGGGGCGTATTTCTCCAACGGCAAGCATATCTGGTATGCGCGCTGCACGGTGCCGGTAAAGGTGCTTTCGACGGTTTGCGCAGGCGATTCTACGCTCGCAGCGTTCCTGTCCACGTGGCATGACGATCCCGAGCATGTTGAGGATGCGCTGCGTTTGGCCATGGCGACAGGTGCCAATGTTGTTGAGTGCGCAGGCCAGGGCGATTTTGCCAAGGTCGACGAGTACCGCCAGCACGTCGAGGTTCGTGCGATTGCCTAAATATGACAGAAGTCCTCAGGTTCGTTTTGTCATATTTTGCTCGTGGATACCGTTCACGGTAATCCCATTCGGCTCCTATCTGCCCACTGTGTTTTTACGGTGGGCAGATTTAGTTTCAAAGCCATTTTTCGGCTTCACTAGCTGCGGTGTTGGTTATTTGTAAGACGGCGGAGATATATCTGTTGGACGTTGCGGATACCGTTTGTCGTGCAGTTCTTGCCGCCCTTATCCGGCTTTTCATAATGATGGAAAGTGACGGGATGTAGTGGGGGCAATGATGACGGGCACTGCGCGAAAGATATCGCAATCAGGCTATTACCACGTGACGGCTCGCGGCAACGGCAGGCAGCTGATATTCGAGGACGATAACGACAGGCTGCTGTTGTTGGATAAGCTCCGGGATGCCTTTGCCAAGGGTGACATCAAGGTGATTTGCTGGTGTCTGATGGAGAATCATTTCCATCTTCTCGTGTTTGACGAGAAGCAGACGTTGTCCGTTGCGTTTCAGGCGGTTCTTTCCTCTTACGCTCGCCTTTACAATCGAAAGACGGGACATTCGGGGCACCTGTTTGACGCGCGATTTTGGAGCGAACCGATCGAAAACGAGGCACAGCTCCTCGAGACCGTACACTACATTCACAATAATCCGCAAAATGCCGGCATATCTGCGGCGTGCGATTACGCATGGAGCAGCTACGGGCAATATGCGCGGGGCGAGGAGGGGCTTGCCGATACCGATCTTGTGCTGAGCATGCTTGGAGGCGCGGAGGGGTTTGTTGCCCTGAGCGCCCACGCCCCGCTTGCCGGCGAGGTAGACATTCAGTCTGAGGACGCGCGGGGGCTCGATACTCTTCGATACGACGCCCGCGTTGCAGAGGCTCTAATGTCTCATGGTATTTCTCGCGCTGCGGATGTAAAGGCCCTGCCAAAGCCCAAGAGAAACGACCTGCTGCGAGACCTGCGGGGCCGTGGCCTGAGTATTAGGCAGGTTGAGCGCCTTACGGGCATAGGAAGGGGCGTTATCCAGAATCTCGAACAAAGGGATGAAAATGTGACAAAATAAACCCGTGGACTTTTGTCACATTCAGAAAGGGAATCGGTGGAGGATATCAGCGCATATGAGGATGTCGATCTTGAGGGAACGCGGCTTTCGAGGCCTGCGTGTCGCGTGTTGCGCGCGCTCGAGGCGGCGGGTCTCGAGGCGTGGGTTGTGGGCGGCTGGGTTCGCGATGCCCTCATGCATGCGCCTTCTCACGATGTCGATATGTGCTGCTCGGCTCCGTGGCAGCAAAGCAAGGCTGCGCTTAACGCTGCGGGCATTAATGTGGTTGAGTCGGGCATCAAATTCGGCGGCATTACCGCCATTGCGGACAGCGAGCGCATCGAGGTCACCACGTATCGCCTTGATGGCTTCTATACCGATGGCCGCCATCCAGAGGAGATAACCCGGGCCGAGCGCGTTGAAGATGACCTTGCCCGTCGCGATTTCACCGTGAATGCCATGGCGTGGCACCCTGCCCGCGGGCTTCTTGACCTCTACGATGGCGTGGGCGACCTTGCACGCCGTGAAATTCGGGCGGTGGGGGAGCCGCGCCGTCGTTTTGAGGAAGACGCTCTTCGGATGCTTCGCGCCGTGCGCTTTGCTTGCCGCCTGGACTTTACCGTGGAGCCCGTCACGCGAAAGGCCCTGGCAGATTGTGCACCTCTGCTCGATGCCGTCGCTCGTGAACGTGTTGGCGTGGAGTTGCGGGGCGTTCTCGCAACCGGGCTTGGGGGAGATGCTCTTGAGCGCTATCCCGAGGTGATGTGCGCCGCTATTCCCGAGCTTGCGCCCTGTCGCGGTTTTGACCAGTGCAGCATCTATCACGATTACGATGTTTACGACCATACCCACCGTGTGCTTACGGTGGCCTGCGCGCTCGCTCGTGCGCAGGACGATGGGGGCGCTCAGGCGGTTGCTATTTCGCCTTCGCTTATGTGGGCGGCTCTTCTGCATGACATCGGAAAGCCTCAAACGTTTTTTAAGGACGAGGCGGGCCATGGCCATTTTTACGGTCATCCCGAGCTTGGTTCCACGATGGCGCAGAAGATTATGCATCGCCTTGCGTTGCCAAATGACTTGATTCGCGATGCCTGTCTTCTCATCAAATATCATGACCTCCCGCTTAAGGCGGAGCGGAAGAGCCTGTTGAAGATGATGAACCGCTTTGCGGCGGAGGGCGTGGACACCCCGCGGCTCACGGATGAGCTGTTCGACCTTAAGCGAGCCGATGCGCTGAGCAAGTCCGCCCTCTGCTTTGAGTACGTGTGGGAAGTCGAGGACATGCGGGAGATGTTCCACAAGCTACTTGAGGCAGGTGAGGCATATAGCGTAAAGACCTTGGCTATTTCGGGTCGTGATCTTATTGCCGCGGGGGTCGAACCGGGCCGTCGGATCGGTGAGTTGCTGGAGCAGGCTCTCGCAGCGACGATGCGAGGTGGCGTTGTCAACCGTCGGGATGATTTGCTGCGCTATCTCGCGCGGGTGGCCGGCATTTGCGCAGATGCCCCCACCTCGTCTCTTCATGATTCATACACAAATTAGGATGTTTTCAAATCGCCCCTTGCGCAAGGACCTTGGTATCCCGTAATATAGCTTTCGCATTGAGGCAGCAATGCCTCGGCGCATGGCCCGTTCGTCTAGCGGTTTAGGACGCCGCCCTCTCAAGGCGGAGATCACCGGTTCGAATCCGGTACGGGCTACCATCGATTGCTCAGGGCTCCTTCGGGAGTCCTTTTTGTTATAAAGCCAGTTTGATGTCTGGCTTCACAGCCGTTTTTTGATCCGTCTCTTCGGTCGGATTTTAATTCGGCGAAAAAAAGTTTAAATTTGGGCTTGCACACTGTTGGCATCTGCCGTAATATTCTTTCTTGCGCAACGGCAGCAGCCGAGTGCGACTGGATGCATCTTGGGATGTCGTCTAATGGCAGGACAGCGGATTCTGGTTCCGTCAATGGGGGTTCGACTCCCTCCATCCCAGCCAGTGCATCTTACATATGGCCCGTTCGTCTAGCGGTTCAGGACGCCGCCCTCTCAAGGCGGAGATCACCGGTTCGAATCCGGTACGGGCTACCATCAAATGCTCAGGACTCCTTCTGGAGTCCTTTTTCATATTGCTTCCTGATGCAATTGCCATCCTTTAACAAATGCGTCAGAGCCAGACCTTTCAAAAATGTGATGCAGGCTTGCATGGAAGTCTGGGGATAATGGCACTCAGGACGTACAATGGAACACGTTCTACATCTAATTAAAGGAGAACCATGACGGGGCCCCTTAAGCACAAAACTTCTCATCCGCAGGTTGACGTTCAGGTTGCCGGCGGCGACGATACCAAAACCGCGCGTCGCGGTGCCATTTTTATTGGCTTGGTCCTCATCGCCTATATCGTTTATTTGGTGGTTACGGGACAGATGGCGCAGTTTTGGGGCGCCATGGCGTCTGTGAAGGGCGGTTGGCTTTTTGTCGCCTGCTTCTTCATGTTCCTGTACCTCGTCTTCGGTATTCTTGCTTACGCGATTGCCGTGTGGCTTGATCCCCAATCGCCTGTGGGCATTCGCGATCTTATCTCCGTTGAGGCTTCGGGCATTTTCTTTGGCAATCTCACGCCCATGATGATGGGCTCCACGCCTGCGCAGATTTACCGTTTGACCAAGGCGGGGCAAAACGTGGGCGAGGCGGGTGCCACGCAGTTCACGCGATTTATCGTGTATCAATTTGGCCTCGTTGCTTGGGGTGCCATTCTGCTTTTGGCTCGAATGCCGTATTTTGCCGAGCATTATGGCGACATCACGCTGCTGTGCGTCTTCA
>CATWBG010000017.1:0-35003 GCA_958348985.1 uncultured Collinsella sp. | reverse complement strand
ACGAGGCGGAGGCGCGCTTCGAGCAGCGGAAGCAAAAGCGCAAGCAGAAGCATCGCGGTCATTGACCGGCGTCGACATGGTTCCTGGCGTGAACAGGGCTACGTCCCCTGTTCACATTCACATACAGCAGCGGGCACGGATTCGATTGGAACCGTGCCCGCTGTCTGATACTAAATTAATTTATCGAACATGTGTTCCATTCCCACTCAGTAATTAAAATATGTACGGCGATGCTCCCTCGTCTCTGCAGTGTCTCAGTGTCTACCGCGTTCACGGATTCACCTCGTAATCCATGTCTGCGTTGAACTCAAAACGAACTCACCCTATGAAGGCAGTGCCGAATTATTCAAGCCAATTATGCTTACTCATCCGACATGTCTTCTCTTTGAGAAAGTTTTCAGCTGGTATTTTGGATGCTACTCTAAAATGCTTCCCCTCTACGTCAAGAGCATAAAACGTTAGAGGTCTCTTAAGGTTAAATAAGCCAGATTGCTCACGGCTTATCTGGGTAGCTTGGATTACGTCATAGTCAATGCACAGCAACTGTTGTTCACCGGGCTTAAGAATAACTGGCTCATGAAAGAGATACTGTCTGTCGCCATAGCTCAGCTCAACAGATATGAATCCATGCCTAGTAAAGCAGCTGACGTCTCTTTTCGATATCCTTTTTATTCTCTTGACCAGAGTCTTAATAGAGCGATTAAAATATGCTCGCTCGATAAAACCAATGATATGGATTTCTTCGCCACAGTTGTTTAAAACATTGAATCCAAGCATCCGTCCATCAGATTCTTCGTCATTCAGATCATGGGCAAGAATAAGAAAACGGGGCTCAATTTTGCCACGAAGAACCTGTGACTTTTTATAGAAATAGCTGTTTATCAATAAACTCTTCCTAGGCCTCCTCAGCCCCAGATACAACGCCACAGCCGTAGAAAGAAAGGTGGCTATCGAACCAAATATCGAGCTGTAAGCTGCAATCAACTCAGAATCCATCATTCAGCTCCGCGCCCTTTACAGGCCAACTTCATGAAACTTTTCTCTCCCTCGAATAATGCAAAGCACAATCCACTCTATTTACCTCTTATATCTGCACCCGTTGCATAAATCCCACTCCACCGTGCCAACCAAATTGCTGTCACAATAAAGGGCGCTATCGGAAACTGGGGAATTGTAAATCCGACGGTTGGGATAATCACGTGGAATAACGAGAGGGAGCCTCATACAACTATAGGAAGAGGCCCTATTATCAAGCAGCTGCTTATCCACAGTCGCAACCATCCTCACCTCTTGTTCATAAGACCATGACTCGTGTTTAACAAATGGGCCGAGATTATCAAGTATCAACCTAGTCACCTCAGCCTGCTTTTCAAAAGGCAACTTAAGGGCATACCCTTCATTCCCTTCATCGCCCTCCCGAAAGTACGCAATATCAGTCAACTCTATCTGCACTTCATCCCTGCCAAGTGTCTTTTCGGACACAAACCCTCCCGGCCCGATATGGCCAAATTCGAACCAAGGAGCTTCCATTGCGGAAACAAGGATCTCCTTTTCAAAATCGATCATCGCCCCAGCACCACTACGACCGCCGTACAGCATCCACATTGCAATGCTTTCACTAGCTGAGTATGACATGCAAATGCCAAAACGTTTAAGGTTGGAGAAATGCGGGTTGAAGTTACGAGCATCAAATCTATCGTTCCAATGAGAGCCATCCGTTAGATAGACGGCAGAACCAGATAGAATTTGCTTTATTCGGTTTACATCGGCGTAATATCTGTAATGAGTATGTTTTGGCCCCTTATTCGATAAATACCCGCAAACACTTCGGTATTCATCAACATTCTCAAGCGAAGTTGAGTGCATGAGAACATCCCCCTCATACACCCAGCTCTGGAGTTGAGTAAGCAAATCGGCAAATCCTGCCTTGCCGTCCTGACTCTTCATGATCGGCTCATCTCCCATTCACTCAACAGTGAGCTGCGCTACGCTTCCAGTCGAGATACTCCTCCTCGGAAATCTCCCCGGAGTCCCGCCTCGCACGCATCGCCGCCCACGCCCTGACCGCCGCGTCGAGCTTCTGGGCGCCAGGCGCGACAGGGTCGACGACGACCCGGGCACCGGCGGTGTCCGCCTCGGACCTCGCGCTGAAGCCCTCCTCGAGCCTGAAGAGGACCTCGAGTGCGTCGTGCGCCGTTTCGACCCTGTAGTCGGTGAGGGCGGCCGGGTCGACGCCGAGCGCCCGGGCGAGCGCCTCCGGGTGCTGCGGCCTCGGGGCGCGGAGGCCGAGCTCGTAGTTCCGCACGGCGAACTCGATCACGCCCGCCATCTCGGCGAGTCCCTCTGCAGGAGGCCAGGTTTGTTCTGCATCACCCAATGAGACGTTTTGGTCTTTGTCTACAGGCCGAATATGGCATATAGTTCCCATGCCCATCTCATCATTCCGTTTAGCTTACCGTTCCGTTCCCGGTAAGGCGAAGATACCGCTCGTAGGATTCAGGATCTTGGGCAAGATCTATCAGCTTTAGCTGTAAAGATAGTAAAGCATGCTGTGTATTCTCACCCTTTGCAGCAGGAGACTGATTCGAGATAAAGTCTGAGAGCAGGTGGGTCAATGGCACTCCAATAGCCTGCTTGAAGTTGAACCCAAGAAGCTGCATCACATTGAAAGTCTCCTTGCTTAGCAACTCTTTCATTACATCGAATGTTGACTGAGGAACAGGATTCTCGCTAGCTGCTAACATTTTCTCTACGAGAGGCACCAACGTCTCAGTTATATATTCGATGTCCTCTTCGGTAATCTGTTGCGCAACAAGCTCCTGTTTATAAGCTTGGGCTAAACTCTGCAACTGGGCATTCTTCTCAACAAGGTCGTTGATAATCTCAGTGAGCTCCGCCACAGCCTCCTTATCGTTCCTCTTCGCTTTGATGCTTTGGACCTTCTCGGCAACGATGCTCGCAGTGTTCTGCATCAATATCGTCGCAGCTTGTGTTGTCAGCTCTCCAAGAATCGGATCCATGCGGCAATCCTCCCCCTGATTCCTTATAGCCCAAATAACTCACTATGGCTCCCCGTGCGCGTGGCGACGAGAACGAGTCCTTCCTCGTCGATACGGTAGATGAGCAGCCAGTCCGGCTCGATATGGCACTCCCGGTGCCCGCAGTACGTCCCGCCCAGCGAGTGGTCGCGCATCGCCTCGGGCACGGCTTCCCTGCGCGCGAGCACCTCGAGGGCCGACTCGAGCTTGGAGATGTCCTTGTCTTGCCTCTTTATGCGCTTGTAGTCCTTCTTGAACTTCGCCGTGAACCTTAGCTCCATCATGGCCTACTCCTCGTCGAGTGCGGCCATGGCCTCCTTGACGGTGCGGTAGGGGCCGGAGAGGTTCCTGCCCGTCGCCGCGTCGTCCATGGCGGCGAGCGTCTCGGGACTGAACCCGTAGGGGTTCGACGGATCGAACGGGAAGCCGCCTCGGCGGTTGAACGCAGAAACGAACATGCGGATGGCGTTGCTCGGCGAGGTGCCGATCTCGTCGCAGATGGCGGAGAAGCGGTCCTTCTCGTCCTTGCGGAGCTTGGCTGAGATGGACTCGGTGGTAGCTGCGATAGCCATGGTGACCTCCGACTACATGATCTTACTTTGTCTGATATTGTATACCCATCATCGTCACACCTCTGCAGCGAAAACGTCAATGTGATAGGGTTATCCCATTGTGAAAAGCCAAGGGCTTTTGGCGGCCGTGGGCGCCTGCGCCTTCGGCCGCGTTTTTCTTGCCCCATTCACGCTCTCCACCCTGCCCTTTCCGCTGGGCGGAGTGAAGCGGACAGAACAAGCGGCAGCGGACTTTGACCTATTCAGGACATTTCCAAAATACGTCCAGAATAGTGTCCACATTAACGTCCAGATTATATTCTGAATCGCTCCTGCTGTATGGCAGCGGCCCATTAATCAGCCGGAGCCATGGGGTTACCATGGCTCCGAAGTATGATATAATATATAATACACGAACGTATGTTCGCTACCCCCACTCTTTCACGCTCGTTTGTTGCGACGCCATTCCAATTGGGTCTAGTTTGGTTATCGGTTTTGTCCACCTTGCCGCCGAATCCCTCCGCGTGTCCTCGCGTAGGCGTTTGAGACAAACCCTAGAACAAATTCGCAAACTATTTCGAAACCGCAAGCCCGCAGTTTCATTTTTGTCCCAGGGACAAAAACACCAAGGCTTTGAGGTCCGGAACCGCTCGAAAGGGATGCCAGAACGGCTGTTTTCCCTCTTTGGCTCCTGTTTAGCGAAGTGAATCGTAGCCAGCGGCTTTATCGTCTTACGTTCCCACAGACCAGAGGGGATGCACAAGAGCGATGACTGAAAGAATCGTCGCGGGTGGCTTTGTTTTCGCCCTTATGAGCCGGCTCTAAGCGCCTTAGGAACCGAGCAGGAATCAGAGTTGGGGGATCCCAATCGTCGCCTTATTTCAGACTGATCGCAAATCAGTTGGCAACCGAAAGCCAAGGTATAGAGACGGGCCGCACCTATGCGCACACATTTCGGTACGTTTCGTACGGCATCGGCCATAACAGAACAAACCGCCGAACGATTCAAATTGCAGACAGCCAACTCGACGCGATAAATCCGCCGTATCATCTTCCCAACATCCGCCTTCGCGCCATCAGCGCCCCGCGAAATGGTGAGTTTTCCAGCGCTTTTTCGGGTGCCATTGCTCCGATTCGGCAGGCTCAGCCTCCGCTCGATCTTACGCATGTTTTTTGGGAGGGCACGAATCGTCGCCCGCCACGGCGGCTTATACAGCCTCTCGGCATAGAGGGAAACGCCATGGTCACGCTCAACGTCTACGTCGACATCGAGCCGATGTCCAAGATACAGAACATGCTGCTCGTGTCGCCGAGCCTGTGGCGCGGCTACCTCAGCCTGAGGGTTGACCCCGGCCCCATGTTCCAGCAGAAGATCCGCGAGGCGATCGAGACACTCGAAGCGTTCGGCTACGGCATCTCCGAGCCGGACGACCGCAACGTCCTCATCCGAGACGTGCAGACGATCAGCCGCCTCTATCCCACCGAGTACGCCGCTGTTCTGGGGGCCATCCCGACCGAGGCGACCGTAGTCGAGTAGAGGCTGAGACCGGCGCTTTCCCAAATCCGTAGTGCAAGTACGGGAATGTAGAATCGCGCTTAGATAGATTCTACTCGGCCTTCTCGGTGACGCAAATGCGGCACGGGTTTCCGCGAACGCGGATGCCCGTGCCCTTCCTTTTATGATTATGCAGAGAGTCTGCGGGGATGTAGATGGGCCTCGCGGTTCAGGCCGGCAATTTTCCGCCACGCCGCCCATATGGCCCTCGAAGAGTTCGCAACCGTAACAAACGTTGGGAGGCCTTTGGCGGCAGCCCTGGTTCCTTCGGACTATTCGGTTCCGATCGCTTTACGCGGGAAGTCGAGCAGACGGTCGCGGTAGTACTCGTATTGTTGATTCCGTGCCTCGATCTCGGCGGAGAGGCCGTCGCTCAGCGATGCCATGAGGGAGTCGAAGCGGTCGAGGATGTCGACAACCTTCTGCTGGGTGCCGATGGATGGGGCGAGAATCTCGACCCTCGATAAGTCCACAGGCGCGGCTTCGATTACCTTTGTCCCTTTCGCTACCTTTCGTTTGGATATCTGAAAGTCCTGAGCAGTAGCTAAATATGCTAGGCATCTCGGGATAATGCTTTCGGTCGCATACGCGCAAGAGTGTCCGCTGATTGCAACCGGCTGTTCGCCTTCCCACGCCAATGGCGTGCAGGCATCTTCGATATTCTCGCTCGTTATGGCAAAAATCACGTCTCCAGGGTTTGCCTTTTTCGATTAAGCGTATTGCTCTTCAGATCATCGTGGTGTGCTCGTAGCCGCGCTCCACGAAGAACCGCTCGGCAACGTCGAGAATCTTCTCGACCATCTCCTCCGGGCACTTATTGCGTGCCACGGGCACCTCCGTCCTTGTTATCGCGATAAACACACCATGAGTGGCATACGGGTCGAGAAGGGTTGGCGCCAAAAGAGCCCAACGGCCGTTACAGCTTCGTTAGAAACGCGCCCCACCATGGATGGTGAAACCGAAAGGTAAGGCGCGCGGGCACGGCGACTCGACCCGCGCGCCCGGAAGAGAAAGGATAAACCCATGGGTTACATGCTCGAGACGCGCGGGCTCACCAAGCGCTTCGGCCGCGGCGACCAGGCGCAGAACGCCGTGGCCGACGTGAGCCTTCATATCCGCGAGGGCGAGGTGTACGGGCTGCTCGGCCCCAACGGCGCCGGCAAGTCGACAACGCTCAAGATGATCTGCGGGATGCTGCGGCCGACGGCCGGGGAGATCCTCTTTGCCGGGCACGCCTGGCGCCGCGAGGACCTCTACGCAATCGGCAGCCTCATCGAGGAGGCGCCGCTCTACCCCAACCTCACCGCGCGCGAGAACCTGCGCGTGCGCACCACGCTGCTGGGCCTTCCCGAGAGCCGCGTAGATGAGGTGCTCGCCGCCGTGGACCTCGCGGACACCGGGAAGAAGCGCGCCGGGTGCTTCTCGATGGGCATGCGGCAGCGCCTGGGGCTCGCGCTGGCGCTGATCGCTCGGCCACGCCTGCTCGTACTCGACGAGCCCACCAACGGCCTCGACCCCATCGGCATCGAGGAGCTGCGCGACCAGATCCGCGGCTTCGCGGCGGCGGGTACGACGGTGATCGTCTCGAGCCACATCCTCTCCGAGGTGCAGCAGATGGCGGACACCATCGGCATCATCTACGGGGGGCGCCTCGCCTACGAGGATGCGCTTCGGCCCGGGCAGGACCTCGAGGAACCCTTCATGAGCGTCTGCCGGGAGGGGCGTCGAGCGCGCGGGGAGGTGGCGGCATGACGGGCGAGAAAGACGGCCTGCTCGCGGCCCTGCGCGCCGAGGCCCTGAAGTCGCGCCACGCGGCACCGGTTCGCCTGGCCGTGCTCATGGCGCTGCCGATGCCGCTGCTCGGCGCGATGCCCTACCGGGGCGTGCAGATCTTCAGCGCGTGGAACTACTGGTACGTGCTCTTCCTGCCCGTGTGTCTCTCGCTCGTGGTGGCGTGCGTCGCGCGGGAGGACGCTCGCACGCGGATGCGGGGGCTTCTGGGCCTGGGCTTCCCGCTCGGGCGCGCCTGGTGGGCCAAGGCGCTCTGGTGCCTCGCGCTCTGCACGCTCTCGAACCTCGTGGTCTTCGGCATCTACCTCGCGGGATCGGCGTTCTCCTCGCAGGGCCTCACGCTCGCGGGCACGCTCACGATGCTCCTCTGCGCGCTCGTCAACACGGTGACCGCGGCGTGGATGATCCCCGCAGGGCTCTTTCTCACGGCGCGGCTCGGCATGCTCGCGGGCATTTTCTGCCCGCTCGTCGCGCAGCTCGTGGGTGGGTTCGCCTGGTCGTTGGTGCCGCTGCCGCAGCTCTTTCCGCCGTCGGCGAGCATGGTCATCCCCACGAGCTTCATCCCCGTGCTGCCGAGCGGCGAGCCACTCGCGGCGGACATGGCGCTCGGCGGGGCGCTCGCGGCGGATGGCATGCTCGCGCTGGCGGGCCTTGCGGTCAGCGCGCTCGCGTTCGCCGCGCTCACGGCGGCGGGTGCGGCCTGGTTCGCGCGCTCCGAGGAGAGGTGATGGCCGTGACACGACTCTCCGACCCGACGCCACGCATGACTCTCTCGCGGGCCCTGCTCTCCGAGGCCCTGCGCCTGGCGCGCTCCCCGCTCACGGCGGTGCACCTCGTCTGCGGCCTGGCAGCCGGTCTTGCCTGCGGCGAGTACTTCTCCATAGCCCGATGGGACCCGGCGCTGGGCGCGGACGCCTACGCCCAGTTCCTCGGCGCCCTCATGCCGCTCATGTCCGCCATCGTCTGCGGGCTCGCCGTGGACGACGAGCGCGCTGCCGGGCGCCTCGCCAACCTCACGGCGGTCCCCTCGCGCGGGCGCGCCGTCGCGGCGAAGCTACTCGCCCTTGCGGCGCTCGGCGCGGGCGCGCTGGCCGTGGCGCTCGGCGTGTTCGGGGCCGTGCTCGCCGTCGCCGGGCGCCTGCCGCTCGGGCCCGCTCCGCTTGCGGCCGCCTGGGCGGGCATCGTGCTGGGCAGCCTGCCCCTCTACGCGCTGGGGCTCGGCATGGCCCTGCGCCTCGGCCGCAACGCCGCCATCGGCGCCGGCGCGGCGGGGATGCTCCTCGCGTTCTTCTCAGTGGGCGGACTTGCGCACGGCCTCATGACCGGCGAGCTCACCGGTGCCCTGGCGACGCCCCTGAGCTGGGTGCCGCTCGCCTGGCCCGCGCGCCTGGGGTCGCTCGGGGTGGAGGCCTTCATCGACGCCGCACGCGCGGCGGGCCCTCTCCTCACGACTGCGCTCGCTGGCCTCGTGGTCGCCCTGGCAGCCGCCGCCGTCCTTCTGGCCTGGTTCTGCCGCTTCGAGGACGGAAGGGTAGATGCGTAGGAAGCCGCTCGCCGCCATGCTCGTCCTCCTCTCCGCAGCGCTCGTCCTGGGCGGGAATGCCCTGCTCGACGCCGGCTGGGGGTCGGCGCTGCGCTCAATCGCCGACCGCGTGCTGCCCAACCCTGAGATCGCCATGTGGGCGCCCGCGCCCGAGCCCGGCAGCCACGCGAGCTCCTACGCCGACGCCACCGGGGCGGGGGCGAACTACGTCTACCTGGTGGACGCGGCGGACGACAGGGGCAATATCCGAGAGCTCCAGCTCATCTTCTTCGGGCGGGAGTCGGACGGCGAGGGCTGGCTCGAGATCGAGGCGCGCGGCGGCTCGGGCGTGCGCTACCGCGCGTGCGATGCGGCCGAGGCACCCGCGGCTGCGCGCGGGGCTCTGGACCGCTGAGCGCGGCGCAAGTACAATGCTGACGGGAGTTTCAGGAGGTCGAACATGGCGAGGATACTGGCAGTGGATGATGAACGGGCGATCCTCGACGCGCTCGTGCGCGTCCTCGGCCGCGACGGCCATGAGGTCGTCAGGGCGGCGGACCCGACGGCGGTCCCGGGGATGGACCTCTCGCGCTTCGACCTCGTGCTCTGCGACGTCATGATGCCGGGGCTCGACGGCTTCGAGCTCGTGCGGCGGATCCGCCCAGACTTCGACGGGCCCATCATCTTCCTGACCGCGCGCGTGGCCGAGGAGGACGCCGTGGCCGGCTACGGCCTGGGCGCCGACGACTACGTCCGCAAGCCCTTCGGGGCCGCGGAGCTGCGCGCCAAGGTCGCAGCCCATCTACGCCGTGAGCGCCGGCCGCGCTCGCACGCCCTCTCCTTCGGGGAGGTGCGGATCGACCTCGGGGCGCGCGGCCTCGCCGTGGGCGGCGAGGCCGTGCCGCTCACGCCCACCGAGTACGCCATCTGCGAGTACCTCGCCCGCCACCCCGGGCAGGTCATGAGCCGCGCGCAGATCCGCGAGGCGGTGCTCGGCTGGGAGAGCGACGCCGACGACGCGGCCATATCCATGCAGGTCAGCCGTGCCCGGAGGAAACTCTCCGAGGCCGGCGCCGATCCGATCGCGACCGTCTGGGGAATGGGGTACAAGTGGCAGCTCTGAGGACCGGGGCGCGAGGTCGCGGGGGCATGCCGCTCTCCTTCGTCATCGCGCGCTACTTCGCCTACGCGTTCGCGACGGTCGCTACGGCGTGGCTCGCCTCGTTCATGGCGCTCTCCGCGGCGATCAACGCGGGCTTCGTCTACGAGGCGAGCTGGGGGCCGGCCAATACGCGCGAGGTCGCGGAGGGCCTGGCACGCGACGGCGTCTGCGGGCAGCAAGACGTGCCGACGGCGTACCGCTACCTCATCCTGAACAAGGACGGATACGCGCTGATGACAGATCTCGAGGGCACACGGCTCGAGGACGCGACGGAAATAGCCCGTGCGGCACTCGCCGCGGATCCAGGCACAGTGGAGATCGAGGGCGGGGGCTCGGGCCTCACCTACGCCGCGTTCCCGCTCAAGGGCGGCGGGGCCTGCGCACTCGTCAGCGAGTACCTGCCGCAGTGGGTCTCGCGCGACCTCGCCGGCCTGCTTCCCAACCCGCAGAACCTCATGCTCGTCGGCGCCGCTGCGGGAAGCGCGCTCGCGCTCGCGCTCGTGGCGCGCCGTGCGAGCCGCGTGATCTCGCGCAAGATGGCGCCGCTCGCGGAGGCGGCGGGGCGCGTCGGTGCGGGGGAGCTCGACTTCGCGGTCGGCAGCACCAACGTGCGCGAGGTGAACGACGTCCTCGCCGCGATGGACGCCATGCGGGCCTCCCTCGCCGAGTCGCTCGAGGCCCGCTGGGCCGCGGAGCGGGGGCAGCGCGAGCAGGTGGCGTCGCTCGCCCACGACCTCAAGACGCCGCTCACCGTGCTGCGCGCCAACGCCGACTTCGTGGCGGAGGAGCTGGAAGACGAGAAAGACGCCGAACTCGCGGCCGCCGCGCGCGACATAGCCGGCAGTGTCGAAAGGCTCGACGGCTACGTGCGCCTGCTCATCGAGGCCTCGCGCGGGTCCGGCGAGGCGGAGAGGGCCCCCATGCGGCCGGGCGAGCTCTGCGAGCAGGTTCTCGCCGAGGCCGCCCAGATCGCCCGGGCGCGAGGCGTGACGCTCGACGCGGCCACGGGCCCTGCTGTCGCGGGCGCACCCGAGGCCCCGCTCGACCGAACCGCCCTGGCGCGAGCCGCCGCGAACCTCGTGGCCAACGCCGCCGAGCACGCGCGCTCGCGCGTGGCTGTCTCCTGCGACGTCGCGGGCGGGCACCTCGTCATCGAGGTCGCCGACGACGGACCGGGCTTCTCTCCCGCCGCCCTCGAACGCGGCTGCGAGCGCCTCTTCACAGACGACTCCTCCCGCTCCTCGCGCGACGGAGGCCGCCACTACGGGCTCGGCCTCCACGCCGCCTCCGAGGCCGCGAGCGCCCACGGGGGCTCCGTCTCGCTCGCCAACAGCCCCTCGGGCGGCGCGGTGGCCACCATCGCGGTCCCCCTGTGCGGGGCCTGACGACTCAGGACCTCACACCGGCGTGACTCGCAACCAAACGCTTCCCGGATAATAATGCCCGTTGCGGGGATCGCCCTGGCTAGTCGCCGCCCATGTGCATGAGCATGTCGGCGATGCGAGTCGCCATCTCGTCCGCCGCTGGACGGATGTTGGCGACCCAAGACGCAAAGCCGGCCTGATCGGATGCCTCCGCCTCAAGCACGTCGCAGTTCGCGGTCACCGCCATGAGCGGGGTAACGAGGTCGTGCAAGGCGGTGCAAGTGAACGCGCGCTCCCGCGCCTCGGCCTCCGCCACCGGTCGCATGACGCGTCCCGCTGCCGCCCACGCCACGGCGAGCGCCCAAAAGCCGAAGCGATCGGCGTCACTCGCTTCGCTAAATCAACTTTATGGGATGACGGATCACGGTCTTGAGCTTCTCCGGCGCGCACTTGCGCGGGTCGGAAAGGTAAATCTCGTGATGGAGGCGGGATTCGGAGAAGTCGGGCGCATATCCCTGTTCCGCCGCAAATGCGCGCATGGCGCTTATGGTCGCCGGTTCGTCGTCGTAAGGCCCGGCGTGCATGCATTGAACGCATAAGCCCTCGTCGACCCTCAGCAGCTCAACTGCCGAGAAGTCCAGCTTCTTCTTGGCGGCGGCTTCCGAAACTGCCCAGTCGAAGTCCTCGCGAGTGACGAAATCGGGCAGACGGATGCATGAGATAAAGCTGAAGTCGTCCTTCCGCGCATAATCGATTCCGCCATCGGCGCGGTCTTGCCACCAGAAGCCCTCGAGCGGCGGCACGACGAAGTCGAAATAGCCTTCGATCTCTCGCGAGCCCTTCTTCGACATCTTGATGGTGTAGGCGACGCCGTAGAGCAGCGGCAACGAGCCCTGGTACTCGCCGCCTTCGATGTTGGGGTCGCCCTTGCCCCGCACGGCGACATAGCTCATAGGCGGAACGGTTACGACACTCGGCTTTCCGGACGGCCTGTAGAGCTCTCTGAACTCTTTCTTGAAATCGTATGCCATCGCAACAACCCTCCCTGAGCTTGGGTTTCCGCCGATATCGGCTCAAATATAGCAATGGGCGCGGCTCCGGAAGACGCCGCGCCCATTGCCGGATATTATAACACAGAATAGAACGTCTGTTCTATTCCTACTCGGTGGCAGCGTTTCTGCCGTCTCGTCATTCCAGTTGCGCCCAGTTTTCGGTGCCGTCTCGAGCCGAGTGCCGCCAGGTGACACCACGTCGCGTTTCGTCGGCCCCGGGGACAAAAGCTGGGACAACTTCAAAAACTCACCTTAAACTCAGGACGTTGAGTTTTCGTTTTTGTCCCATGGGGCACTGCGGATGGTCTTCGCAAACTCAATAGCACCGAAAACGCCCGTTTTGAAACTCAACCACCCTTTAGCGTGCAAGCCGCCAGCTACAATCGCAAGCGAATCAACGCGGGCGGCTTGCGAGCCGTTCGCAAAACCGCAGGTCACAGAGCTTCGCCATCTCTGGGCAGAATGAGTAGTCTCAGGTGGCTTGCCCATGAGTTGGCAAGCAGGTTGGGGCTTCGTTGTTGGCGCGATCGCTTCGTGCGCGCTCGATAAGCCTGTTTAACAAAAGGCCTATAAGATGCGACTGGCCGCCCATACGGCGACGGCATTTCCAGCGCGAGCACGAACGGCCCTGCGTGCCCTATTGAGCGACATCCCCGTATGACGCTCAGAACCCCTGCTCGCCGAGCAGCCACCTCGCGAGATCCAGCACGAGAACGCCCTCCCGGGTATAGGGTTCATGCCTTGTGTGGGCAATGAGAACCTTCGGGAACGCATCCCTTACGGACAGAAGCGGCGCGAGCTCCCTCTCGAGCGTCGATTCGGAGCTGATGTCGTCACTTACTTGGATGTAGACGAGCTCTGACCCCCTCTTCGCGACGAAGTCGACCTCCTTTTGGTACAACTTTCCGACGTAGGTCTCGTAGTCCCGCCTCATTAGCTCCAGGAAGACCGCGTTCTCGTACATGCGGCCCCAGTCCATGTCGCGCGTCCCCAGGACCGCATAGCGCATTCCCGAGTCGCATACGTAATGCTTCGCCTGCGTGCTCAGGTACTTCCTCCCCTTGATGTCGTAGCGCCTCGCCTCGTAGAAGGCGAAGGCGTCGCGGAGGTGGGAGATGTAGCGCCCGACGGTGACGTGGTTGGTGGGAACCCTGTTGGCATCGAGCACGTTGGCGATGTTGTTGGGCGAGTTGAGGTCGCCGGAATTGCCCATCATGTACTCGGCCAGCCTCCCCAGCACGGTGGAGTCGGGCGGCGAGGACTTCTGGACGAGGTCGCGCGTGAGGATGGTCTTGTAGACGTCGCGGATGTAGCCGTACGACTCCGTGATGCCATCGTAATCGTAGGACCCGGCGAGCCCGCCGCGCCTGACGAACCCGAAGTCATCGTCGACGCTCCCCTGCTCGCCGAAGTAGGAGCGGTATTCGCCGAAGCCGAAGGGGAGGATGTGTACCTCCCTGTGGCGCCCTGTGAACAGGGTCGCCAGGTCCGAACTCAGGAGGAACGCGTTCGATCCCGTGAGGTAGACATCCCATCCGCCACGTGCGCGAATGCCGTTAATCGCCTTCTCGAAACCCTCGCACAGCGGCGCCTCGTCGATGAAGAGACGGTTGCGTGCGCCACCTTTATACCGCTCTATGATTTCGCGATGCGGCGCGTGGTACTCGAGCAGCGGCTCGTTGCCGAGATTTAGAAAGTTGACGTAGACGTTGTTGGAGGACGGGTCCCTCCGAGCAACGGAGGCGGAGAACGCCTTCACGAGCTCGGGCTTGCCGGAAGCGGCGCACCCCCGTGGTCACCTTGATGCCCCGGGTGCCCTCGAGCGCCCAAAGCCGCTCCATATACGTATTGCGGTCTACCCAAGCCATCATCCGCTCCTCCCCGGTTTCGAAACTCGAATATATCTAAAGTTTCGAAACCGAGAAGGCAATATGCGCAAGGATGCGTCGAGGAACGCATCCCGGTCGCGCTATGCCGCCAGCGATGTCGAGGCGCATTCGTTCGTGCTGCAATGCGGGCATCAGAGATGAAAGCACAGTTCCCGTCGGGCGGTCGCGGGCGTGCGGGAGTCCGCATCAGTAACCTGCCTCCTTGGTTGTCCCTTCTCTGCATGGTCATCTACATAAAGGAGGAACCAGCCATGCAGATCAGCGTGTCGTCCGCCCTGACCGTATATCACGACGGCCAGTTCTGGGTCGGGCTGGCGGAGCGCGTCGAGGAAGGGAGGTACGGCGTCGCCCGCATCGTCTTCGGCGCGGAGCCGTCCAATGAGGAAATCCTGAAATTCGTTGTCGGCAAATGGGAGAAGCTCGCGTTTTTGGGCGACGATCCGGCGAAGACGGGCAAGCTAGCTCCATCCATCAAAAACTAACGATTAAGCACTTCCAGAAGCTCACCGACCGAAATGACGGGCATGCCCCGCTCCTCGGCAGCATCGAGTTTCGCCTGTCCCGCATTGTTCCCTATGGCAAGGTATTGAGTCTTGCCGCTCACGGAACCCGCCGCCCTAGCGCCAGCATTCTTGAGCGCAGTCTTGATGCCGTCGCGATCATATCCGGGAACTGCACCCGCTACGACGACCCTAAGGCCCTCGAGCTCGTCAATCTCGAGCGGGTTACCACGCATCCCCTTCGCCTCGAATTCCCCAAGGGCCTCCTCAATAGTCTTGGCGCCTCCGTTAACTAAGCCAAGACCAGGGAAGATATGCTTGCCGCCATGAGAGCCGCCCTCACCGGGAACGTAATACTCCGGCTCCACGGCATCAATAGCGAGCTTCCAGAAGGCATCCCTGCATGCAAGCACATCCGCCGCAGCATCGTGATGGCCTCGAAGCTCCACCTCAAGTATCGCAAAAGGTCGACAAGCTTACCGGGAAGCTCCTGGCCTACCGCCATCTGCATCGTGTCAAGGAACTCGATTTCCGGCAGCGCGATGTCGTAAGCAGCGAGGCTCTTCCGTACTCTCGCAGAAGCCCTTCCAAACCGTTAGACTCCCAGAACTCCTCGAACACGGGAGCACCGACGACGTCCTCTGGGCGAATGCCATGAACGCGTATGTTCCACGAGCTGAACTCGCTCTCAGGGTCGATGTAGCTCACGACCGTCTTGCCTACGGGATTGCCTTCAAGGTCCGTCAGGCAATACGCAGCCTAGCAAACACGCTGCTGCGGGTTCGCAGTCTCGCTATCCCAGAACAGGTAGCCTTTCTTGCCCATTATTGCGACTCCTTCCACCCAATAAGCCGGTTAGCAGGCTGCTCGAGTTCTTTGAGTGCCGGCAACCATGCCACAAATCTCCAGGGCCTCCATGGAGACAGCAACAACGCGTCCCGCTAAGCCGACGATAAAACGCGGGTCATCGGAGAACTCGTTGGAGTCGTTAACGATACCGGAGGACCTGTCGGCCTTCAAAAAGCGGCCTAAATTCTACCAAAGGGCACGGTACGTCGGTGCATATGAGTATGCTGACGCCGCAGTCAGGACATATCATATCGACCGCTCGAGCCCACGAATTCTTATCTCACGGCCTAAACCGCAGGCGGACATTAACAGGCAATTATTAGATGAGACTTTAGAGTCGGACAACACCGGACCACTCCCGTCCAACAATGGCAAGCTCAGCTAGTTTGGTAGCGTTATTGTTCATCACCCAACCTAACTGGACTTTTCGTTAACAAATTAGGACTCATTTTGGGTTCGCGCCGAGTAATGCGCAGATGGCTCAGGGTAACATCTTCGAATTGAATCGCCCGTGTAGGGATTGCTTCTTCTTTCACGTCATCTTCCGCAAACGCAATTACTATCAGCAATAGCCGCGCGTGGCAAATGGCTCAATATGCGGCTAGCCTTATCCCTCGGAGGGAAAGATCATCGCAAGCTGCGAAAAATCGTCTTCGAATGTATAGCCGAGCACCTCCTCGGCATATTCGGCCCGAAAGGCTTGTGTCTTAATGAAGCTGAGCGATGACTCGTCGGGCCAATATGGCTTCATTTCGATTTCATTCGCGGCAAATGCTTTCTTGGCACGCTCTATGGCTTCTCCGGCTGATTTAGCCTTTACGCTGAACTTTCCTTCGAATATCAGCACAAGCGCGACCACCCAAAGATTGCTCAAACTGTTGCGGCCCTCAATTTCTTCCGCCATGGCAAAATCAATCAGCCCTCGCATATCATATTCGAACTCTAAATCATCCCCCTCATCGATGAGGAAGTCAGTAGAGTCATAGGCATGTTGGATACTGCTCGCAAATGGTTCACCGCCACCCACCTCCAAATAGGCATCAAGAACGGTCTTCACTGCGGCATCCGCATCAGCGGTATCTGGAACCTGAAATTGCCCAATCATTGGACTAAAAATCCTAACGTTATAAATCGCCTTGCCAGGACCGCTTCCAATGCCAAATAAATCCATAAAACCCATGGCAGCCCCCTCCCTAATAAATAGCTTCATCGCGATTGTAGCCAATGACGTCGACTTCGATTTCATGGATCGTCTCCCGAGCAATCTCAGCGATATCGATAGTCATAACCTCGTTCTTTCGAGGGTTAAAGAAACCAAGTCTGTTCACTTTTTTATACCGCTCGGAATCAGTAGAGTGCAGCCCGAGAAGCCAGTAAATGCAGAGTTGGAGCGTATGCTTGGCGTTTATCTTCGTCTTCTTGACCTTGAAGTCCCAAACAGTGTCATAAGTCATGAAGTCCGCATCGCCAGAGTCGACCCTATCGGTATAGCCGCCAGCAAATGTCATTCCATCCGCAACGACCGGCCCGTACTCCTCAAAGAACCTGAGGCTACGTTGAACCATGATGCGAATATTGTCACAAGTATTGCCATCAGGAACGATGCTACCCGGTTCCGGAAGCGACGGGTGTCCCGGCAAACCAATACCTGCACGGAAGACAGCGTCGTAATTTACCAGCCTACAAGCTGCCGCAATTGAATCGTCATCGAGTCCTTCAATTTGCGACGACAATTTAGTTGCGATGGCAAGGCGGTCAATCTTCCTGGCCCCGGCAAGCGATACCGAGAATGCATCGCCAACCGAAACGCCGCTTTGGACTCGCGTCATGTAGTCAACGACCATGCCGATTATACCCGGGCCAACAGTTTCTGGCTCATCGTGCAAGCCTGGACCATCAAGCTTGCGCACATTAAAGCTCCTAGGGTTTAGATAGCCCCCGCGAGGCTGTTTTACGGCGGACGGCCCACCTGTAACACCGTTTACTATTTGAGTAACCGAAGCCATATGTTCATCTTTCTTATTTCCAGCTGTCCTCACGGTAATGTCTCTTGAATTCTCATTGCTAGCGCAACAGCCCTGAACAGGGAAGGCCCACGACGCCCCGATGCAATGGTGCCTGCGACAGAACCACATAGCGAAGGCGGCCATGGGCCAGTACAAGCATCTTAGCCTAGAGGAGCGCGAGGACATCATGGTATCCCGCCCCACGGTAAATCCGTCGGCGAGATCGCCAGGCGGATCGGGCACAGCAAGTCGACCGTGTCGAGGGAGATCAAGAGAAACTCGCTCCCCGCCGGATCGGACCCAGGCGCCTGCTGCCGGGCCTCGGCGGCCCGGCGAGAATACGGCCGGCGGCGGCTCGCCCGCGTCAGGCCGAGGAAGATTGACGGCCCCGAGCTGACCTCGCTCGTGATGCGGACAATCGTCGATGAGCGCTAGTCGCCCGAGCAGATTTCCGGCAGGATATCCCTGGAGAGGCACGGGCTCGCGGTCTCGTGCGCCACCATCTACCGGGCCGTAAACGCCCGCTCGCTCGACCCGCCCGGGCTCGCCAGGACGAAACGGGACGCCAGGTCCGCGCTCCGCCATCGCGGCAAGCGCCGCCGGCAGGCCCGAGGAGAGGAGAGGCGCAATACCGGGCATGCGGTCCATATCGGAAAGCCCCCGCGAGGCCGAGGCGCACACGCGCCTCGTCACGCTCGTCGACCGCGCGAGCGGGTTTCTCGAGGGCGGCAGGGCCGAGTCCCTCACCAAGACGGCCATCGCCGACATTGAGATCGCAGCTCCGTCGAGCCAGCTGGCGGTGGAGACGGTGACGCCGGACAGGGGGAAGGAGTTCGCCGAGTTCAGACGGGGGCGACCTTCTGCTTCGCGCTGCCGCACCGCCCTTGGCAAAGCGACACCAGCGAGAATACCAACGGGCTGCTGCACGGGTACTTCCCGAAGGGGACCGACTTCTCCGGGGACTCGGACAGGGAGGTAGAGAGGGTGTACGATGCCATCAACCGCAAGCCCCGCAAGCGCCTGGGTTCAGTACTCCCTACGAGGCCCACTCCTCAGAGGTGCTGCACTTGCTCTGAGAATTCAAGCCATAAGCCGATGCCCCGTTTCGATAATCGCCACGCCCTCGGCCCAAAGTCGAGACCATTCGCGATAAGCTCAGGTTGCTCTTGCGGATGATGCCGCTGCATATCTGAATCGGGTTCGCACGGGCGAGGACCAACTATGGGCAGCCATCCCAAGCCAGCTCCAGCAATCGACCCTCGTGATATTCGGCCTTGAAGAAGCTGCGGGTCTATTCCAGGGCCGCTATCAAAAGCTGCTTCACCCCGTTTTCCTCTCTTTTATTCGCCACCAGCACATGCTATAAGGTTGTTGGTGGCTCATTGAACTACCTCCAAGTGCCGGGGGAGTCCCCCGGCTTTTTTATCCATTCCATTAGGAACCCCCATTGGCCAAGGAGCCCAGCATCTTCGTCGACGAGAGCGGCGACCGCGGCGGCAAGGCTCGCTACTACCTGCTCACACTCGTCTTCCACGACCAGGCAGACAGCATCGCCGAGGCGGTCACGGGCTATGAGGCCAAGCTCGCCAGGGCCGACCTCCCCAACATCCCGTTCCACTCCGAGCCCCTCATGAACGGGCACAAGGACTACGAGTTTCTCGGCATCGAGCAGCGCAAGGCCATGCTCGCCCACTTCTCCTCGTTCGCCCGCAAACTTCCCATCTCCTTCATCACGCTCGTCTACCGCCGCAGCCAGTTCGAAGACCCGGCGAGGCTAATGGAGCGCATGGGGCGCGGCATCTCCTCCGCCATGATTGAACACCTGGGCTTCTTCCAGTCCTCCGACGATGTGAAGGTCTATTACGACAACGGCCAGGACGTCGTCAAGCAGGCGCTCGACCGCTCGGTGGGCAAGGCCCTCTCAAAAGGGGTCGTCCGACGCCGCAAGACCTCGATGACCGACTTACGATAGGCAACATCCATATAGTGAAACAGAATTCTTTGAATTCGACCGATATCTTTTTTCAACATGGCAGAGCAAGAGAAACGGGAAGGGGAAAGACAGTCTTCCTTGGGGTGTACCAATCGATTAGCGGCTAACTTATTCTTCTGTTGATTGGTAAGAGCGAATTGCAAGCTTGCCAGTTCCCTCGTCAATATGCGCCTGCAAAATTTCTTTTATTCCGGCGGACTTGGCTGCATCCACAACGCTTCGCTTTTCCACTTCTTTCATGTGGAGGCCTAACACGACTGACGAGGGAACCATCTGAATCGATGGTCTACCCTCTGCAGACCCTCTGCATAAAAGTCTCCATTCGCAGTCGTACTCGTGCTGCTTACGCTTGATAATCGTGACCTTTTCGAACTCCCACCTAATTGATTCCTTAAGATATTTGATAAGTTCTGGGCAGGATACTTTCACATTAGCTGGCAACTCACGAAGGAGAAGGAATGCAAGTGCGTATCGTGTTGCATCGTACCCCTCATTCGAGTAGTAAATAGGGAAAGGGGCCAAAGAGGAATCGTCATTCGCGCAGAGTCCACAACTGTTCTTTTGGCCGCATAGAAATCTTATGGAACAGTTCGCATCGTATATCTGTACAAAGCCCTTATGGTTATCTGCGTATTTCAGCCACAGCACCTCGTTAAGCGGGTCATCGCAGAAGCAAAGGGAGTATCCGACGTTTTGCACTATTCGCCTAATATCGTCGATTTGACTGTTCAGCTGATCGAACTGAAACGGGGGCTCTTCTATTTCAGCCCTTCCAATTATATCGCGCAGTTTGTTGAAGTCAGGGATGCCGAATTGGCCAAGCAGAGCGACAATCTCTTTAAGGGGGTGTCCTCTGAATGCATCGATAATCAGATTGAACTGGATTTGGAGAGCCTTTTTGTCGACATAAAAATATGTGTCGAGAGGATCGTCATAATATGGGGGAGAAGAGAACAAGAGTGTGTTCGTGCGCAATTGCTCAAGAGAACCGGATCCAAACGTCCTGAAACGGCACAGCCGATTGACTCGAGGACGGGCTTGCAAGACCGTATCTCGAACCTCTTTTGAAAAACCGCGTGCTCTTGAGAGAGTGTCCCAAAACTCCCGTCTTTTTTTGGAACCCAGTACGGCCTCCCTTTCGATTTCTTCGTAACTTTCGTTGTCCATCGGCATAGTCCTTGTGAGGGTCGTTCTTATATTGTTCTTGGCTATATTATATGTGCCGTCTTGCGTCCTTCGGTTATGCGCTGGCCTTTCATTGTCTGATTTATTCGCTGTGCGACCTGCGGTTTTCCCTTTGACGCACGCTTGATGTCGCTTATTTCGCAAAATCGCGCAATTTTGGGCGGGAACTTGCGCCCATGACGTCATTTTCTATCTCACGACGTTCGATTCAGAATTTCAGCACATTATTGTGCTTTCGAACGGACGTGAGCAAAAGCGATCATTATTGACCTGCGATTTTGCTCGTCAAATGCTCGTTATTCGGGTTGCGAGGCAAAAAAGAAATTCAGTGGCTTGCAGGTTTACCAGGTGAAAAACCTGTCTAACTGAAGCCACTGGACGAAAAATCAGGCTACTAAATGAACCTTACAATAATGTGCGGATGTTATTCCCACTCAATCGTCGCGGGTGGCTTGCTCGTGATGTCGTAGCACACGCGGTTGGCACCCGGGACCTCGGCTACAATGCGACCAGAGATCTTCGCCAGCACCTCGTAGGGAAGCTTTGCCCAGTCAGCCGTCATGGCATCACTGGACTCCACGGCACGCAGGATAATCGGGCGCTGATAGGTGCGCTCGTCGCCCATAACGCCCACAGACTTGATGTCGGGCAGCACCGCGAAGTACTGCCAGCAGTTGTGCTCGGAGTTGCGATCGCCAGTCTCCTCAAACAGCTTCTGGTTATACGCATCGAGCTCCTCGCGCACGATGGCGTCGGCGTTCTTCAAGATCTCGAGCTTCTCCTTGTCCACCGCGCCGATAATGCGAATGGCAAGACCCGGGCCCGGGAACGGCTGACGGTACACAATATGCGCCGGCAGGCCCAGTGCCAGACCAAGTGCGCGGACCTCGTCCTTAAAGAAGTGGTCGAGCGGCTCAATAAGATCGAAGCTCACGCCCTCGGGGAACGGAATCAGATTGTGGTGGCTCTTAATAGTCGAGGCCTTGCCGCCCGTCTTGCGTGCGCCGGATTCGATGATGTCGGGGTAGATGGTACCCTGGGCCAGATACTCCACGGGTTTACCATCGGTCTCAAGCTGCTGAGCAACCGCGAAGAATTCCTTCCAGAACTGCGTGCCGATAATGCGACGCTTCTCCTCCGGCTCGGTCACGCCGGCCAGAAGCTCGGCATAGCGGTCCTCGGCATGGACGTGAACAAAGTCGACATCAAACTGCTTGGTGAAGACCTCCTCCACCTGCTCGGGCTCGCCCTTGCGCAGCAGGCCGTGATTAATAAACACGCAGGTCATCTGCTTGCCAATAGCACGGGCACCAAGCGCCGCCACCACAGAGGAATCAACGCCGCCGGAAAGTGCCAGGATTACGCGATCCTCGCCCACCTTCTCGCGGAACTCCTCCGTCATGGTCTCGACCAGATTGTCCATAGACCAGTTCTCTTCAAGGCCGCAAATGCCAAAGAGGAAGTTCTTGAGAATCTGCTGACCGCACTCGGTATGTTTGACCTCGGGATGGAACTGCGTGGTATAGATTTTCTTCTCCACGTTCTCCATTGCCGCCACGGGGCACACGTCGGTCGAAGCAACCACGGTAAAGCCCTCGGGCACGTCCCGCACAGCATCGAAGTGGCTCATCCACACAGTCTGGCTGGCAGGGGTGCCCTCAAACAGCGCGCCGCCTGCAACATGCAGCTCGGCAGGACCATACTCGCCCACCTCGGGATGGAACACAGTGCCGCCCAGCGTCACGGCCGTAATCTGATGTCCATAGCAAAAGCCAAGAACCGGCACGCCCAGCTCAAATACGGCAGGATCGACGCGCGGGGCGTCCTCGGCGTTAACGGAAGCGGGGCCGCCCGAAAGGATAATGGCAGAAGGAGCCATCTCGCGCACCTCGTCTGCTGTGATATCGCACGGCACAATCTCGGAATACACATGCAGATCGCGCACGCGGCGAGCGATGAGCTGGCCATACTGTGCACCAAAGTCGAATACAAGGACCTTTTGGTTCGAGGTGTTTTTGGACATAAGACTCCTCTTGTTCGGCAGAGGGGCAGCGGCTCCGCCCCATGGCTCTCTCAAACATCTAATAATACACGCAACGTGGGCATTTACCGAAAAGTAACTCGTCTGTGCATCTCTTTTGCACGAAGGCTTAAACCTTATGCCACAATGGCCCCTGAGCGCATGGAAAGGATCGTCATGAAGCGCATTTTGCTGATCGCCACCGGAGGCACCATCGCCTCGTCGGAAGACGGAAACGGGCTCTCCCCCACCGTCACGGGAGAAGAACTCGCCCAGGCAGTGCCCGAGATTGCTCGGGTAGCGCACGTCGTGGTCGCTCAGCTTATGAACATCGATAGCACCAACATGCGCCCTAGTGATTGGCTGCACATCGCTCGCGCCATCCGCGACTCCTACGACGGCTACGACGGCTTTGTAGTCCTTCATGGCACCGACACCATGGCGTACACCACGGCGGCACTCTCCTACCTTATTCAAGAAAGCCCCAAGCCCATCGTGCTCACCGGCTCGCAAAAGCCCATGGAGAACCCTTTTACCGACGCCAAGCTCAACCTCTACCAAAGCCTGCTCTACGCCACCGACGATCGCTCCCGCGATATCACGGTAGTCTTTGGCGGCGCTGTCATAGCCGGCACGCGCGCTCGCAAGCAGCGCACCATGAGCTTTAACGCATTCAAAAGCGTTAATTACCCCTCTCTCGCCTATGTGCGAAACGATCGCATCATCCGCAGCGGCGAGCATATGCTTGGCATTCGCCATAATGCCGAATGCGCACCGCACACCGAGCCCCGATTCTTCGATGCCCTTGACGAGGCGGTCTTTGCCCTCAAACTCACGCCCGGAATGAGCCCGCGCATCTTCGAGGCGCTCAAAGCAAGCTACGACGCCGTTATCATCGAAACCTTTGGCATCGGCGGCATCCCCGAGTACGAAAACGAGGACGGACTCTCCTTTAAGCAGGCGATTTTTGACTGGGTTGACTCTGGGCGCACCGCCGTCATCACCACCCAAGTGCCGGAAGAAGGACTCGACTTGGGCGTCTACGAAGTTGGTCGTGCCTACGCCGAGCACCCCGGCATCCTTAAGGGCGATGACATGACCACCGAGGCACTCGTGGCCAAAACCATGTGGGCACGAGGCGTCTCAAGCGATCCCAAAACCGTCAAGGAGCTGTTTATGCAGCCTATCAACTTTGATCGCATGGACTGGGATTAGCCGCCTCATTCACCAGTTTAATAACCCCGTTGCTAATGCCTTTGCAGCAGGTATGCCGCGTAGCAATGTATAGTTTACTTGACAGATATATCCATGCCCGCAACGACACTCGCAGGCATGTATACCTTTTTGCGCAAAACCCTGGGTCAAAACATCAAAGCGAGACGCAAGGAGCTTGGCCTGTCGAAGGTCGACCTGTGCATTGCTGCAAATATCCAGCGGCCCGTCCTCGATCGCATCGAACAAGGACTAGGCAACATTAGGCTCGACACGCTACAAAGCCTGGCCGATGTTCTTAAAACCACTCCATCCGATTTGATTAAGGACCCAAACGAGCAATAAAAAAGCCAGCCCCAAAGGAGCTGGCTCATTAGCGCGCTAGTTGCTGGCGATTGACGTTACCCCTAGAAAACAAAGGGGCCGGCGATACCCGCCGAGACGCACATCAGGTACACGTTGGCAATGTTCAAAAGTACAGCAAGCACCAGGCCGGAGCGCACATTGCGCGTAAAGATCATGCATGCCATAGCGTCCGACTCCGTGTGCGCACGCGCCTGCTTCCTGCCGTAGGCAATCGATGCCAGGCTGAACACCAACGCAAAGACGGGGGTAATCAAAAGCTCCCAGCGGCTTCCCCAGCGCGTCACGGCGCCCGCCGCGTCATAGCGCATGGGAACCTGATCGGCAAACTGCGGCAGCGCCACCACGGCAACAATCAGCGGAATGAGGCCCAAGACTACCAGCGCAATGGTCATAACCTTAGCTTTTTGTCCATACTCGTCAAGCATACCGTCTGCTCCTTTGTCGTTGGCCAGGTAGGAGGCGAAGAGCACCACTACACGTTAAAGCGGAAGTGCACCACGTCGCCGTCGGCCATAACGTACTCTTTGCCCTCGATGCGCAGCTTGCCGGCAGCCTTCGCGCCCTGCCCGCCGCCAAGCTCGATGTAATCGTCATACGAGATGACCTCGGCCTTAATGAAACCGCGCTCAAAATCGGTATGAATCACGCCAGCAGCCTGCGGAGCCGTTGCGCCCTTGCGCACCGTCCAGGCCTTGACCTCCATCTCACCAGCGGTAAAGAAGCTCTGCAGGCCCAGCAGGTCGTAGGCAGCCTGTGCAAGCACATCCAGACCCGGCTGCTCAAGACCCAAGCTCTCCAGGTACTCGGCAGCCTCCTCTGCGTCGAGCTCAGAGAGCTCCGCCTCGACCTTGGCACAGATGGGAATGGGCTTCACGCCGTCGATGGGATCAAAGTCGTCGCCGAGCATGTCCTCATCGACATTTGCCACATAGAGAATCGGCTTCATCGTGAGCAGGAACAGGCCCTTGGCAGCAAGGCGCTCCTCGTCGGTCATTTCCATGGTGGCGGCACGGTTGCCGTCGTTGAGCCAATCGACCAGGCGCTTGGCGACCTCAAACTTAGGAGCCAGCTCCTTATCGCGCTTGGACTCCTTCTCCAACTTGGGCAGCTGCTTCTCGAGCGTGGAGAGGTCGGCCAAGATCAACTCGGTCATGATAGTATCGGCGTCGGCCACGGGGTCGACAAACTCGCCCGTGCGCCCCACCTCACGCATGACGTTGGGGTCCTTGAAGTAACGCACGACCTCGCAGATAGCATCGGTCTCGCGAATGTTGGCCAAAAACTGGTTGCCCAGGCCCTCGCCCTCGTTAGCGCCCTTGACCAGGCCTGCGATGTCCACAAACTCAACCGCAGCGGGCACAATGCGGCCCGGATGCACGATGTCGGCAAGCTTTTGCAGACGCGCATCGGGCACATCGACAATACCCACGTTGGGGTCGATTGTGGCAAAGGGGTAGTTGGCGGCAAGACCGCCCTTTTTGGTCAGCGCAGTAAAGAGCGTGGACTTGCCCACGTTAGGCAGGCCGACAATGCCGATAGACAGGGACATGGCTTTCCTTTTCTCATGCCGTCGCTGCGGCGACGGATTCTTGGTAACGAACCTACGATAGCAGTCTTTGACGTAGCGCGCCCGCAAGCGGGCACTTCGCATGTTTAATCTGCGAGCTTCTCAACCTGATCAAGGACCTTGGTGAGCTTCTTCTTGGCGTCGGCCTTCATCTTGACCGCCTCCTCATGGGCCTTCGCGGCCTTAGCAGCCTTCTCTTCGGCCTCCGGATCGGGCACCACAAGTTCAGATCCCGGATACGTCACCATCTTGAGCGCGTGGTTCTCGCATGCCTCGACGCACAGGCCGCACCCCACGCAATACTCCGGCTCGACGGTGAACTTGCCCGAACCCACCAAGTCGGTAGCGTTCGTAGGGCACAAGTCAACGCAAGCGCCGCACATGGTGCACGTATCAAAATCGCACTGGGGAATGGATGCCTCGATATTATCGGCAAGCTCGGGGTGATCTTGCAGGGCAGAAAGCAGCAGCTGGCGATTTTGAGTCAAGACGCGACGTCGTTTGAAGTCGGTGGAACCGCAAGCATTGTTGAGGGTACTCTCAAGCTGCGTGATGCGGTCGCTATGAGCCTTGAGCTTCTGCGTCACCGAGGCCACAGCGGCGGCGGCAGGATTGAGCTTGGAAACGGTAAGACCCGTCGTGCGCATCATGTTGTCCATGAATTCCTTGCGCTCGTACTCACGGCGCTTCACGCATTTGAGGTCGCGTGCCTCCACCTCAAGGCCCAGACCGGTTCCCGCCCATTCCTCGGCGGTGGCGATAGCATCGCCCAGCATCTCTTCACCAGTCGTGGTCTTGCAGTGGTCGCACATGCCAAGCGGCAGGTACACGCTCACGTTGGAGTAGTCGGCCAAAACGGCAAACCAAACCTCGGGTGTCACGTCTCCGATGCAGGCGAGCACAACCTCGTTCTCACGCGGACGGCGACGCAGCGCACGCGTGCACGTGACATATGCCGTGGTGTGCGACGCCGCAGCGCTGGCAATCTTGTCGTACAACTGTTTAGGCTTAATCTTGGGAGAGTTCATCGCCTCGGTAGGACATGCTGCCGCGCACAAGCCGCATTTACGGCAACTATCGAGAATATCGATACCGCCGTCGTCAATATCAACCGCATTAACCGGGCAGACAACCTTGCAGGCGTTGCAGCTGCTCCCCTCGTGAATGCAGGCAAGACAACGATTGGAATTGCCACGCGGCTTTTCCTTGTAGTCTGCAGGATTCCAATGATCCTCTTCCGACTCGATGCCCATCAGCGAATCGGAGATTCCGCCCAGCGGATTTTTTAGGGCACCAAGCCCTTTGCTGATGTCGATGATGTCGTCAAACAGGTCGTGTTGTTGAGCCATACCGTGGCTGCCCTCCCCTTTGGCAGTGCAAACAAGCAAGCTCCTATTTTACGCTACCCGCCGCGCCGCGTCAGGCACAGTGTCGCAGACGCATGCGCAATGCGAAGATTAGTGAAGATACTATCGGGGCACCACCCCCCATGCCCCCTCATCGCACAAGTCTGATTCCTACAGCAATCCAAAATGCTCGCATGCGCGCAGGATTCCATCATCATCGACATTCGAAGTCACATAAGACGCCGCCGCCTTTACCGCAACAGAAGCCTCGCCCATGGCGACACTTTGTCCCACACAGCCAAACATCGCAATGTCATTTCCACCGTCACCAAACGCAATGCACTCATCCGGCTCAATTCCGTAACGTGCAAGCGCTGCCTTAATACCCGCTGGCTTCCCGCCGCCCTTAGGGATGATGTCGCAAAAACCGTCGCACCAGCGCGTAAACTCGACATTGCTGCATTCATGCATGAAGATACCCTCTTCGCCCTCGTCGATATAGGCGCAAATCTGATACGTTGGCTCAGATAGGGCGTCAGAAAGCCCCAGCTCAGCATCGGTTTTCCCCACGCGCTCCTCTGTTGAACGGATGCAATCGCTATACCGGCTCATCAAAAATCGCGTTTGCTGCATCAGAATAACGTCATACAACCCCGCCTCTGCCTGACTAACAACAGCCCTAACATCCTTTTCCTCAAGCGGACAATCACGAAATGTTCCTTTGGAATCGCAGCAGAGCTGACCATTAAAAGCCAGTACGGCATCAACGGCGATTCGACCGCCTGGCTGTAGGTCGGGATGCACGTCCAGCAGAGAGCGTCCCGTTGCAAGAATGATCTTTACCCCGCTTTCACGCATATGCGCAAGAGCCTTGACCGTAGAGTCTGGCACCCCATGCGTCTCGAAACTCACCAACGTACCATCGATATCAAAAAACGCAGCCCTGAACATCTCATCCTCCCTTTACTGCCGCCCTTCGCTGTCAACGCAACGAACCTATTGAATGCAAGCATGCTGTTCAATAATTCATTCGAATGAATTATTGTCTACTATATTAGAAGGTTATTCGAATGAATCAAGGGTGAATCATGGTCAGAAGCATCTATCGCGATATTTACCGAGAGTTAAGCGAAAGAATCGAATCTGGCACGTACGCATTTCAAACACAGATTCCAACCGAAGATGCTCTCTGCGCGCGCTTTAGCTGTTCCCACTCCACCGTACGCCGAGCCCTGCAGGAACTAGCCCGCGCTGGCTATGTTCAGGCGCGCCAAGGGTCTGGCGTCACCGTAATTTGGCAGCCAACACCTCAAGATGCGAACGGATATGCAACAGGAGGCATCGAGATCTTCCCCGAAGTCTGCGCCGAACGCGGCCTCACACCAGCAACAGAGCTGCTCAATTTTGAGACGCTTGTCGCCAATGAACAGCTAGCCTCCACCACAGGTCTGCCCAAGGGTGCAGAAGTTGTACATATGCGCCGTCTGCGTCTGGCGGATGGAAAGCCAGTCGCATTAGAAGAAACGCACACCCTTGCCAGCGAGGTGCCCGATATCACACCGCAAATCGCTCTAACCGGTACATATGCTTATATCGAACAAACACTGGGAATCAAAATAGCCACAAGCAAGCGACGCATCTCCATGTCACTCGCCAGCAACGATGTCGCAAACCTGCTGCACGTATCCGAAAAGTCATATGTCGCATGCATCGAATCAAACACGTTCGATGCCTCGGGCAAGATGTTTGAGCACATCAAAACGTATCAGCATCCCGATTTTTTCTCCGTCAGCATTATCGCTACCCGTTAGTGCTCATAGATGTTGAAGAAGCAAGGCTGATACCAGAAGTCCCGCGAGGTTCGGCAAAGCCGAACGAGCGTCTGGGACGGGTCCCCGCATCAACCACAGTTTCCCGCTCGCCTGATTTCAAGGGCGCAAACGCAGGAAGGCCCCGGGTTATTCTCCTGAGCGATTCCGCAGCCGCGAAGCGCCTTTCAACGCGCCGAAGGCGCACCACCCTTCCTCCCCGCTCGCCCGATTTCAAGGGCGTAAACGCAGGAAGGCCCCGGAAGGATTTCCTAAGCCAACATCCCGCAGCGCGAAGCGCGAGGACGTTGGCGTGGAAACCTTCCGGGGCCTTCCGATGGGAAGTCAAGCCCTTACGGCTTAGTACATGCCACCGCCCTGCTGACCAGCGGTAGCAGCAGCGATAGCGTCCTCAAGCTGCGTGTTCTTGGGGACATCGGTGACGGTAGCCTCGGTGATAAGGATCAGGGAAGCAACGGAAGCAGCGTTTTGCAGCGTGACGCGGGAAACCTTGACCGGGTCGAGCACGCCCATCTCGATCATGTTGCCCCACTCGCCGGTAGCGGAGTTCAGGCCCTCGCCTGCAGGCAGGGTAGCAACCTTGTCGACCACGACAGCGCCCTCAAAGCCAGCGTTCTTGGCGATGGTGGCCACAGGAGCAGTCAGGGCCTTCTTGACGATGTCGACGCCGATCTTCTCCTCGGGATCGTCAATCTCAATCTTGTCGAGCGCAGGAGCAGCGTCCATGAAGGCCACGCCGCCGCCAGCGACGATACCCTCCTCAACGGCAGCGCGGGTTGCCTGCAGGGCGTCCTCGACGCGATGCTTGATCTCCTTGAGCTCGGTCTCGGTAGCAGCGCCAACCTTGATCACAGCAACGCCACCGGAGAGCTTGGCCAGACGCTCCTGGAGCTTCTCGCGGTCAAAATCGGAATCGGTGTGCTCAAGCTCGCCCTTGATCTGAGCGATGCGGGCATCGATGGCCTCCTTGGAACCAGCGCCACCCACGATGGTGGTGTTGTCCTTGGAAATGGTGACGGTCTTGGCGGTACCGAGCATATCGGCAGTGATGTCGGCAACCTTGATACCCAGCTCATCGAGAGCAGCCTGACCACCGGTGAGGACAGCGATATCCTCGAGCATGCGCTTACGACGGTCGCCGTAGCCCGGAGCCTTAACGGCGCAGACGTTGAGAGCGCCACGGATCTTGTTGAGCACGAGCGTAGGCAGAGCCTCGCCCTCAACGTCCTCGGCGATGATGAGCAGGCCCTTGCCGGTGCGCTGGACAGCCTCGAGAACAGGCATGATGTCCTGAACGTTGGAAATCTTCTGGTCGGTGATGAGGATGTACGGATCCTTCATCACGGCCTCCATGCGGTCGTTGTCCGTGACGAAGTAAGCAGAGACGTAACCCTTGTCGAACTGCATACCCTCAACAGTGTCGATGGTGATGTCAAAGGTCTGGGAATCCTCGACGGTGATAACGCCGTCCTTGCCCACAACCTCCATAGCCTGAGCGATCTTCTCGCCAACCTGCGGGTCGCCAGCAGAGATGGTACCGACAGAAGCAATCTGCTCCTTGGTCTCGACGGGCTTGGCCTGGGCCTTCATCTCGGCAACGGCAGCGTTGACAGCCTTGTCGATACCACGGCGGATGGCCAGCGGGTTAGCGCCGGCGGCAACGTTGCGCAGACCGTCGTTGACGATAGCCTGAGCAAGCAGGGTTGCGGTAGTGGTGCCGTCACCCACGGTGTCGTTGGTCTTGGTAGCAACCTCCTTCACCAGCTGAGCGCCCATGTTCTCGATGTTGTCCTCGAGCTCGATCTCCTTGGCAACAGAAACGCCATCGTTGGTGATGGTGGGGGCGCCATAGGAACGCTGAAGAGCAACGTAGCGGCCCTTGGGTCCCATGGTAACGGTAACGGCATCGGCCAGGGTGTTGACGCCCTTGGCGAGCTTGGCGCGAGCGTCGGTGTTGAACGTGATGTTCTTAGCCATTGATTATTCCTCCAAAAGAAGTGACGCCGCGCGCGAGCCCGAGTCATGACGGCGCGCGGTATAGATAAAATGTCCGAGAAAACTACTCGACGACGGCGTAGATATCGTCGACGCGCATCAGCAGGTAATCCTCGCCGTCGACCTTAACCTCGTTGCCACCGAACTTACCGTAGATGACAACGTCGCCTTCCTTGACATCCATGGGGATGCGCTCGCCCTTGTCGTTGACCTTACCGGCACCCACGGCGACGATAGTGCCGCGCTGGGGCTTTTCCTGAGCGTTGCTGGCGATATACAGGCCAGAAGCGGTCTTCTGCTCGGCTGCGTCCGGCTTGATGAGAACGCGATCTGCAAGCGGCTTCAAAGACATGCTTTGTTCCTCCTTTGTTGCCATGCGACAAGATGTGCGCGATGGCCCTCTCTCGTTACGAACGGTATGAATAGTACCCAGCGATTCCAACTTATACAACGCAAATGCAAAAAATCTTATTTCTTGGCACTTAGATTTTATGAATCGCTCCGGGCCAAGGCGAACAAAGGGTCGATGAGAGGTCCTCACTGGATAATTCGTGCGCTAGAAATGCCCCGGGACCGCTTTCTTGGTGCGTCTCGGCACATCTCGCGTCCACCCGAGGCTCTTTTTAAAATGAGCGGCGGTGAAACGCGCATTTGTCCGCGTCCTCACCGCATTCGCTCGCGTGATCGCTGCAGCCTCCACACCCTCGCTGCATTTTCCCGCGTGATTACCAAAGGAGTGGCGGCAAATCGCGCATGTATAAATGAGTGGCGGATAATCAAACGAAATAACGCTGATTTGCCTTGTCAGACGTTCGAAAAACCGCCACTCATTTCAAAATGTTCGAAAAACCGCCACTCAATAGCGAAGCATCTAGCGCTCGAACACGCAAGTGCCGCCCAGGTAGGTTGCGAGCACCTGCGTATCAAGAATCTCCTGCGGGTCAATCGCCGTAAGATCTTGATCGAGCACGATAAAATCGGCGTACTTGCCCACCTCGAGGCTTCCGAGGTTCTTCTCATCTCCTGCCGCATAGGCGCTGCCGAGAGTGTAATTGCGAATCGCGCTCGCAGCCGAAATCTTCTCGTCGGCATGCCATCCGCCCTCAGGCCAGCGGCTCCGCGGATCCTGGCGCGTAACGGCCGTATAGATCACATGCATGCTGTCGATAACCGTGATGGGCGAATCCGTACCAAACGCCTGGCGAACACCGCGTTGCTCGTAGGTAGAAAATGGCCACATAATCTGGGCACGGTCCTCGCCAAGGTCACGCTCGGGACCACCAGGGTCCAGCGTGATGTGGCACGGCTGGCTTGACGCCACCACGTCGAGCTCGCGCAGGCGATCGATATCCTCGACCAGAAGATTCTCCAGGTGCTCCAAGGTGTTGTGTCCATGCGCTGGCGCACCAAAACGCTCGCGCGCCTCCTCAAAGATATCGAGCGCAGCATGGATCGCACCGTCGCCAATCACGTGGATACGCACAGGCTCGCCCGCCTTTGCTGCAGCCAGCACCAACTCGCGCATGTGCTCGGCGGGAATCGTCAGGCGGCCGCGGTCGCCCGGGAAGCGCGGGTTGGAATACGGCTCGGTAAGAAACGCGGTATGTTCACTCGAAACACCGTCAAAGAACTGCTTGAATCCCGGCGCCGAGAGCAACTCGTTGCCCTCGTAGCGACGTTGCAGCTCAAACAGGCGAGATTGGTCGTCGAGCAATGTGGGGAACAAATGCGCGCGAACGCACAGGCGTCCCTCCTCCTGCAGTTTGTCGTATACATCGTCGCGAATAAAATCGCAGCCCGGCATGGGCATGAGCGACATGTCGCACATCGATGTGATGCCCTGCTCGGCCATACGCTGCATCTGCTGGGCATACGCCTGGGCAATGCGCTCCTCGCCCAGCCACTCCAAGCAGCGCGGAAGCAGCTGCATGGCTGCCGCCTCATGCACAATACCCGTAAGCTCACCGTTCTCAAAGGTATCAAAGCTGCCGCCCGCCGGAGGCTCGGTATCGGGCGTCACGCCCAAAGCGTCGAGCGCCGCGCTGTTAAGCCAAAGCGTATGGCCATTGCCCGAATACATCGCGCAGGGGCGATCGGGAAACGCACGGTCAAGCGAACGCTTGGTGGGATGCTGACGAGGAGTCCAGCGATAATCGCGCCAGCCCTGCGTTACCACCCAGGCATCCGCAGGAAGATCGCGCGCAAATTCCACCGTGCGCTCCACCAGGTCCTCTTCGCTTTTTCCCATATACATAAGCATGTAGGGAGAACATCCCACGGCGGTATGGAAGAAATGCAGGTGCGCATCGTGAAAACCAGGGCAGATAAAACGATCCCCGTAGTCGGTCACGGGCACGCCTAAAGGAGCCTTGGCAATAACGCGCTCGGGCCCCCCAATGGAGACGATGCGGCCATCGCGCACGTAAAAGGCAAGTTCTCGCGGCTCGTCAATACCATCTTCCGAGGTAAAGACAGATTTTGATCGAACAATCAGCTCGCTGTGACCGGCGTTTCGCATCTGCATCGAACTCATCTCTTCCCCTCTGCGGCAATGTCGCGCCATGTGAACACAGGATGCAGTGTACGCGCAACGAGCAAGCATCACTATACTTAAGAGAATACGGCCGCAAAAAACGTCAAAGGGGCTAACGAATGACAAAAACTCGCGCACAGCAAATCATGAGCGATAAAGATGTACGCACGCCACAGGAAGTGACCCAATGCATCCATGACATTGCCGCCGAGTTCGAGCCCTATATCATCAGGCAGCGTCGCCATTTCCATAAACACCCCGAGCCGAGTCTGGCCGAGGTGCGCACCACCTCCGACATCGCCAATCAGCTCGATGCCATGAACATCCCCTACGAGCGCCCGCTCGAAACCGGCCTCGTGGCGACCCTGCGCGGCACCGCCCCCGATGCCTACCGCGAGGACGGCTCGCCGCGCCGCCGTATTCTACTGCGCGCCGACATCGACGCCCTGCCCGTCACCGAGCAGACCGGCGAGGAATTCGCCAGTGTCAACGAAGGCTTCATGCATGCCTGCGGCCATGACTGCCATATCGCCATGATGCTTGGCACCTTGCAGATCTTGCGCCATATGACCGACGATATCCACGGCGAGATCCGCATCGTGTTCCAGCCCAGCGAGGAAAACGGCCAGGGTGCCAAGATGATGATCGGCACCGGTGTGTGCGAAGGCGTGGATGGCGCGTTTGCCATGCACATCTGGAGCGAAGTGGACGCCGGCACCGTAAGCTGCGAGCCGGGCCCGCGCATGGCCAACACCGACTGGTTCCGCGTCGACGTGCGCGGTACGTCGTGCCACGGCGCCATGCCTCAACGCGGCCACGACGCCATCATGGTCGCCGCCGAGATCGTCAACACGCTGCAGACCATCGTTGCGCGCGAGATCAGCCCGTACGAGCCCGCCGTCGTGACCGTGGGAGAGCTCCACGGAGGCACCGCTCGCAACGTCATCGCCGGCTCCGCTTATCTCACCGGCACCGTGCGCACCTACAGCGAAACCGCCCACAACGTGGTTCCCGACCACATCCGCCGCATCGTTGAGCACACCGCCGCCGCGCTGGGCGCTGAAGCCGAACTCACGGACTATACCATCGCCAACTACAAGGTCGAAAACGAGCCCACGGCATCCGAACGCTGCCGAAGTGCCGTCGTCAAGCTCTTGGGCGAGGACGGCGTGGGCCATTACCGCGGCACGCTTTCGGGCGAGGACTTCTCCGAGTATCTGCGCCGCGTTCCCGGCATGCTCGCTTTCCTGGGCTGTCGCAACCCCGCCATTGGCGCTACATATGCCCAGCATTCATGCTTCTACAAGATTGACGAAACCGTGCTTGCCAAGGGCAGCATGCTCGCCGCACAATACGCCATCGACTTTTTGGCCGAGCCCACGCAAGCAGAGCTCGACGGCCCCGCTATCGCCGCGGTCGCCGAAACCAACCCCGACCTGGCCGTCAAGCTTCGTTCTGCCAAAGCAACGGCCGCCGAGGCTCGCGATGCTGTGCACGATGCGCACACCGCACGCCATGCCGCCATCAAGGGCATACGCGATGCACGTGCCGCTGCTCGTCGCAAGGAGGGACGCGACGAGTAGTCACTTTGCTGTCATCTCGCAGTCATAGCCACATCGCGATATCAGAACCACCCCTAAAAGGGGTGGTTTGCTCTTAGGGTGTAACCCTCGGGTCG
>CATWBG010000016.1:0-35246 GCA_958348985.1 uncultured Collinsella sp. | reverse complement strand
TCATAACCCGAAAACCCCTGGCTGCGTCTGCCGAAGAGGTAGAGCGCAACCCGCGGGCGAGGTCTGCGAAGATTCGCGTTGCCGAGAGGATTTAATAACTCCGGCAGGTCCATCGACCAGTCCTTCCCCGCGCACGTTTAAACGAACTTGAAATGTAGCACCACGATGTTGAAGGAGGGGTTGCAGCCATGGCATATCGCGCTTCAAATGCCGCATACGCCTATGATGTGTACGAGGCGCAACCCGTCTCCTATCCCAATCGCACGGCAGCTCCGGCTCCGGTAGCACCCGAACGTCCGCGACTCGATGTTGTATCGGGCGAGGGCCTCGAGGCAAACCAGGCTGTAAGCCCGTACTTCACGCATGTCATGAAGCTTGCCTTCGTATTCGTGGCGCTCTTCTGCGTTGTGGGCTTTGCCCGTATTGCGCTTGCTGGCGCAACCACCGCTCTTCTCAACAACAACGCTCAAGCGGCGACTTCGCTTGAGCAGGCGCATCAGGAGAGCTCGAACTTGCAGGTCATGCGCTCCGTCTACGGTTCCGAAACGCGCATCCGCGATCTTGCTACCGGGACACTTGGTATGGTGAGCGCTGGGGACGACGACACTACCACGCTCGATTTCTCGGGCGATCAGACGGCGGCTGCCGGATCGGATGCTGCTTCTGCGGAACAGGTGCCTGCTGCCGAATAACCGTGATAGGATGCTGTAGTCAAAAGCTCTAGATCCCGGGTGCTTCATGCCACAAAACCAAAACCACCATAACAACGATGCTGTAACACGTCTTCGGACCTCGCAGTCCGCTCAGCGCAGCGCTGCACGTGCCCGTAGGTCTGCCCCAAAGACCGACCTGCTGCATACGGACATGTCGCGTGAGTCTGTTTCAAGGCGTACCTTTGTTTTGGCGCTTCTTGGCTTGGCAGGCGCTGCATGCGGATTCCAGCTTGGAAGATACCAAGTATTTGGTGACGACCGCGCCGAGAACGAGCTGTACTGGCGCCGCGTCTACAATCAGACGCTCTATGCCAAACGTGGAACTATTTACGACCGTAACGGCAATGTCCTTACTTCGAGCGAGAGCTGCTATGACATTGCGGTCAACCCAAGCCAGGTCGATAGCAAAAATAAGGTCGTCCGTGCCCTGATGGACGTCTTGGATGTGGATGAAAAAACCTGTAACGCGGCGGTCAATGGAAAGAGCTATACCTATATCCAGCGAAAAGCAGATGCCGAGGAGGGCAAAAAGCTCGAGAAGTACGGTCTTGCCGGCATCGTGCTCGAGCCCTCCATGAAACGCGTTTATCCCTTTGGAAGCGCCTGTGCTCAGCTGCTGGGCGTAACCGATACCGAGCACAACGGTATTTCTGGACTCGAGCTCCAATACGAGGATACGTTGATGGGCACAAACGGCTCTATCGTGCGCGAGCATGCGGCCGATGGCAGCTATGTGGCGGGTGGCGCCTACAAGAAGGTGGCTGCAAAAGACGGTGCCGATATCGTTTTGACGATTGACGTCAACATTCAGCAGGCTGCAGAGGAGGCTCTGGCCGCGGCCGTCGAGCGAGCGGATGCGAATTACGGTTCCATTATCGTGTCCGATCCTCGAACCGGTGACATCTTCGCAGCTTGCTCTTATCCCACGTACAATCCCAGCGATCTTTCGACTGCGCGTTCTGAGGATATGAATCTGCGCGTTGTGACCGATGCCTACGAACCAGGCTCCGTGTTCAAGACGTTTGTATGCGGCATGTCTATCGAAGAAGGCATCGCCGGCCCCGATACGACCTACGAGGTCCCTTCGACTGTCAAGGCGGGCGACGACGACGTATATGATTCCGATTTGCGTGATTACGCCATGACCATGACCATGCGTGAAATTCTACGTCGCTCTTCAAATACCGGCATGGTGCTCGTGGGCAAGCAGGTTGGAGCCGACCTTTTTGCTAAATACATACATAACTTTGGGTTTGGCAAAAAAGTAGGGGTCGATTTTCCCGGTGAGAGTTTGGGCATCGTTAAAGACCGCGACGAGTACGATGGCGCAAGCCTCGCCGCTATGTCTTTTGGTCAGGCAATCTCCCTGTCTCCTGTGAGCGTGCTCCACGGTATGAGCGCCATTGCGAACAAAGGGGTTATGACCGTCCCGCATTTCCTCAAGTCCTGTGGGGGCGAGGAAAAGGACTGGTCGGCAAAGGAAAAGCGCGTTTTTTCCAAAGAGACCGTTAGACAAATTGCCGATATGATGAAGACCGTTGTGGACGAGGGAACGGGCACGCTTGGCCAGGTTCCCGGCTATGACGTGTCGGGCAAAACGGGTACCGCGCAGCGCGCGAGCGAGGATGGCGGCTATCAAAAAGACGTCTATATGTCCTCGTTTATCGGTTTTGCCCCCACAAACGACCCCCAGGTGATGGTCTATGTGACGCTCGATGGAACGCCCTATATCTCCACGGCCGCCGCAACGCCGTTCGCGACCGTTATGGGGAGCGCTTTGACTATTTTGGACATTCAACCCACCTCATAGAAGTTGGGCCGCACTGTTTGCGCCCGCATTCACACAGGGCCTGCACCACAAAGGCGCATGGCAACGGTACAATAATCGGCTGGAATATCGGCTCGCAAAGGAGCATGCATGATAGAAATCGCAGTCAAGGACATTGAGCGCGCGTGCGATGCGCAGCGCAAGTCCGGTGACGAGAATCGCATTTGCAAAGGGTGCGTTATCGATTCGCGCCAGGTTCAGCTCGATTCGATCTTCGTCGCCTTCTCGGGCGAGCGCGTAGACGGAAACTCGTTTGCGCCTGCGGCCATCGAGGCCGGCGCCGGAGCTGTCGTTCTTACGATCGAGCCCGCGTCGGATTTGATTGACCTTGCAAATGAACGCGGATGTGCCTTATTTACCTGCGAAGACCCGATGGAATTCCTGCTTTCTCTGGCGCACCACTACCGCATGGGCCTCAATGCCACCGTTATTGGCGTGACGGGCTCTATCGGCAAAACCACCACGAAGGACTCGTTGGCAAAGATGCTTGCCTGCCGTTATCGTGTCCATGTGACGAGTGGCAACTTCAATAACCTTATCGGTATGCCCTTGACGATTCTTGCGGCACCTGCCGATACCGAGATGCTTGTGCTCGAGATGGGCATGAATGCTACGGGTGAGATCGCTCGTCTCACGGCGTGCGCCCGCCCGGCTTATGCGGTGATCACCAAAGTGGGCACGTCGCACATCGGCATGCTTGGCAGCCGCGAGAACATCGCGCGCGCAAAGGCCGAGATAATCTCCGGCATGATGCCCGCGCGTGAAGGCGAGAAGCCTCTTCTGGTCATGAATGGCGAGGACGATTTCACCCCGTTTATCCGCGAGGGATTTGCCGATCCTGCCGGTGTCGATGTGCTTCTATGCGGCTCGGCCGCTAGCGACGACGTGCGTGTGGGCGATGTTCGCGTGAGCGATGAGGGACAGCCCTATTTCACGCTCACCTTTGCCGACGGCACTTCCCTGGACACCCATGTGGCCCTTCCCGGTGCGCAGGCTGTTATCAATGTTGTGTATGCTGCTTCCATTGCTTATCGTTTGGGTGTGAGCGCCAAGGAAATCGATTCGGTTCTGACGTCTCTGCAGATCACCGGTCGCCGTCAGGAAGTTCGTCGTGCCGCCTGCGGCGCTCGCGTCATCGACGACACCTACAATGCTGCCCCCGAGTCGATGGCAGCCGCCCTTGACCTGCTGTGCTCCTTGCCGTGCGAGGGTGCTCGCATCGCCATTTTGGGCGAGATGGGCGAGCTTGGCGACGACACGGAGCGCCTTCATGCCCTGACGGGCGCCTATGCCTCCGCTAAGAAGCTTTCGACGCTCGTGTGCGTTGGCGGCGAAGCCGCCGCTGCGATGGCTGCCGCTGCGAAACTCATGGGAATGCCCGACGATCAGATCTTCATCGTGAGCGATACCGATCAGCTTATCGAGCGCTTCTCCTCGTCATTCTGCGCATCCGACTTGGTTCTTGCCAAAGGCTCTCGCGCCGTTGGACTCGATCGTTTTGTTGAGGAGGTCTGCGCATGCTAGGTAACGCGTCTTACCCCACGTATCAGGCTTTCTTGGCTCTGGGCATCGCCGCTCTTATCACGATTGTCCTCATGCCCCTGTGGATCAAGATTCTCAAGTACGAAAGCATCGGTCAGCAGGTTCGCGCCGATGGCCCCAAGCGCCACCTCGTTAAGCAGGGGACGCCCACCATGGGCGGCGTTGTGATTCTCATCGCCATCGTGCTCACCTGCTTGATCATGGCAAAACATACGACCGAGATGCTGCTTGTGCTTATCGCTACGGTTGCCACTGGCGTGCTCGGCCTGATTGATGACCTCACTTCGGTAACGCACGGGCGCTCGCTTGGCTTGACGCCACGCGCCAAGATGTTTGGCCTTACCCTGATCTGCATCATCTTTTGCTTGGGTGCCGTCAATTTTTGCGGAGTTTCCGCCGAGGTACGCTTCCCGGGCGGTTTTGCCATCGATCTTTCCGTGCTCTCTACGACGTTTGACGTTGCGGGTACGCCATTTACCGTGCCCTGGCTTTTTGTCGTTTTTACTTGGCTTTTGATCGCCGGTTTCTCCAACGCCGTCAACCTTACGGATGGCCTGGACGGACTCGCCGGCGGCACATCGATGATCGCCTTGCTTATCATGGCTGCCATCGCGTTTCTTTGCGGGGATTCCAACCTTGCTATCTTTGGCGCCGCTGCTGCGGGCGGATGCCTTGGCTTCCTTTGGTTTAACTGCTATCCAGCGAGTATCTTTATGGGCGATACCGGTTCTCTTGCTTTAGGCACCGCCTTTGCCTGCATGGGCATTGTCACCAATACCGAGGTGTCTTCGCTCATTATCGGTGGTCTTTTTATCGTCGAGGCGCTTTCTGTCATGATTCAGGTCGTGAGCTACCACTTCACCAAGAAGCGCGTATTCCTCATGGCTCCCATCCATCATCATTTTGAGCAGAAGGGCTGGGCGGAGACCAAGGTTGTCATTCGTTTTTGGATTGTGGCCGCCGCCTTTGGCGCGCTCGGTCTTGCTCTTTTCTTCCAGCTGGGATAGTGATTTCTTATGCCATTGCCGCAGGTGTTCTCGCTTCTGGTCTTAGGCCAGGGCTCTTCGGGTCTCGATGTTGTCCAGTGGGCATGTTCCCATCTGGGCGGCCGTGTATCTGGCGTAACCATGTACGGTGGAGCAAAAGCGCAGCCCAACGATCGGACTCGCGAGCTTGAGCGTGCGGGCGCTCGCTTTGTTTTTGGCACCGAGGACGTCGAGGGTGCATACGACATCTGCGTTTCCAGCCCCGGTATTTCTGAATTTAGCGACTTTTTTGCCGCCGGCCGTGCTCATTCGAATGAAATTATGGGCGAGCCTGAGTTTGCCTTCCGTCTTTCGCCAAGCAACTGGTGTGCGGTGACGGGGACCAACGGCAAGACCACCACTACGTCGCTTGTCGACCATCTGCTTCGTTTTGCCGATATCCCCAGCGTGGCCGTTGGCAATATTGGCAACCCTCCTATTAACGAGGTCGATGGTCGCGCAGATGGCTCCTGGTTTTGCGCCGAGCTTTCGAGCTATCAGATTGCCACCACAAAGGAGCTCCATCCGCGTGTAGCGATTCTGCTCAATATCACGGACGACCATCTGGCATGGCACCGTACGCACGAAAACTATGCCGAAGCCAAGATTCGCTTGTTCCAGAATATGGACGAGCGTGATCTGGCTATCGTCGATGTCGAGGACGAGGGCAACATGGCCCATCGAGACGAGATTTTCAAGCCCGGTCGACGCGTGCTTTCGCTCTCCTGTGAGGATAGCGGCGCCAGTGACGCTGCTTTTGTGCGCAATGGTCGTATGGTCGTGCGCCTGGCGGACGTGGAAAACGAGCTAGTTTCCACGGCAGACTTGAAGATCGCCGGTCACCACAATGTTATCAACGCATTGGCCGCGGCGGCGGCAGCCCTCGCTTGCGGCGCTTCTGTGGCTTCGGTGCGTGCAGGACTTGTGAGCTTTGCGCCGCTCGAGCATCGCATCGAGCCCGCAGGCTCTATCGCGGGCGTTCGTTTTTACAACGATTCAAAGGCAACTAACACCGACGCGGTCGAAAAGGCCCTCACGGCATTCCCTCACGACAGCGTGATCTTGCTTTTGGGCGGTCACGACAAGGGAACTCCCTTGGAGGATTTTTCGCGTATCGTGTGTCAGCACGTCGTTGCTGTTGTTTGCTTTGGCGAGGCTGCCGAGCGCTTCGAACTCGCGCTTGAGTTTGCCGGCGCAAAGGGGAGCGGCGTGACGCTTGCTCGCGCGGAGCACATGCGCGATGCCGTTGACGTTGCTCGTACACTTGCCCATGCTGGCGATGTTGTGCTGTTCTCTCCCGCTTGCTCTTCGTTTGACGAGTTCTCTGGTTACGAAGAGCGCGGACGTGCATTCAAATCCTATCTCGACGAGCTTCGTGCGGCCGATGCCGCCGCTATCGAGGGCTAGGGGAGAGCGTGCGAGAAACTAACGCTGGCATGCGCGATGGATCGGCGGTGCGTGTCCGGGGCGCTGTGAAGCGCCATAAGGGCGACCGCGTGATGCGCGATGCTTCTCCCGAGCATTCTTCCTGGGGCGAAAAGCTTATCGCGGGCGTTCCCGCCCGCATTATGCGTCCACGCCTTGTGTTCATTGCCTGCCTTGTGGCCCTTGTCGCCTTTGGCTTGCTCATGGTTTTCTCTGCATCTTCGGTCGAAGCCCTGTCCGAGCAAGGCGATGCTTTCTATTTTTTTAAGCGACAGTTCGGCTTTGCCGCCGTTGGTTCTGTGCTGTGCGCGCTTATCTCGTTTCGCGCGATACCGTGGGATTTCGCTACAAAAACGCTAGCGAAAGCCGTTTGGGGCACCCTTACGTTCGTCCTTCTACTGGTCCTGTTTGTTGGTGCTGGCGCTGGCGGCGCGAGGCGCTGGATCAGGCTTTTTGCGGGTTTCCTGTTTCAGCCCTCTGAGTTTATCAAGCCCTTGATCATCATCATGGTCGCGGGCGTGCTAGACGTTTTTTACGATAAAGAACAGATCGATTCAAACGGCCTTTTGAAGCAGCTTGCGTTTGTTGTTGGTGTTCCTGCGCTGCTCATCCTGTTTGAGCCCGACACGGGCACGTTCATGATTATTTTTGCCACGGTGTTCGCGATGCTTTTTCTCTGCGGCCTTTCATGGAAGGTGGTTTGGGGCGCCATCGGCTTTATCGTGATTCTTTTGGTGGGCATGATTGCGCTTACCCCGTACCGACTTGAGCGCTTCTTGGTGCAATCCGACCCTTGGCTCGATAAATATGGCAGCGGTTTTCAAGCCACACTCGCTATTATGGCGTTTACCTCGGGCGGTCTGTTCGGGCGCGGCATCGGCAACTCTACGATGAAATACAGCTATCTGCCCGAGGCCCATAACGACTATATTTTCTCGATCATCGGCGAAGAGCTTGGCTTTGTGGGCACCATGCTGTTCTTAGCTGTCTTTGCTGTGCTTATCTACGCTGCATTCCAGATTGGCCGCCAGGCACCTGATCTCAAGGGGCGTATGATTGCGCAGGGGTCTGCCCTTATGCTCGCGCTTCAGTTCTTTATCAATGCTGCGGGCGTTTTGAACATCATTCCCATGTCGGGAAAGACAATGCCCTTTATCAGCTATGGCGGATCGTCGATGATATCCTCCCTCATTTTGGCCGGCTTGATCATTCGTGTATCCGTCGAGAGCAACGCTCGCACCGTCTACGATGCTCGTCGTCGCAGCTTTGCCGTTATGGACGAAGATGAAGACGTTTCCGATCATATCGGTGTGAGTACTGCGGGCCGCGTTCGCACGCGTTCTGGCCGTGCGGTGTCGAATGAGCGAGCGGGATTCACGGTGATGGACGGAAAGACCGCTCAAGAGCCCCGCATCCGTGCCGCTCGCTCGCAGGGTTCCTACTCAAGAAGACCTTCTTCTCGCACGAATGGGGGATGGAACCGAGTTGATTTGAACGCCGACCCCACCGATCGCCTGCGCGGCGATGGACGTGACGGACAGCCGCGTCGCAGGTCGGATTACAGAAGGGACCGTTATGACCGATAAGATGTTGATTGCAATTGCCGCCGGCGGCACCGCCGGCCATGTCAATCCCGCGCTTGCCCTGGCAGACGAGCTCGCCTCACGTGGGCACGATGTTCGTTTCTTTGGCGAGACGCGTCGTCTCGAGGGCAAATTGGTTCCCGAGGCCGGATTCGACTTTTTCCCGGTGGAGGTGACTGGCTTTGACCGTGCGCGCCCCTGGACACTTGTCACTGCTCTCGCACATCTTTCGCGCGAGGAGCGTCGCTTGGTGCGCACCTTCAAGCAAAATCCTGCTCTCAAGCCCGATGTGGCGATTGGCTTTGGCGCCTATGTCGAGCTTCCTTTGGTGCGGGCAGCGGCAAAACTCGGTATCCCTGTGGTCCTGCACGAGCAGAACTCCGTTCCCGGCCTTGCCAATAAGCAGTCTGCAAAGATCGCAAGCCTTGTTGCGATCGCGCAGCCGAGCGTGCGCCCCATTTTTGAGCACGCGGGTGCGAAGCGTATCGAGTTCACGGGCAATCCCGTACGCGCTTCCGTGCTTGCCGGCGAGCGGGCGCGTGGACGCGAGGCGTTGGATATTCCTCGCGATGCTACGGTGCTTTTGGTCTTTGGCGGCTCGCTTGGTGCCAAGCATCTCAACGAGCGCATGGCTTCGCTTAAATCTGAGCTCCTGGCACGCGAGAACCTCTATGTGGTTCATTCCACCGGTGCGGACGGCTATGATGACACGGCGGCAGCGCTTGCCCTTACCGAAACCGATAAGCATCGATATCGCTTGATGCCCTATATCGACAATATGGGCGACATGCTGAGTGCGGCAGACCTTGTTCTTTCCCGCTCCGGCGCGTCGAGCGTCGCCGAAATCGCGGCTCTAGCCGTTCCTTCTGTGCTCGTGCCGTACCCGCTTGCCACGGCCGACCATCAAACGACCAATGCCCGCTTCCTGGTTGATGCGAACGCCGCCGTTATGTTTGCCGATGCCGATATCGATGGCGAAGACTTCAAGCACACCGTGCTTGAACTGCTGGATGATCCTGCTCGCCGTGCAGATATGCACGACGCGGCGCGCGGACTAGCCCAAGATCGGGCCGCTTCGACTCTTGCTGATGCCATAGAGGGATTGCGCAGATAACGCATCGCTTTGGTCTGTCTGGACGAGTTGCGGTACAGTAAACAGGTTGAAGATTGTTTATTCGCTGCAAGGAGTAGATGGACCTATGGCAGATATCCAGAATGCATCCAGCGAGCCGACGTTTAAGCGCGCCCACTTTATCGGGATTGGCGGCGCTGGTATGAGCGGTATCGCCCTCGTGCTGCACGAGCGTGGCTTTGTCGTGACGGGTTCCGATCTTAAGACCTCTCGCTATATTCGCCAGCTCACGCGCGCCGGCGTCGATATCCACGTGGGCCATGATGCCAAAACCATCGATGAGGTACAGCCCGATGTCGTGGTTGTCTCCACGGCTATTCCCGAGTCAAATCCCGAGTTGATTCGTGCTCGCGAATTGGGTATTCCCGTTTGGCCCCGCGCAAAGATGCTTTCTGCCTTGGGCCATGGCCATACGACGGTTGCCGTTGCGGGCACCCATGGCAAGACGACTACGTCTTCCATGTGCGCCACGATGCTCGATCGCATGGGTCTTGATCCCAGCTTCTTGATCGGCGGTATCGTCGAGGGCTATGACACCAATGGTCGCAATGGCTCGAGCGAGTATTTTGTATGCGAAGCCGATGAATCCGACAGCTCGTTTTTGTATCTCGACCCCAATGTGGTGGTTGTTACCAACGTTGAGGCCGATCATCTTGATCACTACGGCTCTCTCGAAGAGATCGAGGCTACGTTCGTCAAGTTCATGAAGCTCGTGGGCGAGGATGGAACCATCATTGTCTGCGGCGACTCCCCGCGTCTGGCCGAGCTCGCTCATAGCACGGGATTGCATGTCATTACCTATGGTTTTGCCAACGAGAACGACGTCGTGGTCAAGCCCGATGCCTGTACGCATGCGCTTGGCGGCAGCTTTGTCGCTACCGTGGACGGCATGCAGCGCCGCGTTTCCATCAAGAACAATCCGGGCCGTCACAATATGCTCAACGCATGTGCGTCCCTCATCGTTGCTTCCGTGCTCGGCCTCGATGTCGATGCTGCGGCAGCCTCACTCTCCACGTTCGATGGCGTCCGTCGCCGTTTCACCCACGTGGGCGATACGCGCGGCGTTTGCGTGGTCGATGATTACGGTCACCATCCCACCGAGGTGGGCGCTACACTCAAGGCCGCAAAGACGCTCGACTTCAAGCACGTTGTTGTAGTGTTTCAGCCGCATCGCTATTCGCGTTTGCAGGCGCTTGCCAACGATTTTGCCGATGCCTTCGCCGATGCCGATACCGTTATCCTGATTGACGTATTCTCGGCGGGCGAGATGCCTATTCCTGGCGCTACCTCCAAGATGCTCGCAGACCTGATCGCTGAGCGTCATCCTGGAAAGCCCGTATTCTATGCTCCCGACCGTCCTGCGCTCATGAAGCTCATCGACGAGAACGCGCATGAGGGCGACCTGTTGATCACTATGGGTGCGGGCGACGTTACCGCGGTGGGTCCGGAGTATCTTGAGCATGCTCAGGAGCAGTCGAAGGACGCGCAGTAGGCTATGGGCCTGTTCAACGCCATCATGGCGCTTTCGGGTGCCGCGGACATCGATGTCATCGAGGACGAGCGCATGTCGCGCCATACCACCTACCGTGTAGGTGGTCCTGCCTCGCTGTTCATAACCTGCCAGAGCTACCATGGTTTGCGGCGTGCGGTAGAAGTGCTCTCGCGCGAGCAGATTCCCTGGGTCCTTTTGGGAAGGGGATCGAATATCCTCGTTTCCGACGCCGGATACCAGGGGGCTGTGATTGTTTTGGGACGTGAGTTCCAGCGCACTGTAATCGCCGAAGACGGTGTTCACGTTACGGTGGGCGCGGCGACTGTGCTCTCGCGCCTTGTCAACGAAATGATGTCCCGTGGGCTTTCGGGCTTGGAATTCACTGTGGGTATTCCCGGTACCGTGGGCGGTGCCGTCTCTATGAACGCAGGTACTCGACGCGAATGGATCGGCCAGCTGATCGAGTCCCTTGTCACCTATGTTCCGGGCGAGGGCTTGCGCTATTACGATCATGACGATATCTATTGGGGCTATCGCGAGACGGGTCTTCCCGGTTCTGAGATCGTTCTCGAGGCAACCCTCATTTTGAAGCCTGGTAAAAAAGATGACATCCGCGAGCGCATGGAGCGCTATCTGGGGCGTCGGCGTCGCTCGCAGCCTATCGGTAAGGCTTCGTGCGGTTCTGTTTTTCGTAATCCGCCCGATAAAAGTGTCGGCGCTATGATTGACGACTGTGGATTGAAGGGTTTTTCGGTTGGGGGCGCGGAGGTTTCTCCCGTTCACGCTAACTTTATTGTCAATAATGGGTCGGCAACGGCCAAAGATGTTCTGTCCGTGATTCAGCACGTGCACGCGAGGGTTAAGGAAACGTATGGCGTCGAGCTACAGCCGGAAGTCAAATTCCTCGGCTTCTAATGGGAAGCCGACGCCTCGTCGTGCCGTAACGTCGTCTTCTCGTCCTCGCACGTCTTCGTTGGGGCCTTCGTCTTCTCGTTCCACAGGACGCCCTCATCAGGCTCGTCCGTCACAGCCCATAGCCAAGCGGCCTCGTCCGTCCTCGCGTCCTCAGGGGGCGCGTCCGATGCCGCGTCAATCGAGCGCCGGTCGTCAGCTTGCGCGTCCGGCTTCGGCGCGTCCCCGTGCCAGTCGCCCGTCGTCTCGTTCACACACCCAACCGCCCGCGCGGCGGACGGCGAGCCTTGCGCGTCGCGGAAACGTTTCCCTTCGCCGCACCATGTCGCCTACACCCCCTGCGCGTCCGCAGCGTGCTGCTTCGCGCTCGCAGATGACACCTATCGGCCGTGGCGCGGCGACTCGTCCGCAATCTCCTTCGAGACTCAAAATGCCCGACCGCCGCTCCGCTGGTTCGCTTTCCCGGGGTAATACAAAGCGGGAAAACCCGGTTCTCGGCGCTATTCGCTCTGTCGCATCTTCAATTCATCTGCCGCAGCTGTCCTCTTCAGCTCGTCTTGTTGCAAGCGCCGCCGCTGCCGTGATCGTGGTTCTCTTTATCGTTGGGACCATTCTGTTCAAGTCGAGCCTCTTTGCCGCCACGGATATCGAGATCTATGGTTCGGAACATATTTCGAAGGAGACCGCTCAAAAGCTTATCGACCTCCCCGACGATACGACGTTGCTCAACGTCGATAGCGATGCGATTGTCCAGAGTCTTAAAAAGAGTCCTTGGGTGAAGGGCGTGGATGTAAAGCGCGAGTTCCCCCATAAGCTCATCATCACGCCTACCGAGCGCAAGGTCGTGGCCGTTGCCTATATCTCTGCCGATAATGTGGCTTGGGCCATCGGAGATGACGATACCTGGATCGCACCCGTTTCGCTTGCCGTGGGCCTTGATGCCAATGGCAAGGTGGTGAATGCAACGGGACTTGCTGCGCCAGCAGCCGATAACCAAACGGACGATTCCTCGTCGAAAGACGTCTCCGACGATAGCCAGGACGTCTCCTCCGATTCGATGGATGATTCTGACAGCAGTGATGCGCCCGATGCCCAGGCAGACGCTGCGGATGCAAATGACGGCCAGAAGCCCGTCCAGACTGCCGATGGCGTAACCCTGCTTTCGGGCGAGGATGCCGCTCGCGCGGTGGCGCAGCAGCTCAATGCCGTGCTTCTGACCAATGTGGGTACCGATGTTTCGCCTTTGAGCGGCTCGAGGGTAAAGGGGGAGGGCTTGGCTGCGGCGCTCAAGTACATCGCGGGTTTCTCGCCTGATTTCCTGGCGCAGGTCAAAAGTTTCTCGGTTCCTTCGGTTCAGGCTCTTGCCTGCAACCTCAACAATGGCGTTGAGGTTTCCGTGGGCAATGCCGACGACATTCAAAAGAAAGAACGCATCGTGACCAAGCTTTTGGAAGAGCAGAAGGGGGTTACCTATATTAATGTGAGAACGCCCGACGCCTACACATATCGTTCGGTCGATCTGTAGGGGGCGCTCGAGCGCCTGAGCTTGAGTTCCGTGAGCGGCATAGCCGTTTACCTGCGAAATCCATATTTTTGATTACGGGGGTTTGACTTATTTGCCCTCAATGTGCAAACATACCATGGTTTACCTCGACATTTAATCTCTACTTGAGGGTTAACGTCGTATAAACGCAAAGCGCCTTACCCACTGTTCGGAGGACCGTCAAATGCACGAGAACGAGATCAATAATTATCTTGCCGTCATCAAGGTGGTGGGTGTAGGTGGCGGTGGCACCAACGCCGTCAACCGCATGATCGAAGAGGGCATTCGCGGCGTCGAGTTCGTCGCTATCAACACCGATGCGCAGGCATTGGCTATTTCCGATGCTGACATCAAGGTTCACATCGGTACCGACCTTACCCGTGGTCTGGGCGCAGGCGCGAACCCCGAGGTTGGCCGTAAGGCAGCAGACGAGAGCCGCGACGATATCTCCGAGGCGCTCGCCGGCGCCGACATGGTGTTCATTACGTGCGGCGAGGGCGGTGGCACCGGTACCGGAGCCGCTCCCATCGTTGCCGATATCGCTATGAACGAGGTTGGCGCGCTTACCGTCGCTGTTGTGACCAAGCCTTTCACCTTCGAGGGCCGCAAGCGCAAGTCTTCTGCCGAAGAGGGCATCAAGACGCTTTCCGAGTGCGTTGACACCATGATCGTTATCCCTAACGACAAACTGCTCGACATCGCCGAGAAGAAGACCACGATGCTTGAGGCATTCGCTACAGCCGATGGCGTGCTTTCTCAGGGCACTCAGGGCATCACGGACCTCATCACCGTCCCGGGCATCATCAACCTGGACTTCGCTGACGTCAAGACCATCATGAAGCAGGCTGGTACCGCCATGATGGGCATTGGCACCGCATCTGGCGACACCCGCGCCGTGGACGCTGCTCAGCAGGCCATTTCCAGCCGTCTGCTCGAGAGCTCCATCGATGGCGCCACGCGCGTGCTCCTTTCCATCGCCGGTTCCAAGGACCTGGGCATCCAGGAGATCAACGACGCTGCCGACCTTGTGGCCAACGCTGTCGACCCCGAGGCCAACATCATCTTCGGTACCGTTGTCGACGAATCCCTGGGCGATCAGGTCCGCATCACCGTTATCGCCACTGGCTTTAGCGATGCCAACGTCAACCGTCAAGATCAGCTGTTTGGCCAGAGTCAGTCTTCTGCCTCGAAGTCTGTAAGCGATGCCTCCACGCCAGCGCATGCTGCCCCCGCAGCAACGCGCAACGTGGGCGGCTCTGAGCTTCCCAACTTTGGCAACGAGCAGTTTGAACTGCCCGATTTCTTGAAGCGCGGCAATTTCTAACAGCTTTTGCAGGATGTTTTCTGCGGGATAGTTTGAACCACAGGGGGTGCGGATACGATATTCCGTACCCCCTGTTCTGCATTTATTTCAATTGGTCTCCTCTTTAGGGTGATCGCATCTGTCGAAGGGAGTATGGCATGGCGTGCGGACAGCCAGTTAAGCTTGAGCGCCTGACAAATAACGGTGTGACGGTTGTAGGCGGCGAGGAACACGGTATCGCATTTGGGTTTACCGAGCGTACCGGCGGTGTCTCTGCGTCTCCGTACGCCTCCTTGAATTTGGGAGCCCATGTTGGCGACGATCCGCTGGCGGTTGCCGAGAACCGTCGTCGTGCGCTTACTGCTTTGGGAGGGGAGGCCTATCTCGATCGCCTGCTAGTACCCAATCAAGTTCACGGAGACGATGTCGTCGTAGTCGATTCTGCCGATGCATCCGTTCTCGATTCCGTGCGCGCCCGCATTGCCAAAGGGGCCGATGCCATCGTTTGCACCCAGGCGCAGGTGCCCGTCATGCTTTGCTTTGCCGATTGCGTACCGGTTATCCTGACCTGTCCGGGAGGTTTTGCGGTGGTGCATTCCGGCTGGCGCGGTACGTATGCGCGCATCGCCGCGTCTGCCGCCCGCATCCTTTCTGGGGTGACATGTGTGCCCATCGAGCAAGTCCATGCATATATCGGACCGCATATTCTTGGAGATGAATACGAGGTATCGTCTGATTTGCTGCATACATTCGCTTTACAATTTGATAGCATTAAAGAGTCTGCGTCGTGCAAGCTTGACCTTGCGCGCGCTATTGAACAGTCCCTTGTAGAAGTGGGAGTTCCTCTGTGCGGGATTCACGATACACGTCTCTCGACCATGAGCCTCAACGAGAGGTTTTACTCGTATCGCAAAGAGCAGGGAATGTGCGGCCGTCATGCGGCACTAGCGCTCATGCGATAAGCCGACGTTCTTTTATGGCATGCATAGCCGCTGGTTTGATGCTTCCGCTCGCTGGCTGCCATACATCCGCGTCCTCGTCCAAGCAAATTACCGTGGCGGGTTCTACCACCTGTCTGCCTATCGCTGAGTCTGCGGCCGAGAGCTTTCGGGATCAGACCGGCGTTTCGGTACTGGTAAGTGGCCTAGGGTCTTCTGCCGGCATCGAGGCTGTCGCAAACGGCACGGCCGACATCGCTTCGTCCTCGCGCCAGGTCAATGCCGATGAGCAAAAACTCGGCCTCACCGAGATCGTTATCGCACACGATGGTATCGCTGTGATCGTTAACGCCGATAATCCCGTGCAGAATCTTTCGACCGATCAACTGCGCGACATCTATGCCGGCAAGATCGCCAATTGGAGCCAAGTGGGCGGCGATGATCTAACGATTCAGCTTGTCAACCGCGATGAGGCATCCGGTACGCGCGAGGCCTTCAAATCCATCGTCATGGACGGGGCCTCCTTTGATCGTCGCGCCGCTGTCCTTTCCGGTACCGGCCAGGTGCGCGATGTCGTGAGCCGCAGTGCGGGCGCCATCGGTTACATTTCCCTTGGCTTTGTGGAGTCCAAGTTCGCTCAGACCGCCGTACGCGCCATTAGCGTGAACCACGTCGAGCCCTCCGAGAAGACAATCGCCTTGGGTGGTTACCCTATTTCCCGCGATTTGTATTTTTACGTCAAGGGAACGCCGAGTCCCGAGGCTCAGGCATATATCGACTATGTGATCTCCGACAAGATGGATTCCATCGTGCGCGACGCGGGCTTTATCCCCGTGACCGACGACGAATCTTCGGGGGAGTGAGTGCATGGAGGACCAGACCATGGAAGAGACGCCCAGTGCGGCTCCCAAACGCGAGCTCGCGCTCGTTTCGCATGCAACATATGTTAAGGAGAGAGCTCTCCAGTACCTCTTTTTCGCCTGTGCGTTCTTGGCGGTTGTGACGGTTATCTTGATCTTCGCGTTCACCGCGTACAGCGCATTCCCCGTTTTTACCGATATCGGGCTTGCCAACTTTTTTAGCCTTACCTGGGCTCCGGGCGAGGGTGAGTACGGTATCGTCTCGCTGCTTGCGGGCTCCGGCCTTGTGACTGTTGGCGCGCTTGTCATGGGCGTGCCGCTTGGAGTGGGAACAGCAGTGTACCTGGTAGAGATTGCGAGCAATCGCGTTCGCAAGATCATCAGCCCTGCAGTTGACCTGCTGGCAGGTATCCCTTCGATCATCTATGGCTTCTTTGGCATGGTGATTATCCGCCCGTTCGTGGCTCAGATTTCTGACGGGCTGGGTTTTGGAGCGCTTACCGCGTGGTTTGTTCTCGCCATCATGATCGTGCCTACGATTACCACGCTTACCATGGATGCTTTGAACTCCATCCCCATGGGCATTCGAGAGGCGAGCTACGCTATGGGCGCCACCAAGTGGCAGACCATCTACAAGGTTGTTCTTCCTGCCGCTAAGCTCGGCATCGTCGACGCCATCGTTCTTGGCATGGGTCGTGCCATCGGCGAGACCATGGCGGTTCTTATGGTGGTGGGCAACGCTCCCGTTATCCCGTCTTCCATCGCGAGCCCTATCTCTACGCTCACGAGCCAGATTGCGCTTGACATGAGCTACTCGAGCGGCCTTCATCGTTCCGCTCTGTTTGGCATGGGCGTGGTGCTGTTCATTATTTCCGCCGCGCTCGTGGGCATCGTGCGCTTGATTTCGAAAAAGAGGAGGTAGGGCATGGCTGATCCATCCACTCAGACCGATGAACTCACCTCGCGCGAGCGCATCAAGCGCGCCCTTTCTCACGGCAAGGCTGGCCGCATCTCAAAGGACACCTCCAACAAGGTGATGCTCGGTGTTTTTCGTGCCGCAGCCTATATCACGACGCTGGTACTCGTTGCCATCATCGCCTACGTGGTGTTTAACGGTTTGCCGCACATCTCGCCCGACTTCATCTTTGGCTGGCCCGAGGGCGTCAATGCCGAGGGCGGTATCTGGCCCACCATCGTCTCCACCGTCTACGTCACAGCGCTTGCCATGCTCATCTGCACGCCTATCGCCGTGCTTGCAGCCGTCTATCTTGCCGAGTACGCCAAGCAGGGACGTTTGGTCAATATCATTCGATACGCAGCCGATGCCCTGGCTTCGGTGCCCTCGATTGTTATGGGCCTGTTTGGCTACGCGCTGTTTGTTGAGGCTATGGGCCTGGGCCTCTCCATGCTCTCTGCCGCCATGTCCCTGGCCCTGCTTATGCTTCCGATCGTTATGCGCACGACCGAAGAGGCCATTCGCGCCGTACCGCGCTATATTCGCTGGGGTGCATATGGATTGGGTGCCACCAAGTGGCAGGTCGTGAGTAAGATCGTGCTTCCTTCTGCCTTTGGCCGTATTGCTACGGGCATCGTGCTCGCCATCGGCCGCGCCATCGGAGAGACCGCTGTCGTGCTCTACACCATGGGCCAGGCTATCAATATGCCTATCACGCCGCTTGATTCCGGTCGCCCCATGACCGTTCACCTGTACCTGCTTGCCAACGACGGCATCAACATGAACGCTGCCTACGGCACCGCGCTTTTGCTGATGATCATCATTCTTGCATTCAACCTGTTCTCTCGCTATCTGTCGCGTCGAAGCCGATAAGTCGCTCAAAGGAGTCCCATGTCTGTCTATCAGTCCGCGCCCACGCCCGAGTCGAGCGCCATTATCGCCAAGGATTTTGACTTCTGGTACGGAGATTTCCATGCGCTCACCGGCCTCAATGTCAATATCGCCCGCAACAAGATCACCGCGTTTATCGGTCCTTCGGGTTGTGGCAAGTCGACCTTCCTGCGCTGCATGAATCGCATGAACGATCTGATCGAGGGAACGCACGTGAGCGGTTCGATGTCGCTCGACGGTAACAACATCTACGCTCCGGGCGTGGATCCTGTCGATTTGCGCCGTCGCGTGGGCATGATCTTCCAGCAGCCCAATCCTTTCCCTAAATCCATTTACGAGAATGTCGCTTTTGGCCCCCGACTGCAGGGCGTGACTAGCAAAAGCGACCTCGACGATATCGTCGAAGAGTCCTTAAAGCGCGCCAACCTATGGAAAGAGGTCTCCAATCAGCTCTCGAAAGACGGCTTGGCGCTCTCTGGTGGCCAGCAACAGCGACTGTGCATCGCTCGCGTTCTGGCTGTGCAGCCGGACGTTCTTTTGATGGACGAGCCTTGCTCCGCCATCGATCCCACCTCCGTTCAGAAGGTCGAGGACCTGATGGCCGAGCTTGCGCCCGAGATGACGATCATCATCGTCACGCATAGCATGCAGCAGGCGGCACGAATCTCCGATTACACGGCATTCTTCTTACAAGAAGTTGCGGGCGAGCCTGCTACACTTATCGAGTATGGTCAAACCGACGCGATCTTTACTAGTCCCATGGATTGTCGCACGGAAGACTACATCACCGGTCGTTTTGGCTGATTCGCGCCCGGTGCCCGTTTCTTGCGAGTTGCACATGCTCGCATCTGTCTGATTGGAGAAAACCATGCGCAAGCTCTTTTCGCGTCAACTCGTCGAGGCGCGCCACGAGATGCTTTCCATCTATGAGGCCGTCGATTTAACGCTCCACGATGCCGTCACCGCTTTTTTGACAAGCGACAAGAAGCTCGCCAATAAGACGAAGAAGGCGACGCTCCAGATCGATGCGCGCTGCGCCAATCTTGAGGCCGTGTGCTACAACCTCATCGCGACGCAGGGCCCGGTGGCATCCGACTTCCGTTTGCTGCAGACCATCATCTATATCGATTTCAACCTGCAGCGCATGACCGATAAAGTGCGCCAGATCGCTCGCGCGGCAAAGCATAAGGTCAAGGCAGACATCCAACTCCCGGCCGAGCTCAATGACCTTATTTTGCGCGAGGCCGATTGCGTCTATCGCGTTGTGGGATCGTCGATTTCCGCTCTTGTGAACAACGACATGAGCATCGTTTGCGGCCTTTCCGGCCAAGACGAGCCCGTGCATCAAATCTACGAAGAGTTCTTCCGTACGTACAATCGCATGAGTGCCCCCGAGCTCTCGGACGATAGCTCCTATGATGATCTGCGCCGCACGATCATGGTTTCGCGCTATCTGGACCGCACCGCTTCTATCTCCATCGATGCCGCGTGCCGTCTGACCTTCCTGCTCACCGGTCAGCGTCTGACCGCCTCTGATCTTATTGATATCGATGAGGATGAGCTGGAGAGCATGCGCGTGCCTTCTGGCGAGGGTGTTGTTTTGGATCCCAAGACCGATGCGCAGTACGTTGCCAAGCTTCCTTTGGACGAGGTGGGTGAGCAGCTTCGCCATCTGATCGAGTCTTTGAATGATGACGATGAAGACGATGCCGCTGATGACGAGGCCGTAGCTACTGAGGAGTAGTCAGTCGTTCTCTGCCACTTGGCATGCAAATAAACTAAGGTTTATGAATTTAGGCGCGGTGCCCGCGGCGGCACCGCGCCTTTGCGTTAGTATGGCAAAAAGTCGTAAACCCTAAGGCGGACGGGATGATGAGCATGGCTCAGACATATCTTGATGATCTGCGTCGTCGCCGCGAGGAGATTCTCGAGCGGGTTGATATCGCGCTTGGCCACGCTGGCCGCTCCCGCGAGGACGTCAAGATCATGGCGGTATCCAAGACGGTTGATATTGATGCCGCGGCCGATGCCGTGCGCGCGGGTTATACCTTGCTGGGGGAGAACCGCCCACAGGAGCTCGTGCGTAAATTCGAGGGCTTGCATGCTATCGATGATTTGCCTCGGGTCCGTCTGGATATGATTGGCAACTTGCAGAAGAATAAAATCAATGCCGTGCTCGGTCATGCCGAGGTGATTCATTCCATCGAATCGCTCGACCTGGCTCGCGCGGTATCCCAGCGCGCCTCTCGTCGCTTGGAGGCGGGGGAGTTTTTAGCTCCTCAGCAGGTTCTTTTGGAGGTTGATGTGAGCGGTGAGGAGTCTAAGTCGGGGTTTGCGCCCGAGGCTCTTCGCGCATGCATCGAGGACCTCATGGAGCTTTCTGGCATTTCCATTCGTGGGCTTATGACAATGGCCCCACGGGGTAGCAAAGAGGTGGCTGCAAAGACCTTCGCCGGTCTGCGCGAGCTTCGCGATGAGCTTGAGAGGGCCTATCCCTCTTTGACGCTCAGCGAACTCTCGTGCGGCATGAGTGAGGATTTCGATGTAGCCATTGAAGAGGGCTCTACCCTCATTCGCCTTGGTAGGGTGGCATTTAACCCATCCTTTGCACTACAATAACCACGGGCTGATGCGTGTGGTTTGACCATACACCCACCTATACATCAATCGCACTACGGGTAGAAAGGTACCATCGTGGGCTTTCTAGATGAACTCAAGAACAAGCTCCCCTTCGGCCAGGCCGGGGCGTATCCCGAAGATGATTACGGCGCAGAAGAGGGCTACGACGATGCCTATTATGATGATGCGCCAGAGGGCGGCTATCCAGATGATTCCTATGGCGCCGGCTCTTATGGTTCGTCGGGCAGCTATGGGTATGATGATGAACCCAGCAACGGGGTTCTTGGCCAGACGCGTCGTGGCGAGGCTGAATCTGTAGCTGTGTATACGCGCAGTGGTCAGCTTGTTGGCGATGCCGATCGTCATGCAACTACGTATAACCCCCCTGCGCGCTCGCAGGATGCTGTCGCATATCGCCCGGGTGCCTATGACACTCCTTCGAGCTACGCGGGCGGCATGCATTCTGTGGCCCCTTCCGCACCGGCTCAAACGTCCGCTGCATCCGAGACCGCGGCTCGCGCCGCTGCCGTGATCAACGGTACCCCTCAGCTTCCGGCATATGTCTTGCGCCCCGAGAGCTATGACGATGTCGAGACCGTGGTTCGCCGCGTGCGCACCAAGCAGCCCGTTGCCCTGGTGTTCGTGGGCGTTCGCACCGAAGTTGCCAAGCGTGTGCTCGACTTCTCCTATGGTTTTGCCTGCGGGCTGGGCGCTTCCGTGCGCGAGGTGGGCGACCGTGTGTTCATGGTGCTGCCCCAGGGCTGCGAGGTTAAGGATTCCGATTTGGCCAAGCTGCGTGCCGATGGCTATCTCAAGAGCTAGGTGAGTGTGTGAATCCTTATACCATTGTTAATCTCATTAATACCCTGGTCAACTTCTATAGCACGCTGATTGTGATTTGGTGCCTGCTCACATGGATTCCCATGAAGCAGGACGGCTTGCTTGCCGACATCGCCGCCGTGATTGGATCTCTGGTCAATCCGTATCTCAATCTGTTTCGGAAAATGATGCCTTCGACGATGGGTATCGATTTCTCTCCGGTAATTGCAGTTCTTGCGTTGACCGTGGCGGAACGTTTGTTGATTAGTATAATTTTATGAGGACGCGAGTGCTCTTGGCAACGACGACTTTGAGCATGGCGAATGAAAGGAATGTTTTAGATGGCTATTACACCAGCTGATATTCAGGCTCAGATTTTCTCCGAGGCTAAGCGCGGCTATGATCCCGGCGAGGTCGATGTTTTCCTGGAGCAGGTTTCCGCTGAGGTCGATGCGATGCTTAACAAGATCGTGGACCTTAAGAATCGTTTGACCGCCACCGAGCAGCAGCTTGCCGATGCGCAGAATCAGCTTGCACAGGCTCAGGCCGCTCCGGCTCCCGTGCCCGCTCCTGCTCCCGTCGCGCCCGATTACACCGCTAGCGAGCGTCAGATTTCTGCAGCTCTTATCGCTGCCCAGCAGACTGCCGACAACATTGTTAGCGAGGCTCGTGAGAACGCCGAGCGCATCAAGAACGAGGCCGACGCCAAGGCGCGCGAGGTCATTCGTCAGGCTCTCGCCGAGAAGCAAAACGAGATTGAGGAGATCGATCGTCTGAAGGCCTCCCGCGAGGACTTCAAGAACGAGTACATGAAGCTCGTTCAGCACTTCATGGACGAGGCGCAAAACTCCTTCCCGCGCGATCTGATGAGCTCTACGCCTACTGGTTCCGCTGCTGCTCCCGTGGCTGCCGCTCCTGCAGCTCCGGCTCCCGCTCCGGCTCCCGCTGCTCCCGTCGCCGCGTCTGCTGCTGTTGCCGATCCGTTTGCTCCGATCGATAACTTTGGCATGGACGACCTGGACTAGCCACCACGCTTTATATCCATGATATGCAAAGCGGGGTCTTTTCGAATTGTCGAAAAGACCCCGCTTGCCGTTTAACTGGGAAAATGACCGTCTACCGATGTCGTTGAGCTCTGCTTTTGCCGCTCTGATATAAATAGGTTGTCGTTGGTGCCGCTCAGCATGTATGTGCTGAGCGGTTTTTTGTTAGAGGGTGAAGTCGGCAAGCGAGATGCAGCGAGCCTCGCGCGCCTCGGGTGCGGCAATCGTTTCGGCGGGGTAGCCAAGCGGCAGCATACTGATGGGGCGCAGGCCTGCGGGCAGGCCGAACTGCTCTTTGATGACCTGCGGGTCAAATGCGCAAACCCAGCAGGTCCCCAGCCCTTGTTCCGTCGCTGCCATCATCATCTGGTCAACAACGATAGAGGTATCGATCTCACTCGAGTTCATCTGGTCGTACTTGCGAACCCAGGCGCGCTCGGTTTCGGCACAGGCGATGATGACCGCCGGGGCGCCAAAGATGCTGCCGTTACGCTCGAAGCGCGGGCAGGCGAGGGCGGCGCGTGCAAGATCGTCTTTGCTTGTGCATACCTTGATTCGCGTTGGGTGGTTGTTGCAGGCAGAAGGGGCAATTCGTCCGGCTTCGATTACACGTGCAAGTACAGCATCCTCAACGGGACGATCCTCGTAGTGGCGGCAGGAAAAACGAGTGCGCGTAAGATCTTCAAAAGACATGGCAATCCCTTTCAAGAAGCGTCGGCATGATTCGTCAATCAATTGTAGCGCGATGGAAGTCGTACGAACCGAGGGACACCTTAGCTGTTTTTCATGGCAACCGTCGCAACGGTTTCGGCGACGTGCTCAAGGGAGTCAGCACAGAGCTCCAGGAACGTGTAGACGTCGCGCCATGCGATGACCTGCAGGGGGTCGCTGCAGGTGGTGTGCAGCTCGCGCATCGCATGGACATACAGGCTGTCAGCCTCTTCCTCGATGGAGTTGATGGCAATGACGCGCTGGTGGAGGGTCTTGGATTTCTTGAACTGCGGGAGCTCATCCATCAAGGCGCGCATCTCTTTGCAGCCGCGCACAACGGTATCTACCATCTGGAGCGCGTCGGGGCGAATCTCAAGGATATTGTCGAAATACAGGCGATGAAGGACGCCTTCGACGTGATCGGTTACCGCGTCAAGCTGATTGCTCAGAATCCCCATGTCCTCGCGCTCCATCGGCGTGATGAAGGCTTTGACAAGGGCGTCGGACATCTGGTGGCGCAGCTCATCGGCCGCCTGCTCGATGGCGTGCATCTCGTCGAGCTTTCCGCGAATTTCGCCGGGGTTAAACGAGCTCATGATATTGGCGAGGAACTCGGCTGCCTTGCAAGAGCAGTCCGCGCAAGCGCGGTAGTTGTCGAAGAAAAATGTATCGTTCTTTTTAGCCATGATGAATCCTTAACTGACGGTTTAGAACAAGAACATAAAGAGCTTTGCCATCGCATAGCTGATGATGCCGCATCCGGGGAACGTGAAGATCCAGGTGAGCATCATGTCTTTAACGACGCCAAAGTTGATGGCAGAAAGGCGGCGAACCGCGCCGACGCCCATGATGGCACTGGTCTTGGTGTGCGTGGTCGATACGGGAATGCCCAGTACCGTCATGACCAAAAGGCAAATCGAGCTGGAGAGGTCGGCGGAAAAACCCTGGTATTTTTCGAGTTTCACCATGTCCATGCCTACGGACTTGATGATTTTCTCACCGCCCACGCTCGTGCCCAGGCCCATGGTTACGCTGCAAAGCACCATAAGCCATACGGGGATTACGGCTCCGGCAACATCGGCCCTGCCAGCGGCAAATGCGACGCCCAGGAAGAGTACGCCGATAAACTTCTGACCGTCTTGCGCGCCATGCATAAAGCTCATGGTTGCGGCGCCAAAGATCTGTGCGTACGTAAAGAACGTGTCGGTACACCGACGGTCGAGGCCTGCGCAAATAACGGTAACCACTTTTGCGGTTGCCCAGCCGATCGCAAAGCCAAAAAGCAGGCTCATCACCAAGCCATAGATGACCTTGATCCATTCGTTCATATTGACGCCGCCGGCGCCTCCCAGGGCAATGGCGGCTCCGGTGAGACCGGCAATGAGGCTGTGGCTTTCGCTGGTTGGGATACCAAAGATAGAGGCGCCCACGCTATAGACCACAATGGAGAAGAGCGCTGCGCACAGCGCTACAAGCGCCATGGTCGTATCTCCGCCAAAGCCGACCATATTGCTGATGGTCGAGGCCACGCTCGCGTTGACATGGGTCATGATAAGAACGCCAAAGAAGTTGCAGATGGCACTCATGATAATGGCCGATCGTACGCGCATACACCGCGTGGTGACGCAGGTGGCGATGGCGTTAGGGGCATCGGTCCAGCCGTTGACGAAGATGACGCCCAACGTAAGGGTGACGGTGATTGCCAAAACAGGATTCGAGGTTATCTGTTGGAAAAAAGACGCAAGAGAGATTCCCATGACGTCCGCCTTAATCGAATTTCACTACAAACGTGAACTTACATACCCGTTACACGACCTTGACGCACGGTTGATGTTTGCGGGCGTAGTTATTGTCTCGGCAATCGACGATTGGGTAAAGCGTATTAAGCGCTTTGAGAAAGAGAAAGACGAAGTGGGCCGATAAGCCGGGTTCTGTCGTGGACGATCATTTATCTTTGCCCGCACACCAAGGTGTGCGGTGCAGTAGTCGCACGCAACCCGAACGCAGACCGGGCCAGCCCATAGCGTTCCTATTCGCGTTTGCTCCGGATGGGGTTTACCAAGCCGCCGCGTCACCGCGACGCTGGTGGTCTCTTACACCACCGTTTCAGCTTTTCCCTTTACGTACGCCGAGGCGCGCGCAGGTGGGAGTCTTCTTTTCTGCGGCACTAATCCGTCGGGTCACCCCGCCTGGCCGTTAGCCAGCATCCTGCCCTGCGGAGCCCGGACTTTCCTCACGGACGACATGCCCCTGACGGGACTGCGTACGCGCGATCGCCTGGCCCACTTCGTAGGGAAGCATTGTAGCACACGCTATAATGCATGCAGATATACGACGCGCGCCGCAACTTCATTTGCACAAATGGATTATGGGCTCGCGCATGGCTGATACGAGACGGAAGGTCGATGCACCTATGTTGATCAAAGAATTCTGTGCCGAGAACTTCGAGTATGTTGCCGAGGCAATCGATGCCGGCGCCAAGCGAATCGAGCTGTGCGACAATCTGGCTGTGGGTGGAACCACGCCTTCGTACGGCGTGATCGCGCACACCTGTGAGTACGCCTTGTCTCATGGCGTGGCCGTGATGACGATGATTCGACCGCGCGGTGGCAACTTCGTCTATTCCGACGAAGAAGTCGAGATGATGCTGGACGATATCGAGGCGGCGCGCAGTCTGGGCAGCACGGGTGTTGTCTTTGGCTGCTTGACCGAGACGGGGGAGTTGAACATCCCTGCACTCGAGCGCCTAATCGCCATGGCGCACGTTCCCACGGTAGAGTCCGAGCGCGGCATGCGCATTACCTTCCACATGGCCTTTGACGCTATGCCTGCCGAGCTTCAGTTCGATGCAATCGATTGGCTTTCCGAACATGGCGTCGATCGCATCCTGACCCATGGCGGTCCTGCCGGCACCAACATCGATGACAACATCCCCCGTCTGCAGGAGCTTGCCGAGTACGCTGCGGGCAGTCTGATCATCCTCCCGGGCGCAGGCATCACCTATGCCAATGCCGAGCAGGTTGCGAGTGCCGTGGGCGTCTCCGAGGTGCATGGTACCAAGATCGTAAAGCTTGGGTAGGCGTTTGTGGAGAGCTATTTCACGTTGCGCGCGGACGTCGAGGCAACCGGTGAGTTTGTTGATCGTAAAAGCCGCTTTATCGCCCAGTTGGTCCACATTGAATCCGAAAAAGAGGCAAACGAGTTTATCGCCGCCGTCCGCGCACGCCACTACGATGCGCGCCATAACGTCCCCGCTTGGATTTGCACCGATGGTCGCGAGCGACAATCTGACGACGGCGAGCCTAGCCGAACGAGCGGGATGCCCACGCTCGAGGTGCTGCGCGGTGAGGGTCTTAAGGATGTCTGCTGTGTGACCACGCGTTACTTTGGCGGAACTCTTTTGGGTCCCGGTGGCCTGGTGCGCGCCTATACCGCTGCGGCGCAGGCGGCGGTGGCGCATGCGCGCGAGGCGGGCATGATCGTCGAGATGACGAGTGTGACGCCGGTCGATGTCACGCTTGACTATGCTCAATACGAGCAAGTTCTCCATATTGCCGAAGGCTTGGGCGCCGCTATTGCCTCGACCGATTTTACCGATCGTGTGGTCTTGCACCTTGTATTTCGCTCAGGTGAGGAGTTGCCGTTTTGCGGCAAGATGCGCGAGCTCATGGCGGGGCGCGAAGAGATCTTGGTAGCTCCGGCGCACTTTGCCGAGTTTACGCGTCGGTAGGTCGTGCTCCAGGGTTGCTCGTCATATGCATGAAGAAGGTCCCGCCCAGGCGTTGGAAAACGTTCTGGGCGGGACCTTGCTATGCGTATCGTCTATAGACAGCTGGGCTACGCCTGCTGCTCGCCGATGATCTGAATGGCGATCTCGACGGCGTCGTCGATGCAGCCGGGGCAGCTGCGGATAGGGCCGGCATCGGAACCTACACCTTTAAGCTCTCGGCAGATGGTCGTCGTGTTTTTGTCCTTGAAGCGCGCGGCGGCCTCGCGGGAGAGCTTATAGGAGTGTCGCTTGGTTGTGGGGTTCGCCATACCCTCGCTGTTCAGTAGGCCCAAGATGGCGACGGCTCCCGAGAGGGCACCGCAGGTCTCGGTCATGCCACCCATGCCCGCGCCGAATCCCTCGAGAATACGAAACGCGGTATCGGTATCAAAACCCAGTGCCGGGGCAAGCGAGCAGGCGACGGCTTGAGCGCAGTTGAATCCCTGTTTATGGTAGGCGGCTGCCTGAGCCTTGCAGGCCTCGAGGTCGAGTTTGGTCATGTCGATGGCGTTCATGGTTACCCCTTTCGTTGGCGATTTCGTTCGCTCGCCATTGTACTCGCATTTTGGGCGGTGGAGGATGCGGTTTATGGTGCCGCATGGTGGCTGGTCAAGCGGCTCGCGATGCGTGATAATCCTATGCAATTGATGGGTTGAGCAGGATAAAGCCGGGGAGTATCTTTTTCCTATTCCGCACAAACAAAGGAGCATCTAATGACCGAACAACGCATGGATACCATTTGCGTCCAGGGTGGATATCATCCGGGCGATGCCGAGCCGCGCCAGGTTCCCATCTACCAGTCCACCACATGGAAGTACGACACTTCCGAGCATATGGGCCGTTTGTTCGACCTGGAGGAGAGCGGTTATTTCTACAGCCGCCTGCAGAACCCCACCTGCGACCTCGTGGCGGCAAAGATCGCCGAGATGGAGGGCGGCTCTGCGGCCATGCTCACCAGCTCCGGCATGGCAGCGAACTTCCTTGCCATTTTCAATATCGCCGAGGCGGGCGACCATGTGGTGGCAAGCTCCGCTATCTACGGCGGTACATATAACCTGCTTTCGCATACCATGAAGCGCATGGGCCTCACCTGTACCTTCGTGGCACCCGATTGCTCCAACGAGGAGCTCGAGGCAGCTTTTAGGCCCAACACCAAGCTCGTTTTTGGCGAGACCATCGCGAACCCGGCCCTTGCCGTGCTCGATATCGAGCGCTTTGCCGCGGCGGCGCATGAGCATGGCGTACCTCTGATGGTCGACAACACGTTCCCCACGCCCGTGATGTGTCGCCCTATCGAATGGGGCGCCGATATCGTTACGCACTCCACCACCAAGTACATGGATGGTCATGCCGCCTACCTGGGCGGTGTGATCGTGGATGCTGGCAAGTTCGACTGGATGGCTCATGCCGTTACGTTCCCTGGCCTCACTACGCCCGACGAGAGCTACCACGGCGTGACCTATGCCGAGAAGTTCGGCCTTGAGGGCGCCTTCATCACCAAGGCGACCGCGCAGCTCATGCGCGATCTGGGCCCCATGCAGAATCCGCAGGCCGCGTTCTTCCTCAACAGCTCGCTCGAGAGCCTGCACGTGCGCATGCCGCGCCACTGCGAAAACGGCCTGGCTGTGGCAACGTACCTCAAGAATCATCCCAAGATCCGCTTTGTGAGCTACCCAGGTCTTGAGGGCGATCCTTATTACGAGACCGCGAAGAAGTACATGCCCAACGGCACCTGCGGTGTTGTGAGCTTTGGCTTTAAGGGTGGCCGCGCCGCAGCGGAGACTTTCATGAAGAACCTCTCCCTGTGCCAAATCGCCACGCACGTGGCCGATGCTCGTACTTGCTGCCTGCATCCTGCAAATGCAACACATCGCCAGATGAACGATGCCGAGCTTGAGGCCTGTGGCATCAGTCCCGATATGGTGCGCCTGTCCTGCGGCCTCGAGTCCTCGCAGGACCTGATTGCCGATATCGAGCACGCCCTTTCGCTTGTCTAGAAAAGCGAGTCGTGCACGAGGCGCGGGTGTCGTGTTCTTGCCATGCTTTCGGGGTATGAATCGGCCTGCGTAGTAGAATAAAGCGGAATATTCGGTGCTTTCGGCGCGCGTGGTTGCCCCTCGCGCGCCGAGACCGTAAAGAGGAGCATATATGGCAAAGAACACCGTTTTGACGCTCAAGAAAAAGGTCGATGAGGGCGGTAAAGTCACGATGGTGACCAGCTACGATTACACGATGGCGGCGCTTGTCGAAGAAGCCGGTATTGATATGATTCTCGTGGGCGATTCCCTGGGCATGACCATGATGGGCTACGATTCGACCCTGCCTGTGACTATGGACGACATGGTTCATCATACGCGTTGCGTTACGCGCGCTTGCAATGACACCTTTGTGGTGGGCGACATGCCTTTTGGCTCTTACCAAACCGACATTCCCACTGCTGTGGCAAACGCTGCGCGTCTTATGAAGGAGGGCCGTTGCCAGGCCGTTAAGCTCGAAGGTGGCGTGACCGTTTGCGAGCAGATCCGCGCGATGACGCAGGCGGGTATTCCCGTGGTGGGGCATATCGGCCTCACGCCGCAATCTGTCAATGCCTTTGGCGGCTTTAAAGTGCAAGGCAAGTCTGTGGAGGCGGCCAAGCAGCTCGTCGAAGATGCCTTGGCCATCGAGACCGCGGGCGCTTTCTCGATTGTGCTCGAGTGCGTGCCGGCAGACCTTGCCACCTATGTCACCGAGCAGTTGAGCTTGGCATTCACGATCGGCATCGGTGCCGGCAACGGCACGGACGGTCAGGTGCTTGTCGTGCAGGACCTGCTCGGTATGACCACGGGCGGATTCAAGCCCAAGATGGTGCGTCGGTTTGGGCAGATAGGCGAGGCCATGAAGCAGGCTTATCGCGCCTATGATGAGGCTGTCCAGTCGGGAGATTTCCCCGCTGCTGCCGAGAGCTATAAGATCGATCCCGCCGTGATGGAGGAGCTTCGCGCCGCCAAATAACGAGGTCGTGCCGATCATCTATCGTTACCGTTATCGAGGAGTTAATGATGCAAACAGCAGCTACCGTTGCCGAGGTCCGCGAGCAGGTGCGCGCATGGAAGCGTGAAGGCCTGACGATCGGACTCGTTCCCACCATGGGATTTTTGCACGAGGGTCACAAGAGCCTGATCGTGCGCGCCGCGGCCGAGAACGATCGCGTTGTCGTGTCCGACTTCGTGAACCCCACGCAGTTTGGTCCTACCGAGGATCTGGAGAGCTACCCGCGTGATTTCGATCGCGACTGCAAGCTCTGCGAGGAGGCCGGCGCCGCGCTGGTCTTTCACCCTGAGCCCTCTGAGATGTACGCGCCCAACGCCTGTACCTATGTGAACATGGACGAGCTCACGCATGAGCTCTGTGGCCTTACGCGCCCGATTCACTTCCGTGGCGTGTGCACTGTCGTCTCCAAGCTTTTTAATATCGTGTGTCCCGACCGCGCCTACTTTGGCCAGAAGGACGCCCAGCAGCTCGCCGTCATCCGCCGCATGGTTCGCGACCTTAACTTTGGCATCCAGATTGTGGGCTGCCCAATCATTCGCGAGGAGGATGGCCTGGCCAAGAGCTCGCGCAACACGTATCTTTCCGCCGAGGAACGCGTGGCGGCGCTGTGCCTTTCGCGCGCCGTGTTTGCCGGCCAGAAGATGGTCGAGGAGGGTGAGACCGACGCTGCGACGGTGCTCGACGCAATGAAAGCCATTATCGAGGCCGAGCCGCTTGCCAAGATCGACTATGTGAAGATGGTCGACTTCGAGAACATCGTGCAGATCGAAAAGATCGGCGACGAGCCCGTCTTGTGCGCTATGGCTGTCTACATTGGCAAGACGCGTCTGATCGATAACTTTATCTTTGATCCGAAGGCGTAGGGACATGCTCACGCCGGTTGGATTTGTAGGGGCTGGAAAGGTGGGCTGCTCGTTTGCGCGCTATCTGCAACAAGAGCCGATGTTTGGGCAGCCGGGGTTCTTTAGCAGGTCGGTGGAGCACGCCCGCGAGGCGGCGAAGTTTTGCGACGGCTTTGCGTACGACTCATTGGCAGGCCTTGCCCACGACAACCGGCTCATCTTTCTAACCGTGCCCGATGGTGCCATTCGCGAGCTTGCGGATGGGCTTGCCGCCTGTGGCGTGGACCTTACCGGAAAGATCGTTGTGCACTGCTCGGGTGCGACTTCCTCCGATGCACTTGTGGCGTGCCGCGAAGCCGGTGCGCACATTGCCTCCATGCATCCGCTCTATGCGGTGAGTAGTCGCTTTGAGTGCTGGCGTGAGCTTGGTTGCGCGTGGTTTTCGCTTGAGGGCGATGAAGAGGCTGTCTGCCTGCTCGAGGCCATCCTCGACAGGCTTGGCAACAAGCATGCACGTATCGATGCGGCAGACAAGGTGCGCTACCACGCGGCTGCCGTCATGGCGTCAAATTTGGTCGTTGGCCTGTATCACGAGGCGGCTTCGCAGCTTGCCGCATGCGGTTTGAGCCAGGACGACGCCGAAGCCGCCCTGGCCTCGCTGTTCTTGGGCAACGCGGAGCACATCGCCCACAACGGTTGCGCCGCGGCACTTACCGGACCTGCTGCCCGAGGGGACACCCGGACTATCGAGGCTCATCTGAGCTGTCTTTCTGGAGATGACCGACAGATCTACCAGCTTCTGACCAATGTGTTGTACCGTATTGCGGCGCAACGTTAGCGCAACCACACCAACGCAACAAGGGGAGACTCTCTCGCATGATGCTCACTATGCTCAAAGGCAAAATTCATCGCGCAACGGTCAAGCAGGCCGAGGTCGATTACATCGGCTCGATCACCATCGATTCGGAGCTGATGGAGGCCGCTGGCATTTTGGAGTACGAGAAGGTTCAGGTTGCAGACGTCAATAACGGCAAACGCCTGGAGACCTATGTGATCGCCGGTGAGCCGGGCAGCGGCATGATTTGCCTTAACGGTGCCGCCGCGCATTATGTTGAGGTGGGCGATAAGGTGATCATCATGTGCTATGCACAGGTAGATGAGCATGAGGCCGCCCAGATGAAACCGCGCGTGGTCTTTGTGGACGACGATAACAAGGCCTCGCGCATCACGCGTTACGAGAAACACGGCAGGCTGGAAGACTTGCAGTAGGCGCTATGGGGAACAAGAGGGGCATGAACCTCTTGTTCCCTTTTTCTTTTACGAGGAGTGCCCATGGTCACCACGAGCATTAGCTATCCCAGCCACGACGGCTCTTCTGCGATTCGCGCTCTCTTATGGGAGCCCCAAGATGTTCACGACGGCTTGCGTGCCCCACGCGGCTTGATCCAGCTGGTTCACGGTATGTCGGAGCACGTTGAGCGCTATGCGGATTTTGCGGCGTATCTGTGCTCGCAAGGTTTTGCCGTCTGCGCAAACGACCACGTGGGTCATGGAAAGTCGGTGTCTTGCGAGGAAGATTTGGGACACATGCCGCTGCGAGGTGGTGCCGATATCCTCGTCGCCGATGTACACGAGCTGCGCTGCCGTGTGATGGAGGGATTTGCGGCTGCGTATCCCGATTCTCATATCCCATATGCGGTCTTTGGGCACTCGATGGGCAGCTTCGTTACTCGCGTATACCTTACACGTCATGCTTTTGGGGTCGATGCCGCGCTGATTTGCGCTACGGGCCAGCAACCCATGCTTATGGCGGTGGCCGGGCGCGCCATCACCGGGCTCATCGCGCGTGCCCGTGGCGAGCGCTATCGCAGCAAGCTCGCCGATTCTCTAGGTGCAGGCGCCTATAGCAAGGCGATTAAGGATGCGCGCACGCCGCTTGATTGGCTCTCGACTGATGAGGCTGTGGTCGATGAGTACATTGCCGACCCCCGCTGTGGTCAGATGTTTAGCGTGGGTGCATATGCCACGCTGGCAACCCTTGTTAAAGAGGCTATTTCGAGCAAGGGGGCGCAGCGCGTGCCCAAGGGTCTGCCCCTGCTGTTTATCGCCGGCGCCGAGGACCCGGTAGGCGATTGCGGGCGCGGGGTGCGTGCTGCCGTAAAAGAGTATCGAGACGCTGGCGTCAAGCGCGTTGACCTCAAGATATACGAAGGCGCGCGCCACGAGATTCTCAACGAACCCATTCGCCAGGACGTGTATGCGGATTGCGTCTTTTGGCTGGGTGAGCGAGGTCTCTAGCGCGCGCCGTTTATGTGATCTAATTGTAGGGGGATGGACCTTAACAGAGGTGACGGGTGTCCCGATCGTTCTTATAGCCATCGAGCTTTGAAGTGCAGTACGGACAGCGCGTCGCGTCCTCGGGAATCTCTTGGCGGCAGAAGGGGCACAGACGCGGGGCGGGAGGCTCCTCTTTTGCCTCATCTTTAACAAGTCCCACCTTGTGCGCTGCCTTGTCCTTCATCTCGTTGAGGGCGTTCAAAGACTTGACGATTGCAAACACGGCCGCTGCTGTAATCAAGAAGTTGATGATGGCGCCTAAAAACGCTCCGAAGTCGATGGTGTTCCCGCCAAGGGACACCGCCATGCCGGGCACCTCGGTGCTGCCACCGGTGATAAACGAGATGAGGGGGCTGATGACGTTTGTCACCAGGGAGTTGACGATCGCGGTAAACGCGCCGCCGATGATCACGCCGACGGCGAGGTCCATCACGTTACCGCGGCTGATGAACTCTTGGAACTCGGCAAGAATGCCCTTTTTCCCGTTTGCCATGACCGGCTACTCCTATTCGTCGCCAAAGCTGATGCCGAGCATCTTTGCCTCGCGTACCAAATCGCTACTGGGATTGACATACTTTAGCTTGCCGGCGACTTCTTCAAGAGGGGTCCGGCACATTTTCCCATTGCGCAGTGCCATCATGAAGCCAAATTCGCCCTCGAGGCAGCCGCGGGCGGCCTCGACGCCGCACTGGGTGGCAAAAACGCGATCTTGGGCATCGGGTTCACCGCCGCGTTGGGTATGGCCGGGAATGGCGACGCGCGTTTCGCGCCCGGTGACGCGCTCGATGTCTGCAGCGAGGTCGTACGCGATGGAGGGGGAGGTGCGCGCCGCAAGCTTCTTTTTGTACTCCTTCTTGGAGAGCGCGGCGTCCTCCTTGGAGATGGCGCCTTCTGCAACCACGACGATAGCAAAGCGACCGCCGTTTTCGATACGCTGCTCGATGCTTCGCTCTACGGCTTTGAGGTCGTAGGGAATCTCAGGGATCAAGATGATGTCAGCGCCCCCTGCAACGCCAGCATACAAGGGGATCCAGCCTACCTTGTGTCCCATGATCTCGATCACAAAGACGCGGCCATGGCTCGAGGCAGTGGTGTGGATGTCGTCGATGCACTTGGTGGCGACCTCGACCGCGCTGGTGAAGCCAAAGGTCATGTCGGTGCCCCAAGTATCGTTGTCGATGGTCTTGGGAAGGGCGATGACGTTAAGGCCCTCTTGGCGCAGGCGGTTCGCCGTTTTGGTGGAACCGTTACCGCCCAGCATGAACAAACAATCAAGCTTGAGCTTGTGGTAGGTATGCACCATGGCGGGAACCTTTTCCACGCCGTCGGCCTCGGGCGTGTCCAGCAGCTTGAAGGGCGTGCGGCTTGTGCCCAAAATGGTGCCGCCGCGCGTAAGGATGCCGCTGAAGTCTGCAGGCGTCATAACGCGAAAACGGCTGTAGATGAGGCCCTGATAGCCATCTTCAAAACCGTAGAATTCGACGGGCTCCGGGGAGCAGTTGATGAGCGTCTTGACGATGCCGCGCATGGTGGCGTTCAGTGCTTGGCAATCGCCGCCGCTGGTGAGAAGTCCAACCCTGAGCATGGTATTCCTCGCAGTGTGTTTGGTAGTTATAGACAAAAGAAAGTTTACCGCAACTCGTGTCTCTTTACGGGCGTCTGACAAGCCTGTAAACATCATGGTTACGTTAGTTTTCAATCAGGTGATGTTGAGTATGGCGTGCACACAGGGGTGCCGTCACTGGCTGGCGCTCGCGCTCGGACGATGCGGGTAGGGGTGCGGGATGCTCCCAGCGCCTTGCCGGTTGGAGGGTGCGCCCGGATCGCGCCCCTCGGCGGCTCTTCGTCACTTTTTGTGAAGGCAGTGGATTCATGGTACCCGACTTCCGAGAATAAAATGCAAAAGTGGTGCTAAGACACTCCGTCTTGAG
>CATWBG010000015.1:0-39284 GCA_958348985.1 uncultured Collinsella sp. | reverse complement strand
CAATAGGGCGCGCATGCATTCCGCCTTGGGCTACATGTCTCCGGTGGAATACGGGTGACGATACGCTTGAGGGTCCTTAAAAGAAGGTCCAGTTTCTCCTTCCCACTCCAAATCCTAACCGGATCGAATGGTCCAACTATTCGTCCGCACCCCCCCCCTTTTTTTACAAAAGCTCGCGAAGTCTTTTTGTCCAAAGCGCGAAAGTGCCGTTCTCGACGCATCTTCCGAAATCGTCGCACTCGCACCAGCAATCGGATCTTGCGATTGCAATCATCGAGGCCACGACCAGCTTCGCATCTGCTTTGGACACGTCCTGATCCACGATCTGCTCGGTATCGAGTTCCAACCCATGCTGCGTCAGAATATCGCTATAGCGCTTGTACTCAGGATATGCTTCCGCGAAGGCGTATACGTCATGTAGAAAATCGCGCTTTATATCCTCTATGGTTTGCAGCCACTCCTCATGAAAACCGTCGTTAGCCTTACCGTCTTCGAGCCCTCGGTTGACCTCTTCGACACTCGGCAGATTATAAAAAGGCAGCATCGCGAGGCCTTCCATCTCGGTTGGTCCGTCGTAGGTCTCGCCGACCTCCGGTCTCATCTCCGCGCAGCCGAATTCGCCGCCCAAATACCTCAATAGCTTTTCGAAACCTTTGGGATATGCATTTGAGCCTCCGTGCGAGCTGTGTCCGTCGAAGAGACTCCATTGTTCTCCGTCGGGCACTGGTGAATTGCAGTAGGTGAACCAATCGTTGCTGCCAAGGGCGGAGGAATGCCATGAGCGCATCGACTTGCGTTTTGTTCAATATCCCTGGTTCTCTCCCTGCTCCAAAAGACGCGACTGGCTGTGGCGGTAAGAGTAGGCCCCTCCGTCTTTGCTGATCTCGAAAGAGGAATATCCCTGAGAAAATCCACTTATGCTGAAGCTGAGCACGCCATCAGCGAATCCACGCATCGATCCTTCCGTTCTTTGGTTTCCCACTGCGTATATGCACTTGTATCAGAAATATGACCAGAAACACGATTGCCAGCTCTGCTGCAATCTGCTGTTTTCTTTTCATGCTTGTAGTCGTCTAACTTAAAAAAGGAGGCTGGGAATCTCCCAGCCTCCTAATGGCCTATTTCATCTGTTTGCCGCGATAGTTGTTCTTTTTCGCAACGACCAGCGAACCAAGCAATCCTGCCAAAGACAGTCCCATCAGGGAAATCCACAGCGCCGAATTCATCGGATCACCTGTCTGGGGTAATTGAGCCTGCGCACCGGGGCTGCTCGGCACATCCGGCTTGCTCGGCTGGTTCGGTGTGACAGGGGCTTCCGGCTTGCTCGGCACATCCGGCGTGCTCGGCACATCCGGCGTGCTCGGCTGGTTAGGAGTTTCGCTATCCTTGGTCCACTTACCATACAGAACGGTGTCCGTGTTCAGAACCGTACCGTCCGCATACGGAAGCGTACACCGTTCATCCGTGTACCAGCCATCAAAGCTGTAGCCCTGCTGAGACTTCTGCTGTGCCTTCGCCGTATAGGCTGCCCCGTTACGGATATAGTCATTCGCGGGGGGTGCTACATCGGTAGGATTATCTGTGCTGACCCACTGATACCGGATCTTGGCGGCCGATACATAGGTCATCCAGTCGGTCTTTCCTGTCCCCTTGCTCTGTCCAATGACCAGGCCCTTCGGCATTTTCCAGCTCGGGACGAAAACACCGTCCGCATCGGCCGTCGCTGCCGCAGCTTCACCGCCTGCGTCCGTCGTATAACGAACAAGCTGCGTACCAATTTCTGTATCCTCTACCGTGCGATCCTCGCTGTGGATCTGAATCGGTTTTGCGGTGCTCGCGCCCGTATACGGGGAGATCACATTGATATAACGGCCTTCCTTGGGAATACTGCTGCCCTGTACCAGGTAGACATCATTGTTCGTGCTGACCTCAGCATCGTCTCCCAGATTGAAGGCAGTTCCTACATAAACACCGTCACCTTTGGCCGCACGTCTCTTTGTCTCAGTCAGGGAGTTGTTGTTGTTCTTGATGACGCCGCCCGTCATGGTATAGGTACCACCGCAGACGCCGCCGCCTACGTTTGCAACATTGTTTTCAATAGAACCGCCAGTTTGTTTAGCAGCGGATGTTGGCCACAAGTATACGCCGCCACCCTGCGAGGCCTTGTTTTTGGAAATCGTACCGCCGGAAATCGTTACATTCGTTGCATCATACAGAAAAACGCCGCCGCCGTAGTTTTGAGCGCTGTTTCCTGTTAGCGTACCGTCCTTGATATTCAGCTCAGTTACGCCGAAGAAGGCTGCGACTGCGCCGCCGCTTCCCCCTGTAACCTTATTGCCGGAAATATCGCCGTTGTTAATATTGATTGTGATTTTCTGACCTTGCTGGGGGAAGGTGAGAACACCTCCGCCGTAATCAAGCGCCGTGTTATCTCTAATGCTGCCTCCGTTCATCTCGAAAGAAGCCGGTGCAGGCTTAAACAAGGTATCTCCGCCGCTTGCGTTGGCATAGTCTGCAACATAAACGCCGGCGCCGTAGCTGCCCTGACCGGATGTCCGGTAGGTGCTATTGTTGGAAATCGTGCCACCGTTCATAACCATCGTTGAGCCGATGACTGCGACACCGCCACCGCCGTTTGCCGTATTGCCGCTGATCTCGCCGCCGTTCATGGTGAAGGTACTGCGGTTGCCGATCAGAACGCCGCCGCCCAATTCGTAGTTGTAGTTTGTATTATTACGAATGGTCGCGCCGTCCTCCATTGTTATGTTGACGCCGTTATTCGCAAAAATACCGGACCCAAACTGAGCTGCCCTGTTGTTTTGTAAAATAGCGCCGTTCTTCAGTACGATGGTGCCACCGTTTGCCGCCTTGATGATCGAGTCGGTCTCCGCGGCGTGCGTTGCATCCGCAGCGTACTCCGCGCCATCAATCACAATGTTACTCAGTGTCAGTGAGGCGGACGCATCGGCGAGTTCGATCATATAGCCGCCGAACCCATAGCGGTGCAGTGTCTTTCCGCCAAGGTCCCAAACTTCTGTCCCCGCGACCTCATAACAAGATGAAAGGCAAATATCGTTGATATTTTTTTCGTTTGCAAGCGCGTTTGCCTTTTCGATCGTCTTTACAGCAGTCGTTTTGCTCAGTCCGTCATTTTCATCTGCTCCATGCTGTTGGTCGAGATAAATGGCAGCTTCCGGAGTGGTCGAGCCACCTGCCCCCCCGTGCTCTTTCCGGCAGTCGCAAATGCGGCAACCGGGAATATGGTCATGAGCAAACCCAGTGCCAACAACCACGGCATTACTTTCCTTTTCACATCAAATGCTTCTCTTCGCTTTTTCATATTGGTTTCGCCTCCTATAACGCTACCAGCCAGTCAAAATACTATTTGATAGCTTATTTTTACAAAAACAAGACGTAAAATGCGGAGAATGCCACATAATTTACGTTCTGTCTTATTGCGCCAATGTATATCAGAGAAATGCGTGCTTGTCGAAGACGGCAGATCCGATGACAAACGGGCAACTGACGGGAACAGTGACTTCACAAGTCACGGATCGAGGCCACGTTCAAATTTGCAAACGAAGCCGCCTGCGACGATTCTTTCAGTCACCGCTCTTGGGTATCACTCATGACCTGCGGAAATGCAAGATGTTAAAGCCACTGGCTACGATTCACCTTGCTAAACAGGTATCAAAGAAGATAAACGGTTGTTTTAGCGTTCATTTCGAGCTCCAAAACCTACTTGTTTTGTCCTCGGGACAAAAACGAAACTGCGGGCTTGCGGTTTCGAAATAGTTCACGGATTTGTTCCAGGGTTTGTCTCAAACGCCTATGCGAGGACATGCGGAGGGATTCGGCGGCATGCCGGCCAAGACCGACGACCCAACTGGAGTTAACTGGAATGACGCCACGGTAAACGAGCGTGAAAGAGTGGGAATAAGCGATAGGACTCTGACCTGCTCTTTTGAGTGCCGCACTGTGCCGCTGAGTTTCGTTTTGTACGAGAGTCACGGCGAAGCCACCAGCGACAATGGTGAGTAAATACGATAATCTGGCCTCCGTTCCCGTGCTGGGACGGGGGGGCTTTTTCTTCGCCTTTTTACTCCCTTTCACCTGTGATTTCTCTATTTACTCCCCGTGTTTCAAGACGGCAAGGTACGGGGCGGTATTCGGAGGAATGGGAGTAAGGATTTATCCCAAGTGAGTAGACGCGCGGTTTTTGTCCCCGAGGACGAAACGGGGCCGTTTCGGGGCCCGTGAAACTCAAATCGTGGTTGCAGCGATTGAGCTGCTGCTCGCCAACGTCGGCTCTTCCGCATAGCGACCGATGGCGAGGGACGCGGCTATTCCTCGCTCCGCCAGACCTAGTTGTATCGTCTCCAGGCTTTCACCGGGGCGTATCCTTATCTCCGTCCCCGAAGGGCGAGTAGAGGGCGATGAGGTTGTCGTACAGGTCCGCATACCACCAGTTGCGGAACCTTCCGTTCTCGTGGCTGATCTCCCATCATGCGGCAAGTGAACAGCGGGTCCCTGTCCGGCTCGCCGGGGCTGCCGAGGATTTCGTAGTCCGGCTCTCCACTCGATTCGTGCTTGCGGTCGAGGAACCAATCCACCTCGTTGGACAGGAGGTTGTTGAAGCAGACTCCGCTCTTGTGCTCGCGGGCGAGCTTGTCTTTGCCGAGCGATTCGGCGTCGATACGCCTCATGTAACGCGAAACCCTGGCGCTCGGGCCGTTGAAGAGCATCATCCTGTCGCAGACGTCGCACTTCCAGATTTCGGTTGACAGGTCGTTGCACTCAACCTCGAGGAAGGCAAAGTCGTCCTGATGGGTTTCGAGGACTCCGTACTCGACGAAATATTATTCCGTCTCATTCCCGTCGTAGCTATTCGAAAGGCTGTTCCCACATGGGCAGGGCTAGATGGGCCATGAACTCCTCTTTCCTTTTTTCAGCCGTCGCGTTATGTTCTGGATTCATTTTATGCATGCGCCGAAAAGTCAGCTGACCGAAGGCCGTTAGGGAAGATGGTCGGTGGCAAAGGTCCGGCCTGCTTCGCGAATGCGTGAAATTAATAGCGGCGGTACGTGTCAGCGAAATTCCATAACGAATACTCGATGCGGGTGTTTCATTAGACGAGCTTCTTGCGCGTCTCCTTAAGAATGCCCTTCTTGAAGTCTGACCACTTTCCGAAGAACTTCTCGTCCGTAGCGGTAGCTGTATGGTCTGCGTACTTGATCGCTGTGAGTTCCATGGTGCAAATGTAGTCCGCCGCCTGCGAAAGCCGGTACTCGGAGGGCTGTGCGGAGCGGTAGACTATTGCGTCCTTCGACAGCGCGTACTCGATTGCGAGGTGGAGAGACTCGGCGATGGAGTGCTGGCCGTTGTCATAGTAGACCTTGACCGCGTCGTAGGCCTGCAGCTCCGTGAGGTTGTCGAACAGGAAGTTCACGATGTCCCTTCGCATCGTCCCCGCGAGCTTGTCGAGCGAGGCGAACTGTTTGGTCGCATATGCGAATGTGTGGTACCTCACGGGCATGTGGCGGAAGAAAACTCGGAACGAGCCGAGCAGCGTCTTGCGTGTCCTTAGGTCGAGTCTGGAGTACAGGTCCTTGCCGTTCATGAGCGGCGATGCGTGGAAGGGTATGTCCGGGAGTTCCTTGGCGCGGAGGGCGTCCTCGTATGCCTTGATCGATTCCGCGATGCTGTCCGATTGGTCGTGCATAACGACGGTAAGCAGATAGTATCGGTCGGAGAGGCCGTCGCTTCCCGACTCGTCGACGAAGATGCTGAGTTCTCGCATCGCTCTCCTGAATAAGAAAAAAGCCGGGGAAAACGTCCCCGGCACTTGGAAGCCTTCCTTGCGGAAAACCAATTATTTTATATCATGGGCTGCGCGGAAATTCAAGCGCGCGAATAGATCGCGCCACTAGCGAAACTCCAACCCGTTCGGCGACTCACAGGAAAGCCACCTGAGGCTACTCCCTTTTCCTGCCGATATCGCAGATCTGCGACCTGCGGTTTTGCGAACGGCTCGAAAGCCACTAGCGTTGATTCACTTGCGGTTGAAGCTGGTGGTTTGCGCGGTAAAGAGCGGTTGAGTTTCAAAAGGGCGTTTTCAGCGCTATCGAGCCTTTGAAGGCGGCCCACTGCGCCCTTTGGGGTGAAAACAAAAACTTGAAGCCCTGAGTTTGAAAAAAGTTTTTGAAGTTGTTCCGGCTTTTGTCTCCGAAGGCGATGAAACACGACATGGTGTTATTTGGCGGCAATCGGTTCGAGACGGCAGCGGAAACTGGATGCAACTGGAATGTCGGGACGGCAAAAACTGAAGCCATCGAGTGGGAGTAGGAAATTCTTTAGTTATGGGGGTATAAATCGTTAAGTTGATAAGGAATACCCCAATAAACCCGTAATTTGAGGTACTGGCTCCAATGAAGATTGGAGCCAGTATACGTTTGTCCCCAAGAGAAATCTACCTGAAGAAGATTCGCGCCTTCTGCCATGACGACGGAATGGTTAAGGTCATCACCGGCGTCCGTCGCTGCGGTAAGTCCTGCTTCATGCAGTGCATCGCCGAAGAGCTGAGGGCCGAAGGCGTCGATGACGAGCACATCGTCTTTTTCGACCTAGACCGATACGGGTACCGATCCGTCAAAACCCCTGAACAGCTCGAGGCCCTCATCGGGCACCTGCTTGCTATCTCGGGTACGAAGTACCTCTTTATCGACGCGGTGCAAAACGTCGATGGCTTCGAAGACGTGCTCAACGAGTTCCGCACCGAGGGCGGCTTCTCCATCTTCATCACCGGCTCAAACTCCTACCTGCCCTCGGGTGAGCTGGCCACGAAGCTAACCGGGCGTTACATCGAATTCGAGATGCAGACGCTGGGCTTCGGCGAGTACTGCCAGATGAAGCGCTTCTTGGGGCTGCCCGTGGACCCGAACCCGGTCACGGAGTTCGATGTCCACATCCTCGAGGGCGGCTTCCCGAAAGCGATGGATTACCCCGGGCTCGCCGACAAGCGCGCTTACATTGCCGCGGTAATCCAGGAGATCTTCGAGAAGGACATCCGCAGGCGCGTGAAGATCAAGAACGTCTCCGTGTTTAACCAGGTGCGCGACTACGTCATCAACAACTTCGGCGCCACCACATCGCTTGCGAACATCCAATCGGACCTCGAGAGCAAGCAGGGCGTGAAGGTCAAGTGCGAGACGCTCGCGCGATACCTCCAGATCCTCGAGGATCTGGAGGTCGTCAGCAAGTGCGCCTGCTTCGACCTGAAGTCGCGGAAATCGCTGCGGGGCGAGCAGAAGTACTACCTGGCTGACCTGAGCTTCTATTTCGCTCTCAACACCGACAACCGCATCAACTATGGGCCCGTCCTCGAGAACATCGTCTATCGCTACGCTCGCGCGCAGGGTTGCAAGGTCAGCGTCGGGCGCATCGGGAAGCTGGAATGTGACTTCATCCTCAGGAACCCCCAGATGGGCTACGCATACGTCCAAGTGGCCATGACCATCATGGCCGACCGGGCAACGGAGGAGCGCGAATACCGGCCTTTCACTCAGATCAAGGACAACTACCCCAAGTACCTGCTTACGCGAAGCGACCCCATCCAGCAGCGTGATGGCATCATCCATGCCAACATTTCCGAGTTCATGCAGGAAGGGAGGGCATTCTAGGAGGGCAATGCCTCCTTTCGATACCCGCCTGTATGCGGCTGATCTTGAATGGGCGTCTTTAGCCTTCATTTGCTTTTATGCGCCTGCTGCATCGATTCAACGCGCGCCCCTGGCGACGACAGGACTGATAGCAAGCGGACAATCTGATCGGCGAGGCCCCGCCGCCCGGAAAGTGTGCAACGCGCGAGAAAGGGCCCAGCGACGACCTCTTCGGGATGTCTCGATGCTAATCCTAGGTCGCGATCGGGAAGCGCAACCGCTTCCGGGCGCACGCGCGCATGCCGGCGCGGCGAGGGACCGCAGACGCGATGTGTGGGCAACCAAGGCAATCAGAGGCAATTTGATGAAAAAAGTATATACTATTTTCATCAAAAAGGAGGAACGCTATGACAGAAGCAGAGGCCATCGCTAAGCGCATAGAGAGCTTCGGCGCCGGCAGGGCCTTCACAGCCGCCGACTTCTCCGACGTCGCAGGCCGACGCAATGCTGCCAACGCGCTCGGGCGCTTGCATACGAAGGGAGGGATCGCCCGCGCCATCCGCGGCGTCTACTACGTGCCGGAGCGCAGCGCGCTCATGGGCACCGAGGTGCCGGCCAGCGCCGACGAGGTCGTGCGCGCCGTCGCCCGTGCCAACAAGTGGATCGTCGCACCGTCCGGCGACGCGGCGCTCAATGCGCTGGGCCTCGACACGCAGGTGCCCGCGAAGCTCGTCTACGTCAGCAGCGGTCCGTACAAGCGCTACAAGTACGGGCCGTACGATATCGAGCTCCGGCACCGCGCCAACCGCGACCTGCTCGACTGCTCGCAGATCACCTGCACCATCGTGCAGGCCCTCAAGGCGCTCGGGCGCGAGAACGTGGGCGACGAGGAAATCGGAACGCTCGCGCGCAACCTCACGGAAGAGCAGGCCGGCGCGTTCCTGGAAGAGTCGACGGGGCTCACCTCCTGGGTTGCCGAGGCCGCGAAGAAGATATGGGGGGCGAAGCATGGACAGGATCGCTAGGGCCTCGACCGGCGAGCGCAGGCTGGTCTTCGAGGCCGCCGCGCAGCAACTCGGCGCAGGAGCGGTTCAAGGCCGACAGCATCGAGCGCGCGAACGCCTTCCTGGCCGACGCCTTCGTCCCGAAGCTCAGGGCTACGCTCTCCGAGTCCCTCGGCACCGAAGCGTCCGTTAGGCGCGGGACCGAGGAGGAGACTGTGTACTTCGACTACCCGCGCTCCTACGAGTCGGTGGGTACGCTCGATACCATCAAGCTGGAGATAGGGCCCATGGCGGCATGGTCGCCCTCCGAGGACGTGGCGATAACCCCGTACGCGGCGGACGTGGTTCCATTCGGGCTCGAGCTGTCGACCACGGTGCGCACCGCGAGTCCTGAGCGCACGTTTTGGGAGAAGGCCACCATCCTGCACCGGGAGGCCAACAGGCCCGAGGGCAAGGCTATGCCCAGGCGCTACTCCCGCCACTACTACGACATGTACCGCCTTGGCCACTCGTTCGTGCTCGGCCGCGCCGTCGCGCAGCCCGGCCTCCTCGAACAGGTCGTCAGGTTCAAAGAGAAGTTCTACCGCATGCCGTGGGCCAAGCTGGCCGACGCGAGGCCCGGCACGCTCAGGCTCGCCCCTCCAAAGGGCAGGCTCGACGAGTTGGCGGCCGATTACGCCTCGATGAGGCCGATGCTGTTCGGCAGCTACCCGAGCATCGATGAGATAGTCGCCTACATGGCGGAGCTCGAGGAAACCATCAACGGGCTAAGCTGATCAAGGCCGCCTCAATTTCGGGCGCCTACCAGAATCGAAGAGGCGGAGCGGGCAGCGCGACGGCTTCCCCGCCGGGAGCGGAGCGTTCCCTTTTGACGGGCGGCGTTGAGAACAGGCTCTTACCCCTCGGCGTAGGGGACCTCGTTCTGCGGCTGCAGGATGCGCGCGGCGGGCGACCCGCAAGGGCCGCGACACTTTTCGGGTTCATCGCCGATAGCTTCTGGGAAGAGGGCAAGTACGTCAGTCGAATGGACCAGAGGCTTAAAGAGCGCCCGCATGAGTGCGAATACGAAGCGGTCGCCTATCGATACGGCGCCCATTTCGTATTGCCCGAGTCTATGCTCAGAATGGCATTGCCGGTGGGCTTGAAATTCGTTATGCGCTTCATATTCCGCTCAGCCAAAGAGCATCCGGACGAATGCGAAGCTACCAGAAAAGATGTGGACAGGCGGCTCTCGACAACATTGCACGAGTGGATTGCGGCCTAGCGCCATGGATGTGGTGTGGTTTCCGGCATGCCGGAGAGTTTAACCTTTTCTGCCACAGTGCAGTTCCTTCTCGCAACAACACTCGGAGGCTTCCCGGATATCGGCAGAGCTTCTTCGGGCGCATCACCGGCAGCCCTGCGCAATTCAAGCCTCTAATTCGGTTATTTTTGCGCTACCAGGTGCGCGCGCCAGCCTTTTTGAGCCTCCATGACCAGCACGGAAAGGCCGGCTTCTTCGGCCATGGCACGGAACTGGGATTGCTTCAATATGCGCACGTCGCCGTGGCCGGCCAGGCGGGCAAGCGGCAGCTCGAACGTATTCATAAGCCATACGGCGAAATCGTTTGCCGTGTAGTCGCGTAGGATGAGGCGGCCGCCGGGGCGCAGCACGCGCGCGACGCCGGCGAAGAATTTCTCCGGGTTGGGGTAGTGGTGGAAGCTGTTCGAAGACAAGACGGCGTCGAAACTGTTGGCGGGGAAGGGCAAATCCTCTGCGTCGCCGACAACGAACTCGCATCCGTTTAGGCTTTTCGCCTGCGCAACGGCAATCATGTCGGGCGTCAGGTCGAGGCCGACGTAGTGCGCGTCGGGGTATTTTTCATGCAGCAGCTCAATGACCGCGCCCGTTCCGCACCCTACGTCGAGAACGTCGGCGAATGGCTCGCGCTCCAGCTCGGCGAGCATCTGCGGATAGTCATCCTTGCACATCTCGTAGATGCCGGCATGGCCCGATTCGTACACCTTCGCGGCCTTCGTGAATTCCCTGATGGAAAGCTGCTTGTATTCGTCGGCGGTGCGTGCCATGGTGCCTCCTCGGTTGCCAACAGAACGATAAAAGTAAGTCTAATATAACTTAATTCCGTATCGCAACATAACGTCGCCAAGGCAAGGAAGCTACCCCTGGTCGCAACGCAAGCAAGCGTTTCTGCCGGCACCCATCCATTTGGGAGCCCAATAATGAGTGGCCGACGCCGTCAAGCACGACAAGGCATCCAAATCGGTAACGATGCGCCAAGGGCTGACTTTCGAGCGTTGGTCGCCGTCCCTTTATCGAGGGCGTCTTTTGAATGCCGAGGGCGAGGCGCCCATTTCGCGTTTGAATGCGGCGGCGAATTTGCTCGGGTTGCTGTACCCTGCCTTGATCGCCGCTGCGGAAATGCTCTCTCCCGATAGAAGCGCCTTCGACGCCGCGTCGATTCGCCGTTTGCGCACGTAAGCGGAAATCGTTGTTCCGTAAACGCGCGAAAAGTAGCTGTTGAGCGTCGTGGCTGAAAGGCCACGCGCTTGCGCCATGGTTCGAGCGTCGTGTGGGGCAAGGATGTCGGCCTCGATTTCATTTCGCGCAGATTTCGCGATTTCGAGTTGGCGCCTTGTGAGCAGTGCCTGGGGCTTCGCGGTTGAAAAATCGCGCTTCGACAAAGCCACGAACAGGTTCAGGGCGCACAACTTCGTTTCGGCTTTAAGCCCACCTTGCGCGCACTCGGCCATGCGGTCGATGATTTCTAAAAGCTCGCCATCTTGCGAAAAAACCGATGCGCTGCCCGCTAAGGCTGCAAGTTGCTTCGTTTTCGAATGGGCTTCGTCAAGCAGCGCGAAAGCGGCCTCGTCATCGATGTCGCAGCAGACGAACAGCTCGATTCCGCGATACCGCGCAAGCGGATAGCTGAACGATTCAGGAAGGGCGGACGAACAGCTGACGCAGACATCGCCCTCGGCGACCACCGCAACGCTCGATCCCGGGATGGCGGTTTCGCATCGCCCTTCGATGCATCGGTTGATGGTAAACCATACGCCCCTTTTCTCGCGCGCAGGGTCGGTTGTGCCAATGCCGGGGACCGCCATGTTGGGGCATCGCTCGCAGCTGAAATCGACGTTGGCAACAAAGAGGTTCTGGCTTATCGCATAGCATTTCATAGTCCCCGCGCCTATCGGTTTGGAAAGAACAAGCGTGAATGACCCTTCTGCATCGGCCGACATGTTCATGCCGTTATGCACGGTGAAGGTGTACGGGATTTGGGCTACTTTCAAGATGCGCCCCTCTATAAGAACAGGCGAGCTTGCACAACACATGGCGGTGTGCGGTTTAATTACGTTCATACACCTTTCCTATTCAGACGAAAACCGCATTAGGGATACTGCAATTGCTTTTCAGATATTTTACTCGGGTGCCCGAGATTTGGAGCTGAAATAGCTATATGGAGTTGCGTAAGGCTAACTATTGTTGTTACCCTCGCTTCGCTACAGCAAACCTGCAAAGCTAGCGAAGGAGACACCACGTGAAGCTAAGCGAACTGAAAACGGGAGGGACGGGCACTGTCACGCGCGTTGCGGGCGATGCGCGTTTCGTCTCGCGCGTCACGTCCATAGGCATAACCGAAGGTTGCCCAATCGAAGTCGTTCAGAATGTGAAGAAGCGTCCGATTTTGCTGTTCGAGCGCGACAGCCTGATGGCGATCGACCGTAAAGATTGCGATTTGATAGATGTGGAGGAGCACCGATGAGCTGTGATCATTGCTCGCCCGCCGCTGGATGCGCCGGATGCGGCTCGCTTTCGTTGGGCGCACAACGCGGGAACGGATTGGTTTTCGCGCTGGTCGGTCAGCCGAATTCGGGCAAATCAACACTTTTCAACGGGCTTACTGGCTCGCATCAGCATGTAGGCAACTGGCCTGGTAAAACAGTCGAACAGAAGGTGGGCGAATTCGAGCTTTCCGGAAAGAAAAGCCGGGTCGTCGACCTTCCGGGCGCATACAGCCTTACCGTGAACTCGCCCGAAGAGGAAGTGACGCACGATTTTCTGATTTCGGGCGAAGTTGACGCCGCCTTGGTGGTGGTCGATGCCTCGCAGCTCGAACGCAGCCTGTTCATTTTGGCCGATTTTGCGGCCTGCGCCCCTCAAACGCCCTGCGTGCTGGTGCTCAACCTTATGGACATCGCCAAGCAGCAGGGCAAGCGCATCGATGCGAAGAAACTCGAATCGCGCTTGGGCGTGCCCGTTGTTCCGTTTGTCGCCGCCGATGCGAAGCACTACGACAGCCTTCTTCATGCTATGGATCGCGCGGTTTCCAAGAAGACGACCGTCGATGCCAAGTCGCTTGAGCGGGCGCTCGCGTTGCACGACGATACGGTCCAGGGTGTGGGTGCAGCAAAATTTGCATGGATTGACGAGGTTGTTGCGGGTGCCGTCGACTCGCGCAAGAAAACACATGCGCTCTCTCGTTTCGACAGGGTGGCGATAGGCTCGCGCTGGTCGAAGCCGCTTGCCATTGCGATGATTTTGCTCGGCTTCATGCTGGCGTTCGTTCCCGCAACGCCGATCATGCTGCTCGGCGGTGGAATATCGACGCTTGGCCAGATTGCCGCCGCAGCACTCATAGATGCTGGCGCCCCCGCGGTGCTTGCAAACCTGCTGTGGGGAGTCGTTGCCAACAGCCTGTGCTTCGCCGTTATGATGACGGGGTACGTCTTCGGCATCAATCTGGTATTCCTCGCATACGAAGAGTGGGGCTACATGGCCCGCATATCCTACGTGTTCGATGAGACCATGGCCCGTTTTGGCCTGCAGGGAAAGTCGCTCATGCCGTTTCTCATGTGCTTTGGATGCACCATGGGCGGCGTTTCTGGTGCGCGCGTCATCGATTCGTGGGGGCAGCGCATGCTTACCATGATGATGGCCTGGGCCATACCTTGCGCAACCACATGGGGCGTGGTGCCCGTTTTGGCTGTGGCGTTTTTTGGCGCGGGTGCCCCGTTGGTGATAGTGGCCATTTTCGTCGTGTGCCTGTTCATGATGTGGGTTGTCGGTATAATTTTCGGGCCAAAACTTGCTCCGAAGGACGCTCGTGCAGGCTTGGTGATGGAGCTTCCTCCCTATCATAAGCCCCGCATGAAAAACGTTTTGCGTGGGGCGCTGCTGAAAAGCTGGAGCATGTTCCGTCGCGCTTTCAAGATCGTGGCGCTTTTCACACTGGTCATTTGGCTTTTGACGTATACGGCAAGCGGCAACATGGAAGATTCCGCTCTCTATGCCATAGGCATGGCAATCGAACCCTTTACGCGCATTTTCGGCATGGGTTGGGAAACGTTCACGGCGTGGTTTTGTGCGCTGGCTATCAAGGAATCGGCAGTTGGCGTATTGTCTGCCGTGTTCGCCGGGTCGACCACACCCAATGCGGCAATCGTCGGCGCCGTAACCGGAACCGCGGCTATTGCTCCCAATATCGGCGAAATCATTGCTGCGCATATATCCGCCCCCGAGGCGCTTGCGTTCATCTTTGCGTTCACGTTCAACATGCCGTGCGCCGCAAGCTGTTCCATGACTGTAGCAGAATCGCATTCGCCCAAATGGGTAGCTATCACGGGCGTGTTTTACATATGCTCATCGTTGCTCTTGGGATGCGCTGCATATCACGTGGGATTGTTGCTGTTCGCATAGAAGGAGGCCAAGATCTAAAACGGCCCAGCGAGTGTTATTTTGAGAGCTACGCGCATCGAAGGCGAGATATCGTGGTATAAACTACTTGCCGGAAGCCGCGGCTTTCAGAGTACGGCTTACGTGTACGTTTAACCTCCGTGGGCGACGGGGTGCCGCAAGGCGTAGAGTATCGCCCACCTGTAGGGGCCTGCAGCGATGCGGGCCCCGCTTCGTATGTGAACTGCGCCCCAGTTCTTGGATGGGCTAATAAGCGGCCTATGCCGCACGTAGGGACTGGTTCCGGAACTCCTCCGGGGTCAGCCCCTTCAGTTTAACCTGCCTTCTTCTCGTGTTCCAGTGGATGATGTATTCGTCGAGGTCTCTCTTGAAGTCTTCGAAGCAGCGCCATTCCCTCCCCCGGAAGAACTCGTCTTTCAAGTGGCCGAACACCTGCTCGGTGGCGCCGTTGTCGATGCAGTTCCCCTTGCGCGACATGCTCTGGACGATCCCGGCGGCCTTCAGCCGCCCGCACCACCCGGCCTGCTGGTGCTGCCAGCCCATGTCCGAGTGCAGTATCGGCCCGGCGCCATCGGGTTTCTTCGACACGAGCTGGTCGAGCAGCTCGTGCTGCTGGGCCATGTTGGGGTGCAGCGAGGTGGACCAGGCGACGATCTCCTTGCTGCCGAAGTCGTAGACCGGCGCGAAGTGGGCCTTCCCCCAGGGCTGCTTGAACTCGGTGACGTCCGTGCCCATCTTCTCCCAGGGCCCGTCGGCCTCGAAGTCCCTGCCGATGACGTTCTCGAAGGTCTTTCCGACCTTGCCCCTGCAGGAGTTGTACCTGTGGCAGTCGGTCTCGCGGCGGATCCCGCAGCTGACGCCCATCTCGCGCATCATCTTGAGCACGGTCTTGTCGGCTATGCGCACGCCCCGCTCGGCGCGCAGGCACATGGCCATCTGGCGGCGCCCGCACCCGTTGGCGGTGCGCGAGAATATCTCGGCGGCCGCCTCCCAGAGCTCGGGCCGCATCGGCGCCTTCGGGTGCGACAGCGCGCAGTAGTAGCTCGACCTTGCCGGGCCCGCGCATTCCAGCAGGTCGGACAGGGGGTATTGCCCCGAAAGCCCGCTCACGGCCGCGACTTTCTCGCGGTTCGTGAGCGCTTCTCCGCCTTCAGGGCTATCGATTTTTTTAGGTAGGCGTCCTCCGCCTCGAGCTTCCGGACCCTGCGCTCGAGCTCCTGCTCGCGCGTCGCCTCCCCGGGCGGGGAGCCGGACCCCCTCGGCCTTCCCCTGGGCTTCGGCCCGAGAGCCCCCGGGCCGCCCTCCCTGTACGCCTTCAGCCATCTCTTGAAGGAGCTCGGCGAGGCTATCCCGAACCTCGCCGTGGCCTCGGGCCTCGTCATGCCCCCGTCCACGACCGCCCTGACGGCGCCCGGCTTCGTCCCGAACGGGTAGGCGGCGTGCTTCTTTCCCATCATGGCCAGCACCTCGATGCCTACGGACCTGTAGATGTCCGGCCATTTTCTCACGGTTTCCCGGGGGATGCCCAGCAGGCCGGCGGCAGCCCTGTAGCCCAAGCCCTCATCGAAAAGGGCCGCGGCCCGTCGTCTGACCGCCTCGTCGTAAGTTGCATGTCCATCCATAAAGAAGCCTCCCATTTCTCATGTCCAAGAAATGGGAGGCAGTTCAATGAGGGGGGCGTAACCGATGAAGATCGTATCCATCTCCCAGGACTTCTTCGACCTCGTCGAGGGCGACCGCGAGCTCATGCTTAAGCACAATCGTCCCTGCATCGTGGTGGTGAGGCTGCGTTTCCGCGGGAGGCGCAGGGACTTCGCCGTGCCGCTGCGTTCCAACATCGCCCCTAACGTGCCCAAAGACCAGTACTTTGCGCTACCGCCCCGCCCCACGACGCGCCCCGGCTGCCGCCACGGCATCCACTACATCAAGATGTTCCCCATAACCAAGGCCTGCCAGCGCCGCTTCAGGACCGAGAGCTCGGCCTACTACGAGACGCTCCGGCGCATCATCGGCGGCAACACCAAGCGCATCGTCTCCGAGTGCCAGGCATACCTCGACCGCTACGAGCGCGAGGGAAGGCCCCGCTTCGCCGTCGACATCGACCGCATCGTGGGGCTGCTGGAGGGCGGGAAGTAGGGCGTCTCGGCTCAGTCTCGAGCTACGGTATGAGGCTCGCCGCAAATGGCGATCAATGCCCACGATGCTTCTGCTTGCGCTTTTGCTTCCGCTGCTCGAAGCGCGCCTCCGCCTCGTCCGCGCGGCGCTGGCTCCTTGCGCGGGCCGACTCCCGCTTCATCGTCTCCCGCTGATTCGCGAGCGCCTGCTGCGCCTTGGTGCTCACCGCCGGCCGCTTGAGGGCTTGCGCCGCCTCGCGGGCGCGCCGCTTGGGGTTTCTCGCGGGCTTTCTTGTTTCTGCAGGTTCGTCGCCGAAGAACGAGAGCTTCTCCCATTTGCCGACAACGAATTTCAGGATCTCCTCGTCGGACGGCTCCGCGCCGAAGACGATGCGGGCGGCGCCGTACCTGCCGTCCTCGTCATGCTCCGCCAGCCCGACCCAGAATTGGCCGTCGTGATATACGGTCAGGGTGGACGACACGCTGATCTGCATGGCTGGTTCCTCCTTTATGTAGATGACCATGCAGAGAAGGGACAACCAAGGAGGCAGGTTACTGATGCGGACTCCCGCACGCCCACGACTACCCGACGGGGACTGTGTTTTCATCTCTGATGCCCGCATTGTAGCACGCGCGAATGCGCCCGGCATCGCTGCTGGCATGGCGCGACTGGGATTCGCTTCCCGACGCATCCCTGAACATATTGCCTCCCCGGTTACGAAACTTTAAAAAATCGAGTTTCGAAACCGAGGAGGACCGAATGATGGCTTGGGTAGACCGCAATACGTAGGAAGTTCCTCCATCGTCTATGCTGAACACGAGGTCGTCATCCTCCAATCCGATCAGGCTGACCGAGTAATCAACACCTGGATCGACATCCCCTGCACATGAACCCGCTTATGCGCGCAAACGAGGGCTACAAGGGCATGACCGCGCAGGAAGCGCTTGGGGTAGCGAACGGGGCCGAGCATCGCCCTTCGCCGGCCTTGGCATCAGGTCCTCGTGCCGGGCGGTATTCCGAGGAACGGGAGCAAGGATTTTCCCAGCATCGATAACGCTCGGCTATACCCTTATTCCGTCTCCCTGCTCTTGCGGTATTCTGCGAGTCTGTCGTTCAATTCGCGGGTCTCGCGGCTCAGCTTGGCGTTGAAAGCAAGAGTGAGGACCGCCAGGATGGCGAGATAGACAACCGTGAAGGTAACCCACGCCCCGGGGTTGCTCACGGAAACCCAAGCAAAGACAAACGCCAATGCACAGAGGGCAGCGTAGAGGCAAACGCTGAACAGCACCAGGCGCGCGGGATACGCCATCCGTCTGATCACCGCGGGCGTGAAGAACACGAACTGCAGCGCGGGGACGGTGACGCACGCGGCGAGAATCGACCAGCAATAGTTAATGCCCTGCTTGGCGGTGTCATCAGCGAAACAAGTCCCTAATGCCAAGAAGGCTATCATGGCAACAGTGAAGCCGATACAGGTGCTTTTCACGAGCTGTCCGAGGTTTTCCACGGGCGTCTTTTTATCGGTGTCGATAATGTCCCTGTTAATCATTTCAGTCTCCCTTCCTTCGTTTCGACTACTTCAGACCGAGCTTCGATTTGACGTCGGGCGCATACCGGCGCGAGATAACGACCCGCTCACCGTTTTCCAAGGTGGCGATGATCCTGCCGTTGATGTCGGGCTTGAGGGCGGTGATGGCGCGGAAGTTGACGATGCAACCTTTCGTGATGCGCAGGAAGTCGCAGTCCGCCAGGAGCTCCTCCATCTCGTAAAGGCGCAGGCCCGTCTCGAGAACCGTGTTGGCCGTATAGATGAACGTGCGCTTGTCGACCGACTCGATGAACAGGACGTCTTCTGCGCTCAGCACGCGCGTGCAGCCGTCGGCCGTGCCCGTCACCTTCCTGTCAAGCATGCGCAGCCGGGCCGCTATATCAAGCACGCGGCGATCGGCCCTTACGCAGACGATCGTGACTTCTATATCTTGAGCTGCCTCTCGCTCTTCGATCGTGATCTTCATGCGTCCCCCTTTCGGACTGCTCTCATGCTAGCTGACGAAGATAGCTGAACCTTCGGCGTTCGACCAAGCTGCGCTGTCGAGGAACCAAGATGCAGACTGGGCGAGCTAAGCAGCATGAGAGACTGTAGTCGCGCATCAGACGGTGTTGTGACTCATGATTAACCAGTCTTCGCTCGACGGAGTCGGCGTTTACATCAGCGCCGAGTTCGGGAGCGCATTGAGGTCATTCGCATTTCCCCATGCATTTGAAAGTGGAACCGTTGAACTCTTGGGCAAATAAGCCGCCTGCGACGATTCTTTCGGTTGGAGCTCTTCCCGCGGCCTGCGGGCAATATTCCAGAGCTCGCGGACCGTTGACGGGGTTGAAAACCACCCGGTGCCGTCCTGCCCGGATCTCTCTCGGCGTCTTCGGCCTTTCGAATCCCATGGTTGGGCCGAAAGGTGGACCGTACCCCGGATCTCGGGGTACAGCGCCGCGTTCAGGTCGCGTTGGCGCCTGTGGGTTTCGCTCGGGACGGGCAGTCATCCGCGAACGCGCACACTGCGCATTAGCGGGCATCCGGCCCCTTGCTTTGGGTTGATTCGATCGCGTCCCCTGGGGCGGGCGGTGTCCTCAACCGCGGCACACGCCTCCTCTTGGCATCCCGGCGTCTCCAGCCAGCGCTGGACTGCTGCTGTCGCCTGTGCGTTACTTGACGTTTCATGCATAATGCCAGCCACCCCGCGACATCACGTTCGCAGCGCGCAGGGACCGGAGAATCTTCACGATGAGAGTTGACGTCTAATACCTTGCATCGTATAGTGTGTATAGCACAGTATACGACGAGGGGAGGTGTACGGATGGAGGCCCAGATGAAGCGCGGCTTCCTCGAGGCCTGCGTGCTCGCGGCCGTCTCGGGCGAGGAGTCCTACGGCTACAAGATCGTGAAGGACGTGCCCGCGAGCATGGGGCTCACGGAGTCGACGCTCTACCCGCTGCTCAAACGCCTGGAGAAAGCCGGATGCATCACGGCGCGCTCCGCCGAGCACAACGGTCGGCTGCGGCGCTATTACCGCATCACGGACGAAGGCCGCGAGCGCATCGAGGAGTTCCTGGCCGAGTGGCCGTCCGTGCAGGAGATCTATGCATACGTTGAGGAGGCGCACCATGACGCGCGATGAGTTCCTGGGCCGGCTGGGCGAGCTGCTCGCCTGCCTGCCGGCAGACCAGGTGAGGGAGACGCAGGAGTTCTACGCCGAGGCCATCGCCGACCGCATGGAGGACGGCATGGGCGAGGAGGAGGCCGTGGCCGCCATGGGCGCACCCGGCGAGGTGGCAGAGGCCGTGCTCAACGACCTGCCCGCCGTGCCGCGTGCGATTGCGCGGACCAGGCGCAGGAGCACGACGCTCCTGTGGGTGCTGACCATCGTGGGGTCGCCGGTGTGGGTGCCGCTGCTCGCCGCCTTCGCCGCTGTGGCCGTCGCGGTCTATATTTGCATCTGGGTGCTAGCGCTCTGCGTGTGGATCGTCGCGGCGGCATTTGGGGGCGTGGGCGTAGTTGAGCTCCTGTTTGCCGTAAGCGGCGTCGCCATCGGCCACTTCCCGTACGCCCTCGCCTCGGCGGGCGTGGGGCTCGGCCTCGTCGGTGTGGCGCTCTTCGTTGGTGCTGGCGCTTGGGCCGCCTCAAAACAAATTGCGCGCCTCTCGGCGCTCTGGGCGAGGAAGGTCGCCTCGCCCTTCTGGAAGGGAAAGGGCGAGAAGGGCGGCACTGCCGCGCATCTCGCGGCGTAGAAAGGAGTGAGTACCATGACCAGTGCCAAGAAGATCTACCTCGCCGTGGCGGGCGGGCTCGTGGCCGCGGGCGTGGTCCTCGCGGGCATCGGCTTCATCGTCTCCGGGTGCGACCCGGCAGTCTTCAACACGCAGATCGACCTGCGCGACGACACCGTCGTGCTCGGTGGCGTCGAGGTGGACGACCCGACGGGGCTCCCCCTCATCGAGCAGCTCAGCCAGGTGGGCGAGGTCGATGTCTCCGCCCCTACGGCTCCCGAGGCGCCCGCCGCGCCATAACCGCGCGCCGCTCAGAAATGCCACCCGTCCCGCCATGCGAGTTGACGGGCAGAAAACCAGGCTAGAAACCTAAGGCTGACTCAGCTCTGCGCCTCCGCTCCGCGCGGGGTCCTTGATGCATGCCCAAAAGCCGTCCGAAGAGAATGGAGCGTTATGGCTACGGCAACACCCCTCCGCCTCCGCGGAGTCACGAAGGCCTACCATGGGAGGACCGTTCTCGGCCCCATCGACCTCGCTCTCGAGGCGGGGCGCGTCTACGGGCTCATCGGCGAGAACGGCGCCGGGAAGTCCACGCTCATCCGCATTATCACGGGCACCACTAGCCCCAGCTCGGGCTCGGTCGAGCTATTCGGCGCACGCGGCGGACGTGGGCTCGCCGCCGCCCGGAGGCGCATGGGCTACATGCCCGACGCGAGCTCGGCCTACCCGGGGCTCTCCGCGCGGGAGAATGGATTTGCAACGGTTGCTTAAACAATTTTTACAGGGACGGCCCTGCGTTCCTGAACTCAACTGGGCTCATGTAGCCCAGTGTCGAAGGGGCAGTCGCCCCAGTCCGCGTACCAGACCTGCGTGCCGCCGAGGGAGTTCTTCCTTCAGTAGGGCCAGTGCGGGACGCCCATCTTCTTCTCCTCCCTTCGGGGCGTCAGGCGCCGGGCCCAAGGCCGCACCTGCGCCCCAGCTCCGCCACGAGGGCGTCGTTGTCTCTGACCGAGACGATGGCGTCGCCGTCGTAGGACGCCTCGATGTAGACGCGGTCGAGCGAGTTGGCCGTCCCCGCCCAGAGCGTCCTGGTGCGCCGGACGCCCCGCACGTGGGCGTAGGGTATCACCGAACGCGTCCCAGCGTACACGACGACGAGGTGGTCGCCGTAGAGCTCGAGGCGGTTGCTGCGGACGGGCAGAGCGGCCAGGGCCACGAGGGCCGGGACGGGCAGCAGCGCGAGCCAGCCCCATAGGAGCGCGGGACTCGAGCTCAGGAAACACACGATACACGCCGCGGATAAACCGCCCGCCACAATCACCATGGCCGCTATGAACCACGGGTCTGTCCTGCCGGGGAACACCCGCTCCGGCCGCTCGCCCTTCTCACCCATTACGGCCTCCCTCCCGACGCCCTCCCTGGCGGCGCGTGGGGCCGGAGAGTGCCTTGAACCCGTCGCCGACCATCTCGCCCCCGCTCCGTGGGCCTTCTGTAGCGGTATGTACCCCCGACTGTTCGGCGGATGTCGTACTATTAGACGTTTGTCGAATTTATATAAGACGGGTGCGGCAAGATCGAGCAGATTGTCCGCGCGAGAGGCTTCCCGCCGCAGCGCCCGGTCTTGGGTTCAACGCATCGACATCCGTCTCAGGTGGTGTCTCCGCTGTGCGGCATTGCAGGGGGCAAAGCCGAGATGCCATGGGGCGCGCCGAAGCTTTGCCCGCGGGGCGAAGATTCTAGGGGTCCGACGTGGCCCGGAGACTGGACGGGTTTTACAAGCAAGTGGTCATCATAGATACCGCCGATGATTTTTCCTCGAAAGTAAAGGATATATTCGCCCATCATTGCTCGGTAGGATATATCGTCTAAGTCTGATAGTTGTTCCAATACAAAGGTTAAATAATCTTTATTTGAAGCCATAATGCACCACCTTATTTGTCTGCTTTCAGTTTATCCGTGAAAGCGTCTACAAGAGCATCGCTGAGTTCCTTTGAGGGAACTTTCGCCCAGCGTTGTGTAGTATCGAACTGTGGATAGTAATAACGCCAGTTAGCGTATTCTTCCCTGCTGATTTCCTCGGAAGATAGCTTATCCGCCTGTTCTTTCCAAGCGTGCAGCATTTTCAGCAGCTCATAGGCTTCTTTGCCTTTGCTCTTGTCTACCTTTAAGCAGATCTCTCCGTCTGCTTCGCTGACGGTCAGACCGTAAATATCTTCAAGGGTAAACATTTGCCGTAGCTTGTCTGCACTCTTTGATAAATTGAAATTGGCCAGCCGATTGTCTTCGTTGGCGAGAGGTTGCGTGATTTGGTACTCAAATTGTCCTCACGGGAATTTGGTGGCCGATTTCTGGTACTCATGAGTCCTAAGAACAGGCCTCTAGCTTGCGGTTTGGATTATTCCAACGATAACTCGTCCTACAATCGCCTTCTCATGGTCTGGCGCCGCTATTGCCGTGTGGGAATGGCGATTGCTGGGGAAACGACATCGTGGTCCGGCCTACTTTCGGTGGGCTCCGAGCTCGTGGGGCTATACTGAGGGGCATCGAAGATAAAACACAGCGCCCGTCGGGTAGTCGGGCCGCGGGCCCCTGCCAGTAACCTGCCTCCTTGGTTGTCCCTTCTTCGCGTAGCCCTACATAGAAGGAGGTCGCGGCTATGCGAAAGAGTGAGGTCTCATCGACCCTGACGGTCTATCACGACGGTCAGTTGTGGGTGGGCGTGGTCGAGCGTGTCGAAGACGGCATGCTGAGCGTTGCGCGCGTGGTGTTTGGCGTCGAGCCGTCGAATGAAGAGGTCTATACGTGGGCGCTTGAGCGTTGGTCGAAGCTGCGCCTGAGTGCGGAGGCGGAGCCTGTTGGGCCACGTGTCGGGCGGCTGCCCGGCAACCCCAAGCGTCGTACCCGCGAGCGGCGAAGGTGATGCGCCAGCACGGATCATCGACTGCTTTGCAACTTGCGCTCGCTCGCGAGCGGGAGCGCTCGAAGGACGAGTCTCGATCCGAGCGCACAGCGCGCGGAAGGGAAGAGGCACGTGTTCGATGGGAAAAACGTCACGAGAAGAGGCGTCGCAGGCACCGCGGGAGTAAACGGTTCCTGTCTCTGCCCGCGGAACGTGGTTGGTCTGCCTGGATGAGTGGCAGGTGGGGCCACCAGCAGGACTCTCGAGTAAGCTCGCATAATTCGCTCTGTTAATGCGAGGATTGAAAGATCACATTGCCCCATGCTTGTTTTCGGAAGGATGGTGACCCTATGGGCTGGATAGAAGGGTTGAATGCCTCTGTGGACTACATAGAGGAGCAACTTGATGGTGATGTCGATATTGCGCGTGCGGCGTCTTTTGCGTCTTGCACCGAAGGGCAGTTCCGGAGGATCTTTTCCTATCTTGCGGGGATGGGGCTGGCGGAGTACGTGCGCAAACGTCGTTTGTCGTGCGCCGCACTCGATCTGTCTAGGGGCGAGCGCGTGCTCGATGTGGCAGTGCGGTATGGCTACTCTTCGCCAACGGCGTTCAATCGAGCATTTCAAGAGGTCTTAGGCATGTCTCCCAGTGAGGCGAGGTGCCCCGGCGCCCCTCTTCTCGTTTTCCCGCGGTGCACGTTTGCCCTTACCGTTACGGGTGCGGAGCCCTTGCCGTGGAGGGTTGTGCCCCAGCAGGGGGTGCGCCTTGTGGGAATATCCGCACCCTGTGGAGCTGCTCAAGGTAATCCGCTGGTTCAAATGTCCTCTTCAGGCAGAGAGAGCTTGAGCAATCTTTGGGAGAGAGCTTCGCAGGATGGGGTTATCGAACGGCTGGCCGCGCTGGCGGATGGGTCGGGGCCTCAAGGAATCCTCGGGGTCAACGTGTCAAAGGACGATGGCCAAAGCTACCAGATAGCCGTCGCGTCGTCACGTGAGGCGCCGGTATGGGCGGATGAGATGCATGTTCCATCCGGTCTTTGGGCTGTGTTCGATTGTACGGGCCCTTGCGACACGGCGACGGCGGAGTGCTATCGCAGAATCTACTCCGAGTGGTTGCCCTCGTCAGGATACAAGCTATCGGGAGACGTGAGTATCGAGGTGTATCCGCAAGGAGATTTCTCGTCCGCGTTATATCGCAGCGAGATATGGGTGCCCATCTCGAAGCGGTTCGGTGCATAGCCATCCTTCCTTCTGTTTGTTGCGGGCTGACCGCGTGGTTCGTCCATAAGGACGAGAAGAAGGAGGAATACAACAATGAAAGAACCCTGCGCCGGTGAGGTCCATCAATCTGTTGGCGGGTTGATGATGGCGGGACTCATGCTCGCTTTGTTCATAGCTGCGCTTGATTCCACCGTGGTGGCAACGGCGCTGCCAACGATTTCGGCTGCCTTAGATGGGGCGGAGCATTATGCCTGGCCTCTGACTGCATATCTTGCTTCAAGCACTGTGTCCACGCTCCTATGCGGCGGCCTTGCGTTTCATTTCGGTTTGAAGCGAACGTATGCGTTCGGCCTGACTCTCTTTGCCATAGCGTCTGCGCTGTGCGCCGCGGCTCCCACCATTGAGGCGCTTGCCGCGCTTCGCTTGCTTCAGGGTATTGGCGGCGGCTTGCTAGAAGCCGGCGTCTTCATAGCCGCCGCAGTGATGCTGCCACCGCGCGATAGGGGTCCCTATCTTGGGGCGGCGTCCGCAATGTACGGTGTGGCGAGCGTAATAGGACCCGTGATTGGAGGGGCCGTTGCCCAAGGGCTGTCCTGGCATGTCATATTCGTTGCGAACATTCCGATCGCGATTGTTGCGCTTGCGCTATCGTCAAGTAGTCTGCCAGGTAGGGGCGAAAGGTCCCGTGCAACGCAATTCGATGCGGCGGGAAGCGCGCTAGCATCGTTGAGCGTATTAAGCCTCGTTGCCCTGTTCAGTTTGGCGGGCGGCGCGTTCCCCTTGGTATTTCCTCGGGCAGCCGCTCTTATAGTGCTATTTGTTATCCTCACGTTTGCCCTGTACAGGGTTGAGGCTGCTGCGAGTGCTCCCGTGATTCCCATGGGACTGTTCGGCCGCCCTAGGGTTGTCGCAGGATTCATCTCGGGCTTCTGCGTGCAGTTTGCGCTCATGGCGGGCGTGACGTATCTGCCGCGGCTTTTGCAGGAATCGATGGGTATCGCCGCCGCCTCATCGGGCGCGGCGCTCATTCCCATGACGCTTGCCCTCATGCTTGGGAGCAACGTGTCGGGCGTCCTGTTCAGGAAGAGCGGTAGACTTCGGGCGATCGCGCTGATATCTTCGTCTTTGGTCTTAGCCGCTGCCGCAGCGTTCATTGTTCGGGCGCAAGGCTTGACCGCGCCCTCTGTTACATTGATCGCTACGGCGCTTGGTCTGGGCGTTGGCGTGGGAATGCCGGTTTCCAATCTATCGGCGCAGACGGGGGCAGATGCCCGCGACGCTGGCAAGGCAACATCCACGGCGATGTTCTTTAGGGGGTTTGGCGGAACCGTATCCACCGCTGTGTGCGGAATGCTTGCCCCTACCGCATCCCCTGTCGGTACCGCATGGACGTTTTGCGCCGTGCTTGCGTCTGCGGTGGTGGGCATTGCTGCGTCGCTATCTATTGCAAGAAGAATCTCGTCCTAAATGATTCCAAGGTGATGCTTGTACCAGCGCCTAGGTGCGGCATTATTGGTTGAATTTCGGCGTTGCTCTTTTTGCAAGATTTTTATTCGCTCCATCTGCGCAGATTGGGCAAGATTGCCCCCAATAGCGACGCGCACTCGTCCACGGACCAGTCCATGTTCTGGGCCATGCGCGGCGCGCAGTCCTCAATCATCTCTTCCATGGTGGTCTCGTAGGTATACGCGCCCTGGTCGTAGCACCAGCGGCAGAAGTCTTCGGTTTCGGTGCCGTCCGCTTCGTGTCCATGCTGGTCGGGACCGGTGAACATCATGCCGCAGCTTTGGCAGTAGTGCTTGGGCATGTCGAGCAGGCGCGTCACAGGGACGTCGAGCTCGCACGCGATGAGCTTGATCATGTCGATGCTGGGCTCGGTCGCGCCGGTCTCCCAGCGGCTGACTGCCTGGCGCGTGATGTGGAGGCGCGCTGCGAGTTCTTCTTGGGTGAGGCCGCGTTCGCGTCGGGCTTGAGCCAGGGCGTCTTTAAGCAGGATCATGGCGGATCTCCTCTGATTGGGGTGTGGGCGGCGGGGTTTTGTCCTGTCGCTTGCTCGTGATTATCCTGCTACGCGCCTTGCTGGTCGAGCAACGGGTTGTTGCTTGGAAGAGGGGTGGGGGTCCAATTCCGGTGCTATGCTTTTCTTCTCGTGGCGATAGCCGCTGCGATGGCGACGAGCAGGACGATGGGCGCGATCCGCACAAAGACCCATTCGAACCCGTGGAGCAACGTTGCGGCCGCCGCGTATTCCGGATTGGAGAAATCCCATTCGAGATATGAGCCCCCGATCGCTGCCAACGCGAGGAGGACAAGTGCCGTGACAGCGGCGATAGCGATGCAAAGGGCGTGCAGCACACGTCGCTTGGATTCCTGCGCTCGTGCGAACTGGTCGTTCAGCACCTCGAGTTTTTCGGAGAGCGCCTGTATGCCTTCGGGCTCGGATGCGGGGACGGTCTTGCCCAGCAGTGTGCTCACCGGGGTGTCGAGCACCTCTGCGATGGCGACGAGCATCTCCGCATCGGGCACGGAGAGCCCGCGTTCCCATTTAGATACCGTCTGCCTCACTACGTTCAACTTGAGCGCGAGTTCTTCTTGCGAAAGGCCCTTCGATTTCCTGAGGGCTTGGATGTTCTCGTTCAGCATGGGTGGATCCTTTATCTCGCCTGGTTCCTACGTTACCGCAATGTTGTCCTCAGATGGTCCGTTGCCGCAAGCAACAGGTTGTAACATTGGTGAGGACTGTTTGAGCTCGCATGGGATACAAGCTGCTGAAACTCGATATGAAGATGTTCGATTGCCCTTGTGCGCAGTTTTCGAAATCAGGGCTAGGCCCTTCGTTTTTTAAAAATGATTGACCTGCCTTTACGGAGGGGCTTGCGAGCGCCTATGGCATACAGTCCGAGGCGCTCCATTTTTATGATTTCAACGATACTGACCTGATTGCTCAGGCTTTTTTCAATTTGCCGCGACATATGGGTTCGAGCCTGTTGCAAACGAGCGCTATTCCGCGCTCAAGCCGACTTTGTCTTTCATGAAGTCTTTTCTAAAGAAGTGGGCCGCTCAGTATGCTCAGATTGAGAGTGACTCCGATCGGGATGACTATGAAAGATGGAAGGACAGCTTTGCAGCAGGCTTTGATCCGTCCCAGTTTCCCCTTCGATACGAATATGATCCGCGAGAGTCCTCGGTGCCGATTAAGCCTTGGCAAAATAGGATGCAGTCCAAGAAGCTGCCCGAGCCAAGGGCGCGGTGTACCCCTGCAAAGACTCAGCTGGATTTGGCCTGAGAGACTGATCTCTCCCTCGCAACACTACGTTCGGATGAGCAGGGGGCTAGAGAGCCAAAATATGCGGCGCTTCAAAAACTGTCCAGTGCTCTTGAGGTGAAGAGGGGAGCGCTTGTATTTACCGATTTCGGTAGTCCTGTTCAAGCTGCTCATGTGTTATTTCAGCTCTCGGCTTCATATGGATTGATTCCGGTTCAGCTGGAAGAGGGGTCGGAGCTTCTAGCGAGAGCGCCTGTTCCCAACTCTTTTCTTTTTGAATGGGCGAAGAGGTACGAAACGCGCGTGAAGCAGGCCGATGAATACGACGAATGGCTTGATTAGTTTGACTATTTCGAGCACGATAAGTCCGATGGTTATGTCGAGAAGTTCCGTCAGCATGCGGTACGCCAACCGAATGGCTCACTGCTTATTGACGGCCATGTCTATAGCGATTTCTGTCTTTTCGACGACCGCTTCAAGAGGGGCTAAGCACTTGCTTAGCAAGTGCTTCCTTTGTTGACGAGTCGGAGCATATTGTTTCGGGACATGCCGCTAGGAAGGATAAGGGATATGAATAAAGAAGCGAAATTGGGCGATGGAGTCGCCAATGAGTTAAGGGAAGAAATCAATCGCGAGCTGTCTTCGACGGCTAAGAGTTTCATTCGAATCCTGTTTGCATACCTTAACGATAAAGTTCAGGGTATCGATTTTGATGATCTTCTAGGAAAACTGAGCAAGAAAGACGAGGACGAGATTATGTCCCTTTGGTCTTCTCAGCTCGTAGAAGAAGGCCTAGTGCCAAGTGGGTATGGCGGCTTGCCGAATGATTTACTTATTGAAAATATGCATCAAACGGGCTATGTAGACGGCCTCTATAGCGGATATGTCCTTGCAATGATTTCGCTGATAGACAACAATGCGCCTCACGAGTTGATCGCTTCCGTAAAAGACGATCTTTTCCCTAAACCTATAGCATTGCGCTATAGAGATCGCCATGAGTTGGTTTCGCGCCTTGATGATGAAAAATACCGCTGGGTCAAATGCCTGACGAGGGATGATCCAGCTGATTAAAGATCTCGAATTAACCTTTTCGTTTTATGCGTGAGGACCAAATGAGTATCAAACGGCGATGAAAGAACGCCTGATGGAACGGACCAAGGCAATACGAGCGCCCTATCTACCTGCAGTGCTCATTATCGAGTGGGAATAGCAGGAACTGGCTTCTGAACTCGCGTTTTGGTGCTGTCGAGTACCGCCTGACACTGTTTCGGCATCGCCGCAGAGCAAAGCCACCAGCGACATTGGCGAGTACATTCGATTATCGAGCCTCCGTTCCCGTGCTGGGACGGAGGCTTTTGCTTTGCCGTTTTGCTCCCTTTCACCTGCGATTTCACTATTAACTCCTCGTGTTTCAAGACAGCAAGGTACGGGGCGGTATTCGGGGGAACGAGGGTAAGGCTTTATCCCGAATGAGTAGACGAGCGGTATTTGTCCCCGAGGGAAACGGGGTCGTTTCTGGGTCCGTGAAACTCGAATCGAGCCCAATGGGTGTGCCAGCGGTCTCCGTATGGCGTTTTCCTAGATGGTTAATGTGGAGTAAAGCGTGGCGCGGTGTCGCCACCCGTCTGCACCGCCCGCTCGCGCGTCTCCGGTAAGCGTTCCGTAAACGCTTTTCGGTGCTCTTTTCGCCCGTGGCGCACGTCCTCTATGATTAATGTGAAATGATTTCGTCCGAGAGGTTGGGGCTGCCGTGGACATGCTGATGGGACTCGTCACAAGCGTCTTGCTCACAGCTCTCTGTCTGGTCGTGCTCGTGGGAGACATCAAAGGCTTTCTGCTCGACCGCAAGCTCCGGGCCCGGGGTTACACGCGGCTCCGTTACGTCTTCCAAAGACTCGAGCGCGACGAGGATGGGACCCTCCGCTGGCGCGAGGAGAACCCGAGGCAGTGGCGCTGCGCGACAACGGGCGATCCAGAGCATGACAACTCGCTGTTCTTGGGCACGCCAGTATACGTGTGCGAGCAGACGGGTGAGGAGGTTGTCCTGCGGGACACCTTGCAGCCGAGTTGGGCAACTTGGGGGGATGATTTGTACAGCTGCGGGCCGGAGTACCCGCTCATCGACTACCTCGCGCCCGACGGGACGCTGTTCTTCGGCAGGCCGAAGATCCCGGAGACGATCAATCCGCGCATGGACGCACTGCTCGCGATGCTTCTACCGTTCTTCGTCTTCGGGATCGTCGAAACCGGTGCGGCCGTGCTGGGTGACCTTCTGGGGTGATGGGCGCTCTGTCTCTGGACGTGGCTGCGAGCGGAAGGCCAAGGCCGTTTCGTGGGCACTTTATGGCGACGGCACTATGGACCGGGCGCCCGACCGGGACCTGGCGGCATTGAGAGGCACTCGGGCACGCACTCGCTACGGTTCCGCTCTCCTGTTGGAGATGAAACTGCATGACCGCTGCGAGATGATGATTAGCTGTGTGCAGTGTCGTCCGGCGACGACACTGCCAGGGTAGGGAGATGATGGACAGGATGGCCGCAACCGACGACTTCACGCCCGTGGGCGCTCTCTCGGAGGCGGGCGCCGAACTTGCCCGCACACGCCTGCCGGGGTGGCTCTCCGAGTTCGTGCTGACCCACGGCACCGGCACCTTCATGGGCGGCTACCTCAAGGTGGTCGACCCCGCCGCGTGGGCGCCCGCGCTCGAGGGCTGCTACGTGAACGCGGCCGACTCCATCGCCGTCATGGCGACGGGTCTGGCGGACCTCGTCGTCTGGGACGAGGTGGGGGGCAAGGGAGCGCTGCTTTTACTCGAGCTGCGCAAGCAGAAGCTCGAAGCCCTCATCGACGATCTCTTCTTCTCGCTCCTCGACGACCCCGGCTTCCGTTCCCACGCCCTCGACATGGACGTGTGGGCCCCGGGCGTGGTGCGCCTTGGCGTGCCGGCCTACGGCGAGTGCCTGGGCTTCGAGCCGCTGCTCGCCCTGGGCGGCCCGGAGTCGCCGGACCACCTCGCCCGCGTGGGCCTGCGCGAGCACGTGGCCCTCATGAGCACCCTCACGGGCGGCCTCCGGGAGTAGCGGCACCTGCTTGCTGTTGCGGGACACTCTCTGCCCGATTGATGGGATTCCTATGTCCGCGGGCACGCGGGCATAGGAAACGATTTGCACCGGGGCAACGGCGTGCCCGAGTTGACGCGGCGCCAGATGGCCATGACCTCCTTGCACAAGTCTCATCTCGTTTTGCACATGTCCGTGCAAAGCGATAGGACAATCCCCTCAGGTATCTGCCCATTCGCCTTGCTTGGCATGCCTTACGCGGCGCCGACCAAGTACATCAGGGGTTCCCGAAGGCTCGCTTCGTCCAGCGTCCACGTGCCATCATCGCCTTTGGAGAGCGAAGCGCTCAGGTAGCCATCGTCCCTTACCACGGCTTTCGAGAGCACCTCGTTGAAATAGGCGCTCACCTGGGCCTTCTGCTCGTCTGTGAGCGGGGCGGCAACTCCGTCGACTCCGTATGTCCCGTGGAGTCCGTTGCTCGAGAGGTACTCGGATGTCTTGGCGTGCAAGTCGCTGAATAGTCGGTAGATGTCGGGGGACGTGACGTCGAACGCCGCGAACCCCGTGCCATCACCATAGGCATGGGCGCGGTTGAGCCGGCAATCTATGGTGCCACGGAACCACGTCTCATAGGCGGCGGCATCGATGCCGAGTTCGTCGGCCGTGTAGCCGAATTTGGTCTTCAACTGACGGTCGAGCCCCTGTTTGATGAGGTCGCTCGTTGTAGGGTCGTCGAAGAGGTTGTCCAGGCGCGCCCTCGCGGCCTTGGAGACCGCCTCGTCCTCGTCCTTGGCGTCATCTCGCGCCTTTGCCGCGTCATCCTTCTTCGTGCCGCCGTCCGACTCGGCCGTCGTCTCGATTAACGGCACATTCGCGCCGATAATCGAGGTGAGGGCCGCGGAGCCGCAGACGGCGACGATACCGAGCAGCAGTGTGACGAGAAAGATGACACCGACGACGATATCATAGCCGTTGATGCCCCAGCGGTGTCCAGGAGTCTCCTCCGTGCCGGAATCGTCGTCCGAGACGGACTCCGGTTCGGGTTCGGCCCGGTGCGACACATGCCGGCCATCTGTTGCCCTGTTCTTGGATTTAGCCTTGAACGTAGTCTTGGCCACGGTTCGGACCTTGGTTGCGGTGGCGGGGACGGCTTGCGGATCCTGTGCTCCCGCCTCCTCCGGTCGCCCCGCGCGGCTCGCCGGCTCCACGCGCTCATCGCGCATGGGGATAACATCGTCGAGCGGCATAATGGGATTGCCGGCGTTAAACGGGTCGATGTCCCCGCTGTCGTCGGATGATCTCGGAAAAAAACGGTTGCGAGCCATGTTTCCTCCTGATGCCGATGGATTGGTGCCGACTAGACCACGGCATCCAACCTAGCGCTCGTTATCGGTGGCCTTCGTGGCGGTCAGCGCAATCAGGACGACGATCAAGATGACGGCTCCCAGGCCGCCGCCGTTGAGGAAAGATGCAATGGGGTTCATGTCGCTCCTTCGGTCAGGCTGGATACGTGCTGCAGGATTCCTTCCGGGGCACGATTTCTCCTCCCATTGTACGGTACGCGTTTGCATCGTTCCGAGTTGCGACGAGAGGTCTGATGTTGTACCGACCGATTGCTTACCGTCTATTTACCGGTCGCGAACGGGAAACGTATCCTACGTTTATGACCGAAGGCAACCGCGCCGCCGCAATGCTCATGACATCTCCCAGAGTACTAAAAAAAGATGCGCTACTATAGGCGGTTGATGACGCTTGAACTAACTCTCCAGGCCGAACATGGCGTTGAGCAACGTTATGCCTGTCTTGGTCTGGAAGACCCTCTCGCGTGCCGCGAGCATGGCGTTCCTGGAGCAGCCGTCCTCGTACAGGTTGACCAAGAAGTCCGCCTCGACCAGAATCCGGTAGTCGACCCCGTCGATGGCGTCGTAGGTGTGGTGATGCCCGACTAGGAATGCCGCGCGCTCGACGGTCTGGACACCAAAGCCCAGATCGCGCAGCATGGCTCGAGCCGGCGCCGGCCCCTCCTGCTCCTGTAGTTTGCCCGCACTGGAGCCGTACTTCTCGATGGCCGGGTGGATGCCGATATCGTGGACGATCGCCGCCGCGGTGAGCGTGAAGAGCTCGCGTGCGGGCAGGCTTTCGGCCTCGCCGATGGTGCGCGCGAGACTTGCCACCTTCACGAAGTGCTGGATGCGCTTGGGGTCGCCGGCATCGAATTCAACCATCTTGAGCATAAGCCGGTTGAGTAGCATGTTCTGCTCTGAGGTGAGTTGTGTGAGTCTGTTCTTGTCGTCCTGCATCGTGCTCCTTTCGCCGGCGCTTCGCGGAGTTTATTGTAGCGCGGGCACGCGGACAGGGGACACGTCCCCTCTGTTGATTGCCGTGCGTTGTTGCCCTTTCGGACAGTATTGGCGCGCGAAACCGCCCCCGCCGCCCAACTTGAACTCCGCTTACGCGTGTATGGGGCTGCGAGAGGTAACGGCCTGCGGCCTCCTTTGTGTGCTCGATGATATCTTCGAGCATGCCGGGCATGGCGGAGACATTCGCTGCAATCCAGCCGTGTTCAAGCACCGTTTCGGATAGGAGCGAGAAGGGAATGTCTTGCCCGTTCCCCTTGCACCCGTAAAGATGGTTGACAGTTTGGGGTCTCCCGGGTCTTTAGCTTTTACCGCGCTAGGCGCCTCATGGAAACTGTCGGACTTTAATCAGGCAGACCCAGCACGTCGTTTTCCTCCATGAGGACATCGGCTAAAACCGTAACACCTATGCTTGTTTAAGCAAGCCTCCTGATAGTCGTGGAGCTGCTGTAGCCCGACATGCAGGACGTCGCTCGGCTTAAACACCGGATGCCGCATCCGCGAAACGAGTCGCGGTGCACCTTGTCCCAAAAGGCTGCCAAGTACCATGGCATGAGCGCTGGGGTAGCCATCATTCAGCGTGGATACATCCGGATGCGCATCGATCCAGACGATTCCAACGTTCTCGTATTTCCCGTGCAGGTAATCGAAGGGGGCAAGCGACACCATACAGTTGCCGCCGACGGTCACGACTTTGTCGGGGTTTCTGCCGCAAGTTTCCTCTGTGCATCCTGAACCTCCAACCATGCCGATAGTTGCAAGAATAAAACAGCAGGTAGATGAGCTGTCATGTTGCGAAAAACGCAAGTATGGACGGGGTTCTTGGGTTTAGCCCCGTAATCCGGCATAGTTTTGAAATGGCATTAAATCGGTAGCAGCCATTTTGCTGTGCCGGGGTGGTCGGCCGCTGGGTAATTACCCTCGCAGGTAGGCGATGGCGATCTGCGTGCGGTTACGCAGGCCCATTTTGGCAAGGATCGAGCTGATATGGTTGCGCACCGTGCCTTCTCCCATATAAGCCGTGGCGGCAATCTCCTTGTTGTCGAGGCCGCGGGCGATGAGCTCGGCGACTTCGAACTCGCGCTCGGTCAGACCGGCAAAGGCCGCGGGCCGGCAGGTCGCACCGGCCTCAGCGTTCGCCCCATCAAAATCGATATCCTCGATTGCCTTGCCCTCGAGTACGCGTTTGCCATCCATGACCTGCGCCAACGCTGGCGGAATGGCGGCGACATCGGTTTTGATCAGATAGCCGCGGGCACCCAGTTTGAGCGCCGACACAATGTACTCGTCATCCGAGAACGTCGTCAGAAACACCACGCGCGCCGCAGGGTTGCGCTCAAGGATTTCGCGTGCCGCCGAAAGTCCGTCGCGCTCCGGCATCTGGATGTCGAGCAGTGCGATATCGGGTGCGTGTTCGGCATAGAGAGCCACAGCGTCGTTGCCGTTGGCGCCGGTACCCACCACCTCGATTTGCGGCTGGGCGCCCAGGATAATCTTGAGCGAATCGACCACCAAGCGGTCGTCGTCGACAACTATGAGCTTCATCGGTCCTTATCTCCTTGCGGTTTGGGAACAGTGGCAAACACACGCCAGCCGCCGGCGCCGGCATGCGGGCCGGCGGTGAAGGTGCCGCCAAGCGCCTCGATGCGCTCGCGCATGGAGGTGAGCCCCATGCCCTCCGTGGCGCCGCGGCCGCTTGCTTGGACCCCGCCCACGCTGTCGTCGGTCACGATGAGCTGGTAAAACGACGGATGCTCCATGCACCGTACGGTGACAGCATGGGCGCAAGCGTGGCGCATGGTGTTGGAGAGCGCCTCGCGCAGGACTGCCGCAAAGCAGTTCGCGACGTTTGCGGGCGCGTGTTCGGTCATAACTTCAAGCTCAATCTGCGGGCCGCCGTCCGAACGTGCGCCTTCAACAATGCGTTCGAGCTGCACGGAAAGGTCGACGGCGTTGTCGTTGAGCGCGTGGACGCTGGTGCGCACAAGCTGGAGCGCCTCGTCAACCGTGCGTTTGACGTCGGCGAAATCGGCGGCGACGCCGGGCTCATCGGCGTGAACCACGCGCAGGGCTTCGGCCTGCAATGAGGCGCGCGTGAGCTGGTGCCCAACGTTATCGTGGATCTCGCGCGCGATGCGGGCGCGTTCGGCGAGTGTCGCGAGCTCGACTTCGTAGTCCTGGCGGTCCGCAAGATCGCGGTTGCGCGCTTCGAGCACGAGGGCTCGTTCCTGCAGCTCGTCGCGGATACGGCGCATGTGCTGCTGCTCGCGCTCCAGCTGGGCGGTGCGTAGCGATAGCAAGGTGGCGGCAACCGAAAGGATGGCGGCCAGCAGGAGCGTTCGGGCGGTGAGCGTGTCGGTGCGAAGATCCGCGACGAGCGCAACGGTAAAGACGGAACAAACGCCCAGCGCGACCCAAACGCGCTTACGGCGCACCCGCCGCGCAATGTCATAGAGGGCGAGAGGCGCAAACGGCACAAACGGTGGCACGAAGACGGCCGCGATGATGTAAGCGTAGCTCACGGCCTCGCTCGCACGGCGGGCGCGGTTTCCCTGTGCGACCTCGGCCAGCGAGGTGGCAATAACGCCCAGGCAAAACGCCGCGACCAAGCGAGCGTCCACAGCAAGGCCCAGAGCGGCTGCGATACAGCACGCCAGCACGATCGATTTGTCGAAAAGCCTGTTCATACGGGTATTGTACGCGAAGCCGCGCGTGGTGGAGGGGCCGCCTGCGCAACCGTGACATTTCTCCCGCGCGGCAAAGCGGGGCGCCGGCGAGACGCGCAACCAGGACCTGCACTCGTGACAAAGCTCACTGGTGCGCGCCGCCCGCTCCTGCGATGATGCAGCCGTACCAGACCACGACCGACAGAAGGGCTGCCTCATGACAGACATCGTCCACGTCGAAAACCTCGTCAAGCGCTACGACGATCTTATCGCGCTCGACCACTTTAACCTGAGCATCTCCCCCGGCGAGATCTTTGGCCTGCTGGGCCCTAACGGCTCGGGCAAGACCACGTCCATTAACTGTATTCTGCAGCTGCTCGACTACGACAAAGGCACCATCGAGCTGTTCGGCGAGCCCATGACGCCCACGCGTTATGACCTCAAGCGCCGCATCGGCGTGGTCCCGCAGCAGGTGGCGGTGTTCAACGAGCTCACCGTGCGCGAGAACATCGACTATTTCTGCAGCCTTTACGTCGGCGACCGCAAGCGCCGCCGCGCGCTGGTGGACGAGGCCATCGACTTTGTCGGGCTGGGCGACTTTACCAAGTTCCGCCCCGGTAAGCTCTCGGGCGGCCTGGCGCGTCGCCTCAACATTGCCTGCGGCATCGCGCACAAGCCCGAGCTCATCTTCTTTGACGAGCCCACGGTGGCGGTCGACCCCCAGAGCCGCAACGCCATCCTGGAGGGCATTTGCCGCCTGCGCGACGAGGGTGCCACGGTGGTGTATACCAGCCATTACATGGAGGAAATCGAGCAAATCTGCAGCCGTATCATGATCATGGACGGCGGGCGCGTGCTGGCGCAGGGCACCAACGACGAGCTCAAGCGCATGATTCAGATGGGCGAGCGCGTGACCGTCGAGGTCGGCGCCGTCGAGCCCGCCACGGTCGAGCGACTGCGCGCCCTCGAACACGTGCTTTCGGTTGAGCTGTCCGACGGCGAGCTCGTCTGCACCTGCGAAGCGAGCCCGCACAACTTGGTCGATATCCTTGACACGCTGCGCGCTGCCGACGTGGCGCTCGGCCGCGTATGGAGCGAGCCGCCGACCCTCAACGATGTGTTCCTCGAGATCACCGGCCGCGAGCTGCGCGACTAGGGGGCGGCCATGTTCAACACCATTACCATCACGGTCAAGACGCTGCTGCGCCGGCCGAGCACCTGGGTCTGGGGCGCTCTCTTTCCCATCGCGCTTTCCACGATGTTCATGTTTATGTTTGCGAATCTGAGCTCCGATGGCAAGGTCGACCCGGTGCCGGTGGCCGTTGTCGCCGACGGAGCTTGGGACGCTTCGACCTTTAAGGACGTGGCGACGTCGCTTGCCAAGGAAGGTGACGATCAGCTGCTCGATGTGAGCGAGTACGAAGACTTGGCCGCCGCGCACAAAGCACTTAAGGCCGGCGAGGTCGCGGGCATCTATACGGTTGACGCCGAAGGCGCACCCAAGCTCACGCTGCTATCGAGCTACGACAGCTCACGCCCCTCGTCGGTGCTCACCGACCGCAGCATCTTGGAGACGGTGGCAAGCTCGTATACGCAAAATGCCGAGCTCATGAGCCAGATTGCCCAGGATGACCCGGCGGCGCTCGCCGACCCGCAGGCGGTCGCGCGCGCCCTGTCGCTCGAAGGGGGCACCCGCCGCGTGAGCCTGACGCGCACCACGCCCGACAGCACGACCATCTACTATTACGCGCTCTTTGGCCTGGTCGCGATGATGTCTGCCGAGTTTGCCGCTTTGAGCGTCGTCGACCTGCAGCCCAATCTGTCGGGCCTTGGCGCGCGCCGCTGCGTGGGAGGCGCCTCCAAGACGGCCTCGCTGGCCGGCATCTTTGTCGGCTCGTGGCTGGTTTCCTTTGCCTCGATGACGATCGCGATCGGCTACGTGCGCCTGGTGGTCGGCGTCGACTTTGGCGGGCGCGAGGGGCTGTGCCTGGTAGGTGGCGCTGTGTCCGCGCTTGCCGCCACGGGCTTGGGACTCTTTGTGGGCACGCTTCCCGTTAAGGGCGGCAAGGCGTCCAAGTCGGGCATCCTCACGGTCTTTGCCACCACGTGTGCCCTGTTCGCCGGGCTTTACGGCGAGCCGGCGATGGCGCTCGCCGACGACGTCGCCGCCGCCTACCCGGCCGAGTGCTGGCTCAACCCCGTCAAGCTCATCTGCGACATGTTCAACCGCCTGTATTTCTTTGAGGATCTGGGACCCTTTGCCGTTCGCGCCGGCGCGCTCGTCCTGATGGCTCTGGTGTTTGTCGCCGCCGCTACGCTGATCTTTGGAAGGAGCCGCTATGAGCACCTTTAAGACCGCGCTTCGCATGGCGCTCGCGCACCCGTTCTACCTGCTCATCTATACGGTATTCATTTCGCTCATGGGCGTGTTCAACGCGGCCTCCGTCAGCTGGAACTCGTCGCAGCCCACCGAGTACAAGCCCTACGACGCCAACGTGATCGTGGTCGACCGCGACGACAGCGACCTTTCGCGGGCGCTTACCAAGCATCTGGGCTCCCGCTTTAACCTGGTCACGGGCGTCGGCGACGACACCTACGACCTTGCGGACGCGCTCTCCAAGAGCCGCAGCGCCAAGGGCAGCGCCGACTGCGTGTTCTTTATCCCGGGGGGATTCGAGGACGATCTTGTTGCGGCCGCCCGTGCGGGGGAGGAATTGCCCAGGCTCGATGTGACCTACGGCTCCGGCACCATGGCGGCGGCGCTCTCGTCTGCCGAGGCCTCACGCTGGATCTCGCTCGCGGGCGCTGCGGCGGCGCTTGAGTCGTCCGCCTCTAACGATGAGGTCGCCAAGGCTGCCGAGCATGCCGCCGCCAAGCGTGCCGAGGTCGAGATTGAGCAAGTCAAGGTCGACTCGACTGGCGCTGCCACGCTCGAGTCGTACTTCAGCTTTGGCGCATACGCGATTATCTCGTCGGTCATCGTGTCGGTGGGGCTGGTGTTCTCGGGCATGAACGAGCCCGAGCGCGTGCGCCGCATGGAAGCCGGCCCGGTCTCGGAGCGTCAGCGCTCTCTGGCCGTGTTCGCGGCCGCCGCCGTGCTCACCGTCTGTATTTGGCTTGTGTCGAGCATGATGGGCGTTGTGGGCTTTGCCGGCGCGGTCGCCGAGGTGGGCGTGGGCCGTGTGTGCCTGGCGCTGGCGGCAACGTTTGCCCTGGCGTGCACGCCGCTGGCCGTTGGCTTTACGCTGTCGAGCCTGGGCGCGCGCGAGGAGCTGCTCAACGGCGTGGGCAACCTGCTCGGCTCGCTCATGACGTTTTTGGGCGGCGCCTGGATGCCGCTGTCACTCATGGGCTCGGCCGTGCAGACCGTGGCGCACTTTGTGCCGACATATTGGGTGAACGACGCGATCAACAAGGCGCTTGCTTCGGACCTGACGTCTGCCGTGTTGGGCGACATCGCCTGCGACCTGGGCATCACGGTGCTCTTTGCCGCCGCCATCACTGCCGCGGGTCTGGCCCTCTCACGCGCTAAATCCCGCGCCTAGCCACCTAGTCGTTGGGGACGTTCTTAAACGACTAG
>CATWBG010000014.1:0-42710 GCA_958348985.1 uncultured Collinsella sp. | reverse complement strand
GACCCGAGGGTTACACCCTAAGAGCAAACCACCCCTTTTAGGGGTGGTTCTGATTCGTGGTGTTGCGACGCGTTGGCTAGGCGCACCAATCGATGGGGGCGGCTCCATGCTGGGTGAGCAGTTCGTTGGTGCGCGAGAAAGGACGCGAGCCCATGAAGGCGGGAAGGTCGCCTGCGGCGCGCGTGGCAGAGAGTGGTGAGGGGTGCGTGGAGGCGAGGAAGAACTTGTTTGGGGTCGCATCTGTTGCCTTGCGGGCTGTCTCGACCATATCGATGGCGTGGCGTCCCCAGGTGAGGAATACGACTGGCTGCTCAAGCTGTAGGCAAAGCCGCACAATCGCATCGGTGAGGATCTTCCATCCCAGCTTGGCATGGGAATTTGCCGCATGCTCGCGCACCGTGAGCGTGGTGTTGAGCAAAAGGACACCCTGCTGTGCCCAAGAGGTCAGGTCGCCGCAGACAGGCGCCGCGCACCCAAGGTCCGCGGCCATCTCCTTATAGATGTTGCGCAGGCTCGGGGGCAGCTTTTGTCCTTCGGGGACCGAGAACGAGAGACCCATGGCCTGGCCGGGCCCGTGATAGGGGTCCTGGCCTAAAATCACAACGCGTACATTTGCGGGCGCGGTGAGCGCGAGCGCATTGAGGACGTTATCTTGCGCGGGATAGATGGTCTCGGTTTGGCGCATGGTGTCGACGTGTTCCAGGAGACGTTGCGTTTGGGATACTACGTCTTCGGGCAGCTGCTCGAACCATTCGTCAATATGCGTGCGCTCGGTCATGAAGCCCCTTTAGGCAGATGGAGGGTAAAAGCTACGACGATTTTGTCCCAGTTTGGATGGCGAGGTCAAGGAGCTTGGCGGTACAAGAGCGTGATGTGCCACAATGAGGTTCAGGTTTTGTTGACGATGGAATGGAATGAGCATGCTACGTTGCCCTGTATGCGGACAAGAGCTTCAGACGGACAATCGCGGTGCGACGTGTCCTTTGGGGCACCGCTTTGACCGTGCGCGCGAGGGTTACCTCAATTTATTGCGTTCCAATAAAAGCGGTGACTCCATGGGCGACCCCAAGAGTCAGGCGCGTAGCAGGCGCGATTTTCTAAACCAGGATTATTATGCCCCCTTGCGCGACGCGTTGGTGGACATCGTGCGCGAGCAGGTCTCCGCCCGCTCGGGTCGGGAGCCTTTGGCGCTGCTCGATATTTGCTGCGGCGAGGGCTACTACACTTCCGCTATGGGCTCGGTCGAAGGCGTTGACGCCTACGGTTTTGACCTGGGCAAAGAGATGGTGCGTTTGGCAGCCAAGCGCGGCGGCGCCACGTATTTTGTTGCCAACATGCGTGCCATCCCCGTGGCCGATAGATCGATCGATGTAGCGACGCATTTGTTTGCCCCCTTTAACGAACATGAATTTACGCGCGTGCTTAAACCGGGTGCCTCGCTCTATACGGTTATCCCTGGCGCGCGTCATCTTTGGGGCCTTAAAGAGGCGCTCTACGATACCCCTTACGTAAACGACGAGAAGTTGCCGCAGACAACGGAGCTCGAGCTGGTCTCGACCCGCAAGGTCGCGACGCAGATCACGCTTGCCACCTCGGCCGATATCGAGGCGGTATTCCAAATGACGCCGTACTACTACCGCACCCGCCGCGAAGACCGCGAGCGCCTGGCGAACCTCGAGCAGCTCCAAACGCCCATCGAGTTTCTCATCGCCAACTACCGCCGAATATGACAAAAGTCCACGGGTTTATTTTGTCATATTTGCAGATGGGCGAAGATGGGGAGTGCATATGAACAGTGCGGAATCGCAGGCGCATGCCGCGGGATTGCAGCTAGTCCAAACGGAGGAAGGCCTTGCGCTTACCGATGGGACCATGCTGCTTATTGCCGATTTTACGCACATGATTCCCCGTCTTAAACAAGGGGCCTTGCAGCGTGAGTTGCTGGTTCGTGCTGCGCGTGTTCGCGGCGTGGAACATCCGGTTGCCTTTGACGCGACGGCAGGATTTGGTGAGGACTCGCTGCTCTTGGCTGCGGCGGGCTATGCCGTCGAGATGTTCGAGTGCAACCCGGTTATCAGTGCACTGCTGGCCGATGCTCTGGAGCGCGCGGCGAACGATCCGCGTTTGAGTGGGGCAGCCGCCCGCATGCACCTTCATGTGGGGGATAGCATTGCGGGTATGGCGGAGCTTGTGGAGACGGGCACCGTTCCGTACGCGGTCTATTTGGACCCGATGTTTCCCGGGCGTACCAAGAGCGCTTCGGTTAAGAAAAAATTTCAGTTGCTGCATCACTTGGAGCAGCCCTGTGCGGATGAGGCTGCGCTTCTTGCCGCGGCACGAGCAACGGGTGCGCGCAAAATCGTGATCAAGCGCCCTGTAAAGGGACCGCTTCTTGCAGATGCCAAACCGAGTGCTCAGTTCAAAGGCAAGGCCGTTCGCTACGACGTCCTCGCCTTTTAAAGGTGCCGGTGCTCGGCCGCGCCCGCGTTATCGCTGCGGATGAGACGTGAGGTGCCAACCTCCGCACCAGGAGCATTTGTAGCAAGCGAGGCCGCCGCGTCCGTGGGCGGCGCAGGCAGCAATGGCGTCTTGGGCCTCGAGCCGGCTGTTGTAGCGCGTCTTGCGCTCGCAGGACTTATAGCGCAGGGCTTCTTCATGTTTGGCATGCATGCGGTCGCGGCGTTTGTCCTCGGCAGAAAAGAGACTGTCGGATACGCCCATGTCCTCGTTGCCAAGGTCTGCCAAAAAGGCCATCTTTTGCTTTTCGCGTGCCGAACGCTTCTTGCTGCCCATCGTAAAATCCTTGCGTTGCCGGGGTTGCTTGGGGTCATTATCGCGCATCTTTGAGTACGATAGGGGGCGTTTGCAATTGTTTGGGAGCGCGGGCGCAGCGCTGCATATCCCGTAGGGCACATGGGGAGAGCTATGGAGATTCGCAAAACCACCGAGGCCGATCTGCCACAGGTTATGGCAACGTTCGATGCTGCGCGGGCCTTTATGCGCGCTCACGGCAATAAAACGCAGTGGCCAAAGGGCAACCCCTCGGAAGACAAGGTGCGCGCTGATATCGCACGCGGCAACAGCTACGTATGCGTGGAAGATGACACCGTGGTGGGAACGTTCGCCTTTATAGCCGGACCCGATGCCACGTATGCTCATATCGAAGATGGCGCATGGAACTTCGACGCACCGTATCATGTGATCCATCGCGTGGCCTCAAACGGCAAGACGCATGGTGTTGCCAAGGCCTGCTTTGAGTTTTGCCAGCAGCGCGCCGATGCCCTGCGCATCGATACGCATGAAGATAATATCCCCATGCAAAATGCGATTCGCAAGTTTGGCTTTGCGCGAGCAGGGGTTATTTACGTTTCCGATGGAACGCCGCGTATCGCATTTGATTGGCAAAAAGAGCACTAAGCCGCAGCGCTACATTCCGGGAAAGTCTGTCTGGCGTAGTGCCTCATAGAGGACGATGGCGGCGGAATTGGAGAGATTGAGCGCGCTGATGCGATAGCTTGTGGGGTCGATAAAATTGCCGCAGATGTCTTGCTGCAAAATCGCCTCATGGTCGGGTTCGCTGTGCCCAAGCGCTTGCTCGTGCGCTTCCCAGGTTTTGGCGTTGGCAAGCGACGCTTCGTCGGGGAGCATGGGGATGCGCTCGCAGCGTTCGGGCGAACAAGCCAGCAGTTCCTCGGGAATGCCGTTGCTCTCGCTGCCAAATACCAGGTAATCGCCGTCGCGGTAGCTGCTTTGAGCATATGTGCGGCGTGCCTTTTTGGTCAAGAGGTGCAGGCGTTCATCATCGCGAGCGAGCTCGTTTTGACGCAAGAAGTCCTCCCAGCTCTCATAGGTGCGCACGTCGAGGTTTTCCCAATAGCCAAGGCCCGCGCGGTGCACGGTCTTATGGTCGAGCGAGAATCCTAAGGGACCAATTAAATGGAGGCATGCTCCGGTGACAACGCAGGTTCGTCCGATGTTGCCGGTATTCGCCGGGATTTCCGGTTGGTACAAAACCACGTTGAACATGAGTCTCCTTTGCATGCGTACTATATGAACAAAAACCATCATACGGCTTTGAACGCAGCTTGCAAAAGGTGCCGAGCGCAAAGGGTCCGTCTCCCATGCGGTATGATTCTGCAGATAACTACCAGGCGGGTGCCAATGCCGTTGTCTCCAATCCCGGCGTCTTGCATAAATCGTGGGCGGAGGATGGGGACGATGTCGGATGTCCTCAAAATGGCGGGCGAGCTTGCGGTCGTCTCGCAATGGGGATACAACCGCGGCCACTTTATCGCCGATGAAGATTATTGCAATCACCAACATGGTTGCGACGGCGTGGCATTGGCAGGCTGTCGTTATGGGGGAGAACCGATGAAATACACCGTTATCGCTGTAGGTAAACTTAAAGAACGTTTTTGGAAGGATGCTTGTGCCGAGTATCTCAAGCGTTTGGGCGGCTATGCCAAGGTTGAGGTGCGCGAGGTTGCCGATATCGACCCTGCGCGTGCCGGCGGCGTCGATGCTTCGCGCAATCGCGAGGGAGCGTCGATTCTCTCCGCGATTCCCGATCGCGCGCATGTGATCCTTCTCGCCATCGAGGGCAAGGAGCGCTCGAGCGAGGAGCTCTCCCAACGCCTCGATCAGCTTGCGTTGGGCGGCAACAGCGACATCGTCTTTATCATCGGTGGCTCCGACGGTGTGTCGGATGCCGTGCGAGCCCGCGCGAACGAGACGCTCTCCTTTGGCCGCATCACCATGCCGCATAACTTGGCGCGCGTGGTGCTGCTAGAGCAAATCTACCGCGCTATCAAAATCAGTCGCGGCGAGCCGTACCACAAGTAGCTGGGCCGCCGGGAGGCTGACTGCGTCATCGCAGCCCGGTGCGTCAATGAGCTGAGCCCCCTCTGCGCGCTGCGCCGGTTGCGGCCAGGCTCTGACCCAAGAGCCACCTTGTGCCGCGATGCCGCTACAGCTTGAGCACTTGCGCTGTAAGAGCCTGAGCGTCGTTCGCATCATGCGTGGCAAAAACGACGATACGCCCGGCGCCATGCCGTTTTACAAACGCAAGCGCACAAGCATGCGCCTGTGCGTCGAGTCCGCCAAACGGCTCGTCTAGCAGCACGAGCTCTCCGGGGGCGGCAAAGGCGCGTACCAACTCGACGCGGCGCCTCTGCCCACCCGAAAGCTCGCGCACGGGGCGGGAAAGTGCATCTTTTGGCAGGAGCTCGCATGCGAGGTCGCGCGCGTCTTTGCGACTAAAGCCGCGGCGTGCAAAGAGCAAGATGTTGTCGAGGGCATCGAGATCTTCAACAAGGCACGCGTCTTGGAACATCATCGAGCATCCCCGGGTGGCGTTCTCAAGAGCACCGCCGAGTGGATTTTGCAGGCGCGCCATAGTGCGCAAGAGGGTTGTCTTGCCCGCACCCGAGGGAGCTTGAAGACAAAGACAAGAAGACGGGCCGAGCGAGAAGCCGAGGGGCTCACACAACGGCTCAGCGCCATATCCAATCAAGAGTCCTTGAGCGCGCAGGGAGGCGTTGTGTCCGCTGGGGTTTTCGCCTCCACTTTCCATAAGGTCGCGCGGGGCCCTCAGGGCAAGCTTCGCTGCGCGAGGCCAGGTGCTGTGTAGAAGCGCCATCGCGCCATGCTCAAATAGCCAAGACAGGCAGATCACGCAAAACGTCCAGGCAAAAAGGTCGGGCGTTTCGAGCAGTAGTTTTGCCTGGTAGATTCTCTCGCCAAGGGAACCCGCGGGAACACCGATAAGCTCGGCGGCGATTCCCGCTTTCCAGCTCATGCCCAAGATGGTGCTGCTAGCGGCCTGCAGGTAGGGAAGGACCGCGGGCCATATGAGCGCGAAGAAGCGCCTTCGCCCGCGTGCGCCAAAGATTTCAAAGAGTTCGCGTTGACCTGCATCCATGTTGTCGAGCCCCGCGCACAAAGCAAAGTAGATGGCGGGCACAACCAGAAGTAATACCGTGATGACGCTGACATTAGCCGCACCGATCCAAATGAGCAAGATGACGACGATGCAAGCGACCGGTGTGCTCTTGATGGCCAAAAGTGCCGGCTGCAGCAGGATGCGCACCGTGCTCGCATGCCACGATGCGGCGGCAAGGACGCCGGCAATGATGTATCCAAACAAAACGCCCGTCACAATGCGCAGCGTGGAAAACCAGATGCTGCTCCAAAATGCTTGCGTGCTTGACAGGCGACACAGGGCAAGCAGGGCGTCGAGCGGGCCGCAAAGCAAGATGCCGCTGCTGTCCAGCATGCTTGCCACCTGCCATACGACAAGCCAAAAGGCGACAGGCACGCAGCGGGTGAGGGCGTACACGCCCGTCGTCTTTTTATCGATTGGTGGCTTTTTATCCATGAGACAGCTCGCTGCGTCTAGGGGGCTGGGCGCGTCTTATGCCTGATAGTAGAAATCATCTGCAGGAAGCGAGCCGCCTACAGACGAGGCGTCGGCCCGATAGAGCACCTCGAGGTAGCCGGCGAGCGCCTGCTTGAGCTTCTTGCCGGTAAGGCACACCAGGTGGCAAGCGGGAATTGCCTTCTTCGCTACTGTCTCGGACTCAAGGATGCCCTGCTCTACAACGAGTTTTGCAGCCTTCTCGGGATGCTTGTTGACGTACTCCACGCTTGCCGATTGGCCCTTGAGAAATTCCTCGACCGCATGGGGGTGCTCTTTAAGAAACTCATTGCGCACGACGGTGACGCCGGTGACGAGCTCGCTGGTATCGCCGGATTTCTTGGCAGCTGCATTCCAGGCGTCCGTGAGGTCGATGGGGGCGGCGAGGGCCTGATTTTTGGCGAGGGCTGCGGTGGCAAAGGGCTGCGGTAGCACGCCGATAGCCGTAGGGTCCGAGGCGAGAACGCTTACGACCTCGGTTGCCTCGCTTTTGAACTCGAGCGTGACGTTGCCGGCGATGCCCGCGGCGTCAAGCAGGTAATTCATCACGTATTCCGGCGTGGTTCCCTTGCCGGTGAGATAGACGGTCTTGCCTGCAAGGTCTTTGAGCGAGGCGATGGACGCGTCTGCCGTGACCACGCTAAGGACGCCGAGCGTATTGACGTTCAGGCAGGTGATGCCGCCTTTGGTCTTGTTGTACACAATCGATGCCGCGTTTGCGGGAATGAGCGCGATGTCGGTATCGCCCTTGATAAGGGAGGGGAGCACTTCGTCTGCAGCCGTGGAGAGGGTGAACGAATAGCTGTTGGCAAGGTCGCTCTTCTTGGATGCAGCTTGGTCCATAAAGTGTACGAGACCGATGGTGGTGGGGCCCTTGAGCGAGGCGACGTGCACGCTGGTGCCCGAGTCGCTCGAGGTCTTGCCCGTTGCAGACCCCGCAGAGCCGGAAGCGGTGCCCGTGGAGCCGCAACCGGCGAGTGCGATGCTCATCATACCGAGTCCCGCTGCGGAGAAAAAGCCGCGCCTGCTAAAAATCACGCTGTCGTTGAATGCCTTGGGTTTCATTTCTGGTCCTTTCGAGATTTGATGCTGAGTGGGCATTTTTGCTCGTCCCGCTTCATTTTTAAAATGTGACTATACAATGATATATAACTGCTTGTCGTTCAAGAGGGGGACGATTATGAGCAATACAATGCGCGGGGTATACACAGGCCTCGCAAAGATTCGCCGTACCGTTTTTTCCGAGGTGGCACGCCTGGCATACCAAGGAGGAGCGGATACCGACGGCGATGTCGATACCGGTGATTTTGCCTGGGTCGATGAACTGCCGTATGAGATTATTCCGGGCGATGTGGCGGCCTATCGCGAGAGCGTCTTTCTGGAGCGCGCCGTTGTGGGCGAGCGCATTCGCCTGGCCATGGGCTTGCCGCTGCAAGGCGTGGACAAGCCGGCTAAGCTCTCTGATGGAGTGGCCGAGGCCGCGAAGCCCGAGACGTACTATCAACCGCCGCTCATCAACGTTATCAAGTTTGCGTGCAACGCGTGCGAGGACAACGTCTATCGCGTGATGCCGAGCGCCTGTCAGGGTTGCCTGGCTCATCCGTGTCGCGAGATTTGCCCTAAGGGTGCCATCACCTTTAAGGACAAGAAGGCGTTTATCGACCAGAGCAAGTGCGTCAAGTGCGGGCGCTGTGCGCAGGTGTGCCCCTATCAGGCAATCCATCACCATGTGCGCCCCTGCGCGGATGCCTGCGGCATGAACGCGATTGGCTCCGACGAGCACGGTCGCGCGCAAATCGACTACGACAAGTGCGTGAGTTGCGGTCAGTGCCTGGTCAACTGTCCCTTTGGAGCCATTGCCGATAAGAGCCAGATCTTCCAGGTGATTCAGGCCGTACGCGCCGGTGACGAGGTTATCGCCGAGGTTGCGCCCGCCTTTGTGGGCCAGTTTGGCGGCAAGGGAAATGTCGACAAGCTGCGCGAGGCCTTCCGCGAGCTGGGATTCTCGGGCATGGAAGAGGTCGCCTTGGGTGCGGACCTGTGTTCCGTGCAGGAAGCGCGTGACTTTTTGGAGGAGGTCCCCGAGAAGATTCCGTTTATGGGCACGAGTTGCTGCCCCGCATGGTCGGTCATGGCAAAAAAGGAGTTTCCAGAGCATGCCGATTGCGTCTCCATGGCGCTGACCCCCATGACGTTGACGGCACGCCTGATTCGCAAGCAGCATCCCAACGCCAAGATCGTATTTGTGGGACCGTGCGCCGCCAAGAAGCTCGAGGCCATGCGCCGCAGCGTAAAGAGCGAGGTCGATTTCGTGCTCACCTTCGAGGAGATGGCGGGCATGATGGATGCGAAGGGCATCGATTACACCAAGCTCTCAGGCGAGGGATCGAGCGATTTTGACGTGGCGAGCGCCGATGGCCGCGGCTTTGCCGTCTCGGGCGGTGTGGCTACGGCGGTCGCCAACGCGATTCATCGCGTGCATCCCGACCGCGAGGTGAAGGTTGTAAATGCCGAGGGCCTTTCCGAGTGCCGCAAGATGATGAAGATGGCCACGAAGGGTAAGTACGACGGCTATCTGCTTGAGGGCATGGCATGCCCGGGCGGATGCGTCGCAGGTGCAGGCACGCTCCAGGCCATCAGCAAGACGACCGGTGCCGTGAAGATGTACGCCAAAAAGAGTCCCAATAAAAATGCCACGGATAACGAGTACATCGGCTACATTCCCGAGCTCGAGCGCCCAGGCGACGGTATTCACATCCATGCTGATGAAGCCGATGCAATCGCCGTTCAGGAGACATTTGAGGCACAAAAGCCCCTGGAGTAGCCTCTTGCTGTGCGCTTCTGCGCTGCGTTTTGCCTTATAGATGATGTTGCGTCCCCGATGCCCGTATGGTGTCGGGGACGTTTTCTTTTGAAGTACGAGAAAGTTCTTGCACAACTGTATATAGCGTGTATATACTGTACGTAACAGATATACACGGATAAGGATCGCCTATGGATATCATCATCTCCAATTCAAGCGGTAAACCCATCTATGAACAGATATCATCGCAGGTTAGAGCACAAATTTTATCCGGTGCCCTCGAAGCGGGGGAACGGTTGCCCTCTATTCGCGCGCTAGCCGATGGGCTGGGCATAAGCGTGATTACCACCAAGCGCGCCTATTCCGATCTTGAAGGCGAGGGCCTTGTCGAGACGGTGCAAGGCAAGGGCTGCTTTGTTTCCCAGCAGAACAAGGCATTGCTTCGCGAACGTCGTATGCGCCTCGTAGAAGATCTTATGGCACAAGCCACCGCGGAGGCGAGGGATATCGGCCTTACGCGCGATCAACTGCATGACATGCTCGACCTTATGGTCCCTGAGGACCTTGAATAGAAAGGTACAAGGATGGAGAACCTGTTATCGATGCGCGGCGCAAGCCGGCGCATCAGCAACGACTTTGCCTTGCAAAGTGTTGACCTTACCGTGAGGGAGAACGAAGTCGTGGGCTTCGTAGGCCCCAACGGCGCTGGCAAGACAACGATTATCAGGGCGGCTTTGGGCTTGGTTCGCCTTGATTCGGGCGACTTGAATCTCTTCGGGCAGCCCTTTGGCGCTAATGCAGACGGGGCTTTGCAGCGCGAGCTGCGTGCTCGCATTGGTGTGGTCATGGATACATGCCCGTTTCCAAGCGATCATACGGTGCGCCAGGCGGCAGCAAGTGTGTCTCCTGCATATCCGTGCTGGGATTGGAGACGGTTTGAGACTCTGTGCGTTGCGCACGGCCTGAGTCTCAAGGCAAAGGTCAAGACCCTTTCGCGCGGTATGGGAATGAAGCTTCAGCTTATCTGCGCTTTGTGCCACGGCGCTGACCTTCTGCTGCTCGATGAAGCGACGGCTGGGCTGGACCCGATTGCGCGCGATGGAATACTCGATGAGCTGCGTTCATTTGCAAGTGAAGACGGCCATGGCGTTCTTCTTTCGAGCCATATCACGAGTGACCTGGAGCGGATTACAGACCGTGTGGTGGCGATTGACGCGGGGCGCATCGTGTTCGATCTGCCGCGCGAGGAGATAACCGACGTCGCTGGTGTCGCGCGCTGTACGGCGACTCAGGCCGACGAGGTCATGGTGTGTGTAGACGGAGCACGGATGCGGCGTCGTGATTACAGCGTCGACGTGCTTGTGCCCGATCGCTTTGCCTTTACCGAGGCGTTTCCGGATGTAGCCTGCGATCGCGTAAGCATCGATGAATATCTGCACTTCTACCTAGGGGAGGCAAACCGATGAGAGAGGCAATCCGTTGCGATATCGCTTGCGTTAAACCTTTTTTGCCCATGCTCATCTCGACCGTGGTCGTGATTGATGCTATTTGGCTCTTTGCAGGCAATTCGTTCAATGCGGTGGGAGGGTCCGTTACGATGATGACGTTGCTCATGCCTTTCTCGCTTGCGGGATACGATGGCCAGTCTGGATGGGCGCGCTTCCGTGCGACGCTGCCCATCTCTCGTCGAAGCCTCATTGCTGGACGATATGCGGTAGTGCTGGGATTTGGGCTTTGCGCGATTGCTCTATGCGTTCCTTTGTCAATCGCGGTTGACGCCATCGCTTTCAATGCCGTTGCATTCGAGCAGGCCACGCCGCTTCTCTATACGGGTGTTGCATCTCTTGCGATAGCGCTTTTGCTCTGTTCGCTCGTCATGCCGCTGGTTATATTCTTTGGAGCGGCGCGCGCTATGCGTTTCTTCGCTCTGTACCTTGGCGCTGCTGCCGGGATAGCGGTCATGCTGCTTAAGCACTTGCTGCCCCCTGGCGCTGTGTCCGCTTTTGTCGGGTCGATTGAGGCGAACCTCCTGCTCGCGGCTGTGGCCTCTATTGTCGTGGCGCTTGTCCTATATGGCGTGAGCTGTATAATCTGCATTCGCATCTACTGTGGGCGCGACCTGTAGAGCATATGGCGTCGATCGCTTCGGGGTATGGTTCATGCCCCGGCCGCCCGGGCATCGCGTGCGATGTCGGGCGGCTTTCTATTCTGCCATCGCCCCCCGATGTCTATGCAGTACCGGGGATGCCTTTCTATATCTGATATCGAACCGAAAAAAGGCTCCCGCGCTTATGCACGGGAGCCTTTTGCATGAAGATGTGCTGGCGTAGGCAGCGAGTCTTACATGCGATCGTGGCAGGTACGAGCGATAACGTCGAGCTGCTGCTCACGGGTAAGGTCGATGAACTTAACAGCGTAGCCGGAGACGCGGATGGTGAAGTTGGCGTACTCGGGCTTCTCGGGATGCTCCATGGCGTCCTTGAGCTTCTCGACGCCAAAGACGTTGACGTTGAGGTGGTGAGCGCCGTTGGCGAAGTAACCGTCCATGACGTTCACAAGGTTGGTCACGCGCTGCTCGTCATCGTTGCCAAGAGCAGACGGGTTGATGGTCTGCGTGTTGGAGATGCCGTCCAGAGCGTACTCGTAGGGGAGCTTGGCCACGGAGTTGAGGGAGGCAAGCAGGCCGTTCTGCTCAGCGCCGTAAGCGGGGTTAGCACCCGGGGCAAACGGGGTGAATGCCTTACGGCCGTCGGGGGTACCACCGGTAGCCTTGCCGTACACCACGTTGGAGGTGATGGTAAGGATGGAGGTGGTGGGCTCGGAGTTGCGATAGGTGTGATGCTTGGCGATCTTCTTCATGAAGGTCTTCAGCAGCCACACAGCGATGTCGTCGGCGCGCTTGTCGTCGTTGCCGTACTTGGGGAAGTCGCCCTCGACCTCGTAGTCAACAACAACGCCCTGCTCGTCACGGACGGTCTTGACCTTGGCATACTTGATAGCGCTGATGGAGTCGACCACGTGAGAGAAGCCGGCGATGCCGGTGGCGAAGGTACGACGCACGTTGGTGTCGATGAGAGCCATCTCGGCGGCCTCATAGTAGTACTTGTCGTGCATGTACTGGATGAGGTTCAGGATGTTGACGTACAGGTCGGCCAGCCAGTCCATCATCAGATCGAACTTGTGCATGACCTCATCGTACTCAAGATACTCGCTCGTGATGGGAGAATACTCAGGGCCAACCTGCATGTGGTTGCCCTGCTTGTCCATGAACTTCTCGTCCTTACCACCGTTGATGGCGTAGTTGAGAGCCTTGGCGAGGTTGGCACGAGCGCCAAAGAACTGCATCTCCTTGCCGGTCTCGGTAGCAGACACGCAGCAGCAGATGCTGTAGTCGTCGCCCCAGACCGGACGCATGACGTCGTCGTTCTCGTACTGGATGGAAGAGGTGGTGACGGAGATCTTGGCAGCGTACTTGCGGAAGTTCTCGGGCAGACGCTTGCTGTAGAGAACCGTCAGGTTGGGCTCGGGAGCCGGACCCATGTTCTCCAGGGTGTGCAGGAAGCGGTAGTCGTTCTTGGTCACCATGTGACGGCCGTCCTGGCCAAGGCCAGCGACCTCAAGCGTAGCCCAGACGGGGTCGCCAGAGAAGAGAGCCTGATAGGACGGAATACGAGCGAACTTGACAATGCGCAGCTTGAGCACCAGGTGGTCGATGAGCTCCTGAGCCTCGGTCTCGGTAATCTTACCGGCGGCAAGGTCGCGCTGGATGTAGATGTCCAGAAAGGTGGAAACGCGGCCCACGGACATGGCGGCGCCATTCTGGGTCTTGATGGCAGCCAGGTAGCCAAAGTACAGCCACTGGACGGCTTCCTTGGCGTTGGTGGCCGGCTGGGAGATGTCGTAACCGTAGACAGCGGCCATCTCCTTCATGCCCTTGAGGGCACGGATCTGCTCGGCGATCTCCTCGCGGGCACGCACGACGTCGTCGGTCATGGTGCGGTCGCCGCAGTTGAGCAGGTCCTCCTGCTTGCCGGCGATCAGGCGATCGATACCGTAGAGAGCGACACGACGGTAGTCGCCGACGATGCGGCCACGGCCATAGGTGTCAGGCAGACCGGTGATGACGTGGGAGTGACGAGCGGCGCGCATCTCGGGGGTGTACGCATCGAAAACGCCCTGGTTGTGGGTCTTGCGATACTCGTTGAAAATCTGATTGTACTTGTCGTTGACATGGAAACCGTAGTTCTCGGCAGCCTGCTGGGCCATCTTGATGCCGCCATAGGGCATGAAGGCGCGCTTGAGCGGCTTGTCGGTCTGCAGACCCACAATCTGCTCAAGATCCTTCATCTCGGAATCGATGTAGCCAGCGCCATAGGCGGTCAGGCCAGAGACGATCTCGGTCTCGCACTCGAGGACGCCGTTGTTGGCGCGCTCGGCTGCCTGAAGCTCCTGGACCTTGCCCCAGAGCTTGTCGGTTGCGTCGGTCGGGCCAGCCAGGAAGGAGTCATCTCCATCATAGGCGGTGTAGTTGCGCTGGATGAAGTCGCGGACGTTGATGTCGTCCACCCAGTGACCTCCGGTAAAGCCATTCCACTCGTCGCGTAGTGCCATGTATGCCTCCTTGCATTCTCGTGCCGATCCCTGTTCGGCACGTTGATTACCTACATCTCGCCCCGTAGAATCCTTTGCGCACGTTCGGTGCGCTCGGGCGTCGGGGGGTCGACGTCACGAAGTTTGTAAGGGATGTTTAGCTCATCCCACTTGAAGATGCCCAGCGTGTGGTAGGGCAGAACCTCGACGCGTTTGACGCAATCGCCCAGCTCGGCGATAAAGTCGCGTGTGCGATACAGGTACTCGTCAACATCGGTGATGCCGGGAACGAGCACGTGGCGAATCCAGAGCGGCTGACCGATCTGGCTCAAGTAGCGCAGGCAGTCGAGGATATTGGCGTTGCCGCGCCCGGTGAGCTTTTTGTGCTCCTCGGGGTCGATGTGCTTGATGTCTGCCATCACCAGGTCGCACACGTCCATCAGCTTGGTAAACGTGCTAAAGTACGGCTCGTTGCGCGTGAAGGGTGCAAGCGAGGTGTCGAGGCAGGTGTTAATGCCGCGGGCTTTTGCTTTGGTGAAAAGATCAAGCAAGAACTCGGTTTGAAGCAGGGCTTCGCCGCCCGAGACGGTGATGCCGCCCTCTGGGCCCCAGTAGCTACGGTAGCGCTCGGTTCGATCGAGAAGCTCGTCGGCTTCGATCATCTCGGCGCCTTCTGCCGCCCAAGTGTCGGGGTTGTGGCAATAGCTGCAACGCATAGGGCAGCCCTTGAGGAAAATAATAAAGCGCACGCCGGGGCCGTCGGCCGAGCCAAATGATTCCGTGGAATGGACACGTCCCTGCATCGTCGCTCCTCTCGTCAAGTCGTTACCGCGCCGGGTTTCGTTTGGTTTTCGAAACGCCGGGTAAAGCATGCGTCAATACAAAGGGAAATGTACTGTGTTCTGCAGGGGCGTTCCTTGATTAGAGTCAATTAACGAGAAAAAAATCAGGAAATTTTAAAGCGTTGGAAAGGAGGCGTGGAGATCCGCTAGAAAAATGACCATATGAACAATGTTCACAGGTAGATAGCGGGTTTTGGCGGGTGCTTTCGGGTGAGGGGAACGACATGTGCTGGGAGGGGGTCGAGATCGACGGCGCATGGGCGTGCCGCGTATTGCGGCGTGCTGTGTGCGCGGTCGTGCGTGGGCGCTGGTTGCCCTCTGAATCAAAACCCGCGCACAAACGCTTACTTTTTCTTATTTTTGCCAAGAAGTTGCCGTTTGTGCGCGTGTTTTGGGCGAGACCGTCGGGATGGTGCAGTGGCGAAACGGTCGAAAGCGAGCTTACAGATGAATACGTGGCAGTCAGGTGGCTTTCGCTTGTGCCCGCGGGCGGTGCGCGTCTGGAAGCTCGCTAGTCCTCGTGGTGCGCGATCTCGGTAAGACCGTCGCGATCGAGCACCAGCAGCTTGCCTCGACCCACGCGTTTGACAAGGCCTTCACGGACAAACTGCGCCACGTGGCGCGAGACGGTTTCGGGACGCAGGCCTACGGAGTTGGCAATATCTTCGAGGCGCATGTTGATTTCGGGGCCTACGCAGCTGTGGTCGCGCAGCAGCAGGTACTCGGCAAGACGGCGACGCGGGTTGCGGATGCCCAGCATCATGGTCTTTTCTTCGGCGCGATCGAGCTCGGTGCATACCATGCGGATCAAGCCGAGTGCCACGCTGGGATGATTGGCGAGCATGGTCTCGAAGTCGGCGCGATGAATACGGCATAGCTGCACACGCGTGAGGCATTCAACGGAATAGTGGTAGATATGGTCTTTGAGGAACATGCCATACCAGAGGGCCTGGCCGTCATGCAGCACGTCGAGAACATATTCCTTGCCGCCCGGGGTGGTTCGATAGGTCTTGATACGCCCCGAGCGCACGACGATGATTGACTCGATGGGGTCGCCTTCATGCACGATGATGGACCCGCTTTCATGTGTCGAGTGGCGCGAGCAGGCAAGCAGCTCGCGCTTGGCATCGGCGGGAAGGTCGGCAAACAGGCGGATATTTTCCATGCACGATGACCCTGCGCACGAGAAGGCGCAGTTATGGCCCGCGCCGGCGCAAACTCGCCCGGTTTGGTTCATGCTCAACTTGTCATCCATATGCGCATCTCCGATTACGCGCAGTAATACGTTGGAGTTTATTGTCACACAAAAAGCGTGCCGGCGGTATGGTGCACGCGGCAGGGCTGGTACACACGCGGCAGGGCTGGTGCGTGCCGTTGCGGTTCTATCGACATTTGCATACTGCCAAATGGAGCAAAAAATCCCATTTAGGGCGTCGATGGCACCGACTAAACGGGACTTTCTGCTTCATTTGGAAACCGCACGCTGACGATACGTTCTGTCATGCGTCAGCGCCCGCGTTTACACTGCGGTGTGCGACAATGGGCGGCATGTGAAACGGTGGCGGCTGCCGCAGGCGACTGCCGTGGGCGACGGACATGGCGATGGCCGTGGGCGCTCGGCATCGGCTTCGACGCGCGGTCGTCGCGGCAACATGGCCGCAACGGAATCTGGATTGCGAGGGGAAATGCATGAAGCAGGCAGTTATCGGCATCTTGGCGCACGTGGATGCGGGTAAGACCACGCTTGCCGAGGCAATGCTCTTCGACGCGGGGCAAATCCGCACCCGCGGACGCGTCGATAACGGCGACTCGCACCTGGATACCGATGCAATCGAGCGCGAGCGCGGCATCACCATCTTCTCTTCGCAGGCAGTGATCGAACATGGGGATACGCGCTTCATGCTCGTCGACGCTCCGGGGCATGTCGATTTTTCTGCCGAGGCGGAACGAACACTCCAGGCGCTCGATTACGCGATTCTAGTCGTTGGCGCCAACGATGGCATCCAGGGGCACACCGAGACGCTGTGGCGCCTGCTCGACCGCTACAACATCCCTGCGTTCATCTTCGTCAACAAGATGGATTTGGAGAACTCCGGGCGTGAGGCGATCGCTGCCGAGCTGCAACGTCGTTTGGGCGAGGGCTGTTTAGATGCCGAGGAGCTTTTGTCGGAAGGCCCTGCGCAAGAGGACGCCGCCGCGCTTGACGAAGGGGCTCTCGAAGAATATCTGGGCGAGGGATCGCTCTCGCTGCCGACGCTTTGCCGTCTGGTGCGCGGGCGCGCCCTCTTCCCGTGCTTTTACGGATCGGCCCTCAAGGACCAGGGCGTGGCCAAGCTGTTGGATGGTATGGGCAAGCTTATTGAGGAGCGCGTCTGGCCTGGCGATTTTGCCGCGCGCGTGTACCGAGTGAGCCATGGTGACCATGGGGAGCGCCTTGCCTGGCTCAAGGTAACCGGCGGCGTTCTCCGTGCAAAACAGCTGGTGGAGGGGATTGCTGCGAGCGAGGCATGGCGCGACAAGATAGATCAGGCGCGCATCTACAACGGCTCGAAGTTTGCGCTTGCACAGGAGGTCACCGCAGGCGGCATCTGCGCCGTCACAGGCCTTTCCCATGTGCGGCCGGGCGATGCTTTGGGCGCGGAACCTGCGGGAATCTCGCCGATGATCGCGCCGGTTCTCACCTATACCGTGCTTCCCGGCGAGCAAGATGTCCATGCCATCTATGTTGCGCTTTCCGAGCTAGCGGACGAGGACCCCATGCTCGGCGTGAATTGGAATACCCATCTGGAGCAAATCCATCTGCAGCTTATGGGAGCGGTGCAGCTGGAGGTGGTCGAGCGTTTGCTTGCCGACCGCTTTGGCCTTGCGGTCAGCTTTGCGCCGGGCGGCATTCTCTATAAAGAGACGATTGCCCAAGCGGTTGAGGGCGTGGGACACTTTGAACCGCTGCGCCACTATGCCGAGGTACACCTGCGTCTGGAACCGTTGCCGGCAGGCTCGGGTGTGGAGTTTGGCACCGTGGCTTCGACCGACGAGCTCGACCTTAACTGGCAGCGCCTGGCACTCACCAACGCCATGGAGCGTGAGCACCTGGGTGTGCTCACGGGTTCGCCCATCACCGACATGCGCGTCACACTCACAGGTGGTCGCGCGCATGCCAAGCATACCGAGGGCGGCGACTTTCGCCAGGCTACATACCGTGCCATTCGCCAGGGACTGATGGAGGCGCAGGCGATGGGCGCCGCCGTGCTGCTGGAGCCGTGGTATCGCTTTGAGCTCGACGTGCCAGGCGGGTGCGTGGGCCGTGCGCTTGCCGACCTTACGCGCATGGGCGCTTCGTGTGAGCCGTTGTCGATGGCAGGGGAGCATGCACGGCTGATAGGCCGTGTGCCGGCATCGGAAGCGCAGGATTATGCGCTCGACGTGACTGCCTACACAAGCGGCCTGGGCCGGTTGTATCTCGAATTTGCAGGTTATGCGCCCTGCCATGATGCCGAGCGTGTAATCGAGCAGGCGGCATATAGCCCCGAGGCCGATCTGCCCAACACGCCCGACTCGGTCTTTTGCTCCCATGGTGCTGGCTACACCGTCAAATGGCGCGATGTCCCGCAGGCGGCACATGTGCGCGCCGACTCTGCCACCTTCCGCCCCTGGCGCCCGGCAGACGCCGAGTTCTTTGGCCGCGCGTGATGAAGGGATACTCCCTCTACTGCATTGATAGATAGAAGGTCAAAACATGGTGATTCACACTGAGCGTCTGGCACTTCGTCCGTGGCGCGAGGCGGATGCGGCGAATCTGTTTGCATACGCGAGCGACCCGGACGTGGGGCCGGCTGCAGGCTGGCCGCCCCATCGAAGCATTGAGGAAAGCCGGGAGATCATCCGGACGGTTTTTTCGGCGCCTTACACCTTTGCCGTTTGCTTGGTCGGGACGGACGAGCCTATAGGAAGTATCGGTCTCATGCCGTCTCGCTGTGCATCGAGCTGCCAAGGTGTTGGTCTCGAACTCGAAGTGGGCTATTGGATCGCCAAGCCCTTTTGGGGTCGAGGCTTCGCCCCGGAAGCCGTGCGGGCCATGCAGCACTATGCATTTGAAACGCTTGGCTGCAAGGCGCTTTGGTGCGGATACTATGAGGGCAATGACAAGTCGTTGCGCGTTCAACAAAAATGCGGCTTTTTGCCGCATCACGTTGAGCTCGACGTGCCCTGCGAGCTCATAGACGATGTGCGCACTGAGTGCTTTACGTATTTGACCTGTGACGATTGGCGCAAGCGGGCAGAAGGGAAGCAGTGACGGTGTCGCAACAGCCAGATGCAATCGAGGTGCGCGGTGCACGCGTCCATAACCTGCAGGATATCAACGTCGATATCCCGCTGGGAAAGCTTGTGGGCATCGCCGGCGTCTCGGGTTCGGGTAAGAGCTCACTTGCTTTGGGCGTCCTTTATGCCGAAGGATCGCGCCGCTATCTGGAAGCGCTCAGCACCTATACGCGACGTCGCCTTACGCAGGCTGAACATGCGCAGGTAGATGAGGTGCTGCACGTGCCGGCGGCCCTGGCGCTGCATCAGCGCCCCAGCGTGCCGGGTGTGCGTTCGACCTTTGGTACCATGACCGAGCTCAACAACAGCCTGCGCCTGCTCTTTAGCCGCTGCGCACATCACGTGTGTCCTCACTGTGGCGCGCGTGTGGAGCCGACCCTCAACGTGGCGGCAGGTCTGCCGCTCAGGTGCCCGTCGTGCAATCGCGAGTTCTATGCGCCGGATGCCGAGAACTTGGCGTTCAACAGCGGCGGTGCGTGCCCGACCTGTGGCGGCACCGGCATCACGCGCGAGGTGGACGAGGCGAGTTTGGTTCCCGATGAGACCAAGACCATCGATGAAGGCGCGGTGCTTCCCTGGGGCTCGCTCATGTGGGATCTCATGAAGCAGGTTGCCGGTGAGATGGGCGTGCGTACCGATGTGCCGTTCAACCAGCTGACTCCTGCCGAGCGCGACATCGTCTTTCACGGGCCGGCCGAGAAGAAGCACATTCTCTACGTTCCCAAGAACGGCCAGGGTGCCACGCCGCTCGACTTCACCTATTACAACGCGGTCTATACCGTCGAAAACGCGCTCGCCAAAGTTAAGGACGACAAGGGACTCAAGCGCGTGGCACGCTTTTTGCGTGAGGGTCCGTGCCGTGATTGCGGCGGCACGAGGCTTTCGTCTGTGGCGCGACGTCCCCAGGTGCGGGGCATCGACCTGGCACAGGCCGCCGCCATGACGCTGGGCGAGGCAATCGAATGGGTGCGTGGGGTGCCCGCATCCCTGCCCGCCGAGATGCAGCCCATGGCAACGGATATCTGCGATTCGTTTTTGTCGACGGCGCGTCGTCTGGTCGATCTGGGCCTGGACTACCTTGCACTCGACCGCGCCGGCGCCACGCTTTCCACGGGTGAGCGACAGCGCGTGCAGCTTGCCCGCGTGGTGCGCAATCGCTCCACGGGCGTACTCTATGTGCTGGATGAGCCTTCGATCGGTCTGCACCCGGCCAATGTCGACGGCCTGGTAGGCGTCATGCGTGACCTGGTTGCAGACGGCAACACGGTGGTGGTTGTCGATCACGACACGCGTGTGCTTACGCAGGCCGATTATCTCGTCGAGATGGGCCCTGCTGCTGGAGCCGCCGGTGGCAATGTGCTCGCGGCGGGTACGGTCGACGAGGTGGCCGCTGTCCCCAAGAGCCGCATCGCCCCATTTTTGCGCATGTCGCCTCGGCGCCTGCGCCCATCAATCGCTGAAGACGAGCTGTTTGACCATGGGCACATTCGCATGGCGACGGGTGCGGTCCATACGGTGAAGCCCCTTGAGGCTGACATTCCCCGCGGCCATTTGACGGCGGTCACGGGTGTTTCTGGCTCGGGTAAGACCACACTTGTGCTTGAGACGCTCATTCCTGCCCTCAGAGCTCAGGCAGCAGGCGAGCGCATGCCGAGTCATGTACGCTGGATCGATGCCGAGGGGATTGCTCGCGCGAACCTTATCGATGCGACGCCCATTGGCGCTAACGTGCGCTCGACGGTCGCGACCTATGCCGATATCCACGACGAGCTGCGTCGTGCCTACGCACGCACGCCCGAGGCTAAGGAGGCTGGCTATAAAGCAGGCGCCTTTAGCTACAACACCGGGTCCCTGCGTTGCCCTACGTGCGATGGCACAGGTTCGATATCGCTCGACGTGCAGTTCCTGCCCGATGTCGAGATCGTTTGCCCTGTGTGTCGCGGTTCACGCTATGCCGAGGCGGCCTCGCACATTCACCGCGAGAGCGCGGATGGTAGTCTCCTTACGCTGCCGCAGCTCATGGACATGAGTGTAGACGAGGCACTCGATGCGACGCTGGGTCTCAAGAAGGTTCAGGCACGTTTGCAAACCTTGCACGACTTGGGGCTCGGCTACCTGACGCTCGGCGAGCCCACGCCGGCGCTTTCGGGAGGCGAGGCTCAGCGCCTTAAGCTTGCAAGCGAGATGGGCCGTGTGCAAGACGATGCCGTCTTTGTGTTCGACGAGCCTACGATTGGCTTGCATCCGCTTGATGTCGAGGTTTTGCTGGGCGTTTTTGACGGGCTGGTTTCCAAGGGCGCAACCGTTGTGGTGATCGAGCATGACCTCGACCTTATCCGCAATGCCGACTACGTGATCGACATGGGGCCCGGCGGCGGTGATGCTGGGGGCAGAATCGTTTGTGCGGGGACGCCCGATGCGGTTGCAGCGTTTCCCAAGAGCGTTACCGGTCGCTACCTGTAGTTCCTCCAACACATTCTTGCATGCAAAAAGCCGCTGCGAGGGCAATTCCTCGCAGCGGCTCGCTGTGCGCAAAGGATGGATGGCGCTTGGTCTCTTAAGCGCGGTGCCAATCGGTCAGGCACGCGTCGAGGCCGGCGATGACGGCATCCTTATCCATATGGCGGCCGATGATGCACAGACGCGTCTCGCGGTCGCCCACCTCGTCGTCCCAATAGTCACGAAGCTCGGGATTGTCGGCAATGATCTGCTGCTTTTCGTCCTCGGGCGCGGAATCCACAAACAGGCCATTTTCCATCAGGCGCATCTGGTGGCCTGCCTGCTCAAAGATGTAGCACATGTCGGGATTGGCGTTTTGCCACAGCGGACCCTTGGCGCGAATGACTGCGTCGGGCCAGTCCTGCTCCACAAAGTCGGTGAATTTCTCCAGGTCAAAGGGCTTACGACGAGCATAGACAAAAGTCTCGATGTCGTATTCCAAAACCTCGGGGTCGTCGTGCTCCTCGGGATGCTCCATGGCCTCGACCCAAGCGGCGGACTTATAGGCGCGGCTAAAGTCAAAGCGGTCGGTATCCAGCAGCTCGCCCATGGGGACATTGCCCTGCTCGGCCTCTACAATCACGGCGTCCTTTTGCAGGCCGCGCACGATGGCCTTGAGCTCGGCGATTTGCTCGGGCGTCACGGTGTCGGTCTTGTTGAGGACGAGCGTGGTGCAAAACTCAATCTGCTGGATCAGCAGGCTCTCGATGTCGTCCTCGTCGATATTCTCGGCCAGCAGGTCGCGGCCGCCGTTGAATTCGTCGTACATACGCGCGCAGTCCACCACGGCAACGATGTTGTCGAGCGCAAGCAGGGGCTCGCCGTCGGTCTTGGCGTCGTCGCAGAAGGAAGAGATGGTGTAGGCGATGGGGATGGGCTCGCAGATGCCGGAGGCCTCGATGATGATGTAGTCGAAGTTGCCGGATTCGGCGATGCCCTGCAGCTGGTTGGCGAGGTCTTCGGACAGCGTGCAGCAGATGCAGCCGTTGGTGAGGGGGATGAGGTCGTCTGCCTCGGAAAGGCCGCCGTCGGCGATAAGGTCGGCGTCGACGTTGATCTCGCCGATGTCGTTGACGATTACGGCGGCACGGATGCCGCCATCGTTTTCGAGGATATGGTTGAGCAAGGTGGTCTTGCCGGCACCGAGGTAGCCGGTGAGCATCACGATCTTGACAGGCTTGTTGGGCATGGGCCCTCCTTTGTTAGTCGCAGCTGACAAGTGAATCTTAGAATACACCGCGCCTTATGTACCCGCCCGCGGGATAAAAATCACAGAGAGGTTTGCGCGTGCCGAAAAAACAGCTGCGAGCTGCCCGTGGGTCGGGCTTGCCTGCGGCTGCGATAGCGGGCGTTTGCACGTGGTCGGTGCGCCTACTCCCAGATCTTCCAGACGCCGGGGGCGTAGCCGACGGTGGCGGCACGTCCGTTGCGCACGATGGGCTCCGCGAGCACCTGCTGGTTTTCGAGCAGCTTGTCGAAGCGCTGGCCCTCGGCCAGATGCTGCACGAGAGCCAGTGTGTCCTGGTCTTTGGCCTTGGGGTCCAGCAGCGCGTCGATGCCGCCCACGGCGCGCATCACGCTTTGCAGCTCGCCCTTGCTCATCTCCTTCTCGCGCAGGTCGATGAATTGGACCTTGATACGGCGCTCCTTGAAATAGCGCTGCGCCTTCTTGGTGTCGAAGCTCTTTTTGGTGCCAAAGATCTGAATGTTCACGATGCCTGCCTGTTCGTTGGAGTGCGTCTGCCTTGCGACATGGTATCGCACGACAGGCGTATACTGTCGCGCATCGAGAAAGAGGATGGATGCAACAGACGATTTCTACTGCGGATCTGCCGCGTCGTACCGGCGTGGTACTCGAGGGCGGAGGCTTTCGGGGCCTCTACACCGCCGGCGTGCTTGATGTGTGGATGGAACACGGCGTTACTGCCGATGGAACGGTGGGGGTCTCGGCGGGTGCGGCGTTTGGATACAACTTCAAATCCCGCCAGATTGGGCGTGTGCTTCGCTATAACACGGCTTATGCTGCCGATCCGCGCTATGCGAGTTTGTGCAACTGGCTACGCACGGGCGACCTGTACAGTCGCGATTTTGCCTATGGTGAAGTACCGCTGGTACTCGATCCGGTAGATACCGAGACGTTTCGCTCCTGGCCCATGCGCTTTACGGCGGTGGCGACCGACATCGACACGGGCGAGGCGGTCTATCACGACCTCGAACACGGCGATGCGAGCGACATCGAGTGGATTCGCGCATCGGCATCGATCCCCGTGCTATCGCGTCCCGTGACGATGAACGGCCGTGCGCTTTTAGATGGCGGCGCTGCCGACTCCATTCCTGTGGCATGGATGCGCGAGCAGGGCTATCAAAAGATCGCCGTCGTACTTACTCAGCCGTGGGGGTATTGCAAAAAGCCCAATCGCATGATGCCCATCCTGCGACGTTGGCTGCATCGATATCCGCACTTGGTGGAGTTGCTCGCGCATCGTCACGAGCAGTACAATGCGTGTCTCAAGATGATTGAGCGCCTTGAGCGGGAGGGAACGGTATTTGTGATTCGCCCCAGTCGGGACGTAAGCGTACCCGCCATATGTAAAGACCCGCAAAAGCTCAAAGAGATATACGAGGTGGGGCGCGCCGACGCGCTGCGCACGCTCGATGGTTTGCAAGCGTTCTTTGCATAAGGGCCGACGCCTGCGGCATAGAATAATCTTTGATTCGGGCCGGATGTCCAGCCGGCGCGATTCTCCGCGTTTTATCATTTGGGTACGCGATGAACGCGAGGGGAGGTTGCCATGAGCCAGATACAAGACGACTCTTGGCGATTCCCCATGCCGCTTATGTGCACAGCGTTCGAACCGGGGATGCTCGATTGCACACTTGCCCAGATGCCCAAGGACGGTTTTGGGGCCATTGCGCATGCCGAGGCGTTCTATTATCGGGGCCTTCCCGATGATGCTTGTCGCCTGGCAGAACCCTATCTGACCTCGGAGGATCTGTCGCTTCGGTTTTCGGCGTGCCTGATTTGCGCCTATGCTAAATTGGGCATTTCGAGCCGTGCTGCATTGAGGCGGTTTATGCTGCTGTAAGAGGCGGGGTCGGTATCACCGGCGAGAGCGTCCCGGCGGGTTTACATGAACGAAAAAAGGGGTCATCGAGTCGCGCCGATGACCCCAATTATGTGTATGGTCTGCCTGTCCTGCGTTTTCTATGCTTGACGCCAGGTCTCAACGAGCTCTGCCGCTGCTGCGTGCGGATCGGGCGCGCTGCAGACTGCGGAGACGACAAAGAACCCCTCGACGCCCGTGGCCTTGAGGGCGGGCAGGTCTGCTGCCTTCACGCCTCCGCCAACCACGATGGGTCGCGGACTGACCTCATGCAGGGCGCGCAGGTCGTCGAAATCCTGCGTGACGATGCTGCCGTCGGAGGTGAGGCCAGCGTCTTTTTTGGTTGCCGTCTCATGCAGGGGGCCGACGCCCAGGTAGTCGACGAGGCTCATGTCCGCTGTCTTCACGTACTCGAGCATCTCCTCGCAGCGGGCGGAGAGGCCTACGATGGCGTCGGGTCCTAAAAGCTTGCGGCACACGTCCACGGGGATGTCGGATTGGCCCACATGCACGCCGTCGCACTTGACGCCGCGCTCGCGGGCGGCAAGCACTGCATCGAGGCGATCGTCGATGAGCAACGCCACCTGGTCGCTCTTGCCTGCGCGGGCGATGACATCTGCCGCCTGTGCCGTGTATTCGATGAGGTCGCGCACGGAGCAGACCTTGGAACGAATCTGCATGCAGGTAAAACCGGCATCGAGGGCCTGCTCCACCACGTCTGCAACGGGACGTCCCAGGGTGTTTTCGGGTCCCAGTACCAGGTATGCCGAGATATCCAGATTGTCGCGCATGCTCATGGTCTATGCCTCCTGTGCTTTGAGCTGGGCGTCCAGACGCTCCAGCTTGCCGTCCATCATGTGATCAAAGCCCGGTCGCACATCCGCCTTGAGCACGACCTCGGTACGGATGCCCTTTTCCGCCAAGACGAAGGTGGCGTCCTTAACCACCCGCATGACTTCGTCCCATTCGCCTTCAATCTCGGTGAACATCGAGGTCGTGCGGCTGGGAAGGCCGGATTCGCGGATAACGCGCACGACTTCTGCCACCTCGGCCGAAAGCTCGTCGCCCGTGCCGCAAGGCGCGATGGCAACAGCGATAAGCGTGTTCATCTAGGCCTCCTCGACGCACATCGGGTTTGCGGCGATCTCTTCGCCCGTGGCGCGATAGAGCTCATCGATAAAAGCGACCTTGAAGCTTGCGGGCGCGGTGGTCACGGCTGCGGCGCGCGTGCCGGCGAGGTTGTAGTGGGCCGTGCCGGCAACCGCCGCGGTAAAGGCGTCGGCGCAGGTGGCGTAGACGGCGAGCACGCCGCCCTGGGAGCAGCCGCAGCCCGTGATCTTGGACATGAGCTCACTGCCTCCGTGCGAGCGCACGACGGTGGTGCCATCGGTCACAAGGTCGATCTCGCCGGAGACTACCACGGCGCCGCCTGTGTAGCGCGCGAGCGCCACGGCGGCCGCGCGCGCGGCGTCCACGGTGTCGGTGGAATCGACGCCGCGGGCGCGATCGAGGTCGTTTGCGGCGCCGGAGAGGTCCCACAGGCTTGCGAGAGCGATAATCTCGGAGGCGTTGCCGCGAACGATGGTGGGCTTGTAGGGCTTGAGCTCTTCGAGCAGCTTGGTGCGCAGGCCGCCAATGCCCAGGCCTACCGGGTCGAGTACCCATGCCTTGCCGGCGTCGTGTGCGGCTTTGGCCGTTGCGGGGATAGTTTGCTCATAAATGGGGAAGAGCGTTCCCATGTTGAGATACACGGCGTTGCCGGCTGCCACGAGGGCCTCGCCCTCGTCGGGCAGATAGACCATGGCTGCCGAGCCGCCAACGGCGAGCTGGGCGTTTGCCACAAAGTCGATGGTTACGGTGTTGGTGATGGAACCCGCCATGGGGTTGGTCTCGCGCACCTTGTGTGCGGCGGCCGCAACGGCGGCTTCAATCTGGTTCTTTTCGATCATGCATGCCTCCCTAGGCTTTTGGGGATGCTGCACGTAAAGCTACAGTGTCCCAAAACCATGAGGACATGCTCCCTACGCCAGCGCTAACTGACAGGTTCAAAGGGTTGGGCGCATGCCCTCTCAGCCTGCTCGCGCGCGGCGGCACCCCTGCATCGAATCTGTGGCATACATGGTACTCCATGAGACGGGTTTGCGCCGTTGCGTTGTACGATAAGGAAACCAATATGCATAAGAAACCTCACGAAGGGCGCGCCCATGAAACTGCAACAGCTCATCTATGCCGTCAAGGTTGCCGAGTGCGGCAACATCACCGAGGCCTCGCGCCGCCTGTTTGTCTCGCAGCCGTCCATCACCGCCTCTATCCGTGAACTCGAGGCCGAGATGGGGGTCACCATCTTTGAGCGCTCTAACAAGGGCGTGGTGGTGACCGAGGAGGGCGAGACCTTTTTAGGGTATGCGCGCCAGGTGCTCGAACAGGTCGATCTGCTCGAGGAGCGCTATCGCGGCGAGGCGCGCCAGGTGCCGCACTTCTCGGTCTCGTGCCAGCACTATTCGTTTGCGGTCAATGCGTTTGTCGACGTGATTCGTCAGTTTGATGCTGCGCGCTACGACTTTACCCTGCGCGAGGAACAGACGCACGAGATTATCGAGGACGTCTCGCATATGAAAAGCGAGTTGGGCATCTTGTATTTGAGCTCGCGCAATCGCGAGGTGATCGAGAAGATGCTGCGCCAAAACGAGCTGGAGTTCGCGCCGCTTTTCCGTGCCGAGCCGCACGTGTTCCTGTCGTCATCTCATCCGCTGGCGGGTCGCGGCAGTGTCACCCTCGACGACCTGCAGGACTACCCCTATCTCTCCTACGAGCAGGGGGATTACAACTCGTTTTACTTCTCCGAGGAGATTCTCTCCACCTTGGACCGCGCCAAGAACATTCGCGTGCGTGACCGCGCCACGCTGTTCAATCTGGTAATCGGCTTGGGCGGCTACACCGTTTGCTCGGGCGTCATCTCGGCCGAGCTCAACGGCGAGGGTATTGTCGCCGTGCCGCTCGACGTGGACGAGTACATGGAGATAGGCATTATTACCCGTAAGAATTCACAGCTCACACGCTATGGAGAGACGTATGTCGAGGCGCTGCGGCGTCACATCTAGGTGGCGTTGGCCGGGATAGAAAGTGCGGCCGCCGGAGGGGGAGCTCCGACGGCCGCTTCCACATGGAGAGGGAACGATGCTTGGTACCTTTCAGGCGCGCGTCCCGCTGCGCGCTACGAGCGCTTGCGGCTCGCCACAGCACCCGCGGCGATAGCGGCTGCTCCCGCAAGGGCGGTCGCTACGATGGCTGCGCCCGAGGTGTCGCCGGTTGCTGCGAGCTTGTCGACGGTCTTGGTTCCCACGGTTGCGGTCGCAACGGTCTTGGTCGTCTTTGTGGCCTCAGGCTTGGCCTCAGGCTTGGAATCCTCGGGCTTGGTCTCCTCGGGCAGTGCGATGACCGTGCTCTTGGTGACTGCTTCGTTATAGGGGGAGTCGATCACAGCGTCGCCCGTGCCGATGGTTTGACCCGCCTCGTACACGATGCCGTCACCGAGCTCTTCTTTGTGGCGATAGTCAATGACTTTGCCGCCTTCAGGCGTCAGGATGCTGGTGCCTTCGATCTCGATGGTGCCGATCGCCTTGCCGTCCGCGCTCATGGCAAGGGCGAAGATCGCCGCCGTATCTCCCTCGGCCGTGACCTTACTGCGGACGATGGAGATGGTCGCGGGCGTAATGCCCTCGCTGGTCTGAGCAAAGATGCCGATGTTCACGCCCCTGCGCTCGAGGGCGATCTCGCTATCTTGGTCTCCACTGTAGTGGTCGGGACCGTCGCCACTGGTCTCGGCATAGCGGGCTATAGCCTTGACAACGGAGTCACTAATGTAGATGTGGCCACCCGCTTCGTTGGGGTTGTAGTTTCTGGTGGAGATTGCGGTCGAGAACTGGCCTTCTGCGAACGCATCCACAGTCGAGCCGTTCTTGATGACGATGTCGTCCTCGTCGGTGAAGAGGGCGCTGACATCGTCGCGTTCTGCGGCTGCACGGACCGTCACGGTTGCGCCATCGAGCGTGATGCCCTTGTAGGCATAGATGCCATATCCAACACCATGTGCGTTAAGTGAGGCGTTTGTGACCGTGAGGCCGTCTTTGGCCTTAACGGCATAGTCTTCCTTGGAGTTTGCCTTGACCCGGCTGCCGCCCGAGATATCGATGTTGCCATCGGTCCAAATCGCCGCATCCTCGATAGAGCTTGCCTCCACCGTGCCGTCGCCCTTGATGGTGAGGTTTTCCCCGGCATCGATTCCCCGATCCTCGGTAGCCTTGGCGGTGACGGTTCCGCTATTGTCGATCGTGATGTTGCTGTCCGCCCTGATGCCGTCCGAATCACCCGTGGCGTTGACGTTGCCCGAACCCTTGATGGTGAGATCACCCTTGGCATCGATAGCGTCGAGCTCGGTACTCGTGGCGTTGACGGTGCCAGCACCGTCGATGTTGATGTCGCCATCGGACATGATGGCGTCGCTAGAAGATGTCACGTTGAGCGTGCTAGATGCATCACCTTGAATGTTGAGCTCGGCGTTCTCGGCATTACCATCCATAACCAAGATGCCACGGCCGTTCTCGTTGGTGACGGTGTTATTGCCCGAGTAGTTTACGTTGAGCTTGCCCTCGGCCTTGATTGCACCGCCGTCATAGCCGTTGAGCTTCATATCGTCGGCGCCGTCCCAGCTCCAGGTGCCGGCGTCGTCGCCCGCCGCAGTGCCGGCGTTGTACTGGGTGCCGCCGACGTCGACCCATTCGGCGGCAAGCGAGATGCTCGGCATGAGCAACGAGCTCACCGTGAGCGCGCAGGCCAGGCCGCAGACGATGCGGCGGGTCACGCGGCGCCAGCTCCCGCGTGCGAGCACGGCACGGTGGTGCGGGCGGGGATCGGCAAAGTGCGCTCCTGCAGGACGGTCATGCTTGGCGGGGGTCGGAACGTGGTCATGGCTGTTCCCATCTCTCATATGGTGTGCACCGCTGGTTTAAGCGTACATGCCAAGACATATGGCCGATAGTGCCATTCGGGAGCAAATATGGCCAATTATATGCGAGCCCGGGCGCTTGAAGTCCAAAGAAAGCCGCATGACCCTTATTGTGCGAGCATCCAAGCAATGCCTTTCGCACTTCGCAGGGCCGGCTCGCTAAAGTGGTTGCCGAGATTGTGCTCAAAGAGCGTTTTGGCGCCGCGATCTTGCAGGGTCTGCTCGCAGCGCTTGGTGTCGGCGAGCACCTCGCGCATCATTCGGTTGGGGGTCTTGTGCTCCTTTTTGCCTAAGGAGAGATAGGCGACGTCAAGGGCACCTTGAGGAAGATTCTCGTCGAGGTACTCGGCAAAACCGGGAAACCACAGCGAGCCCGAGACGCTTGCCGCTCGGCTAAACAGATCGGTTTTGCAGCATGCCCACAGGGCAAAGAGCCCGGCGAGCGAGTACCCGGCGATAGCGCGGAGGCGTGGGGAAGCGGCGAGGGGTGCTTCAATCGAGGGAATGATCTTGCGCGTAAGTTCATGTAGGAAGGCCGCAGCTTCTCCAGCAAATGGCTCGCTGGTCGCCGTGATGGCGTCGCAAGGCCAAACAGAGAGCTCGCGATTCCAATCGAGTCCGCCGATAGCCACAAGCGTGAACGGAAGACAACCCAGGTCACGACAGCACTGGAGAACGTCGTCTCCCATTCCCGCGGCAACGGGCAGGTACACGATGGGCGCCCCCGCGTTGGGTGCGGGGTATATGGCGACCTGTTTTTCGCATGCTGCCATGTATGACTCCTTTGCGACAAAGGGTGATGCTGGGCATATCGATTGTGCCATGCCCAGGGGATGGGCCCTTTGTCGCGGGGATGAATGGCGGCAAATCGTACATTTTGAGATGAGTGGCGGATAATCGTACGAATGAGTGCTGTTTCTTGACGAAAAAAGAGCGAGAAACCGCCACTCAATTGGAAACGAATGAAAAACCGCCACTCAATAACTGGGAACGAGAGAAAATCCGCCACTCAATAACTGAGAACGAGGAAAAACGGCCACCCGAAAACCGGGAACGAGAGAAACCCGCTACTCAACAGCGGTCATGGCCAAGGAGTGAACGGAGCTGCCGCCCGACAATCAAAAAGCGCGGAGCCGTTTATGCGGCCCCGCGCCCTGCTGGTTTGATATGGGTTGCGCGCTTACGCTACGAAGAAGTAGACGAGGAACGCAAGGGTAGCGATCCACATGAGCGGCTTGATCTCGCGGGCCTTGCCGGTGAAGACAGCGACGACGACATAGGCGATAAAACCCAGGCCGATGCCGGCGGAGATGGAGTAAGTGAAGGACACGCCGGCTGCGATCATGAACGCCGGGAAGCCCTGGGACACGTCGGTCCAGTCGATCTCGGTGACCTCGGTCATCATGAGGTAGCCAACGTAGACCAGAGCACCGCAGGTGGCAGCGCTGGAGACAACGGAGACGATCGGCGAGAAGAACGCGGCGAGGATGAACAGCACGCCGGTGGTGACGGAGGTGAGGCCGGAGCGGCCGCCGTCCGCCGCGCCCGAGGTGGACTCGACAAAGGTGGTGATGGACGAGACGCCCATAAAACCGCCAGCTGCAGCCGCCGCGGAGTCGACAATCAGAATGGGGCGGATGTCTTCGACATTGCCGTCCTCGGTGAGGAATTCACCCTGCTTAGCTACGGCCATAGCGGTGCCCATGGTGTCAAAAAAGTCGCTCATGAGCAGGGAGAATGCGACAACGAGCAGCATCGGGTCGGTGAGGACCTTCGCGATGGCGAGGGTGCCGTCGGCGGTGGCGGCAAACGGAGCGCCAAAGGTCGAGAGGTTGAGCGGTGCCACGATGCCCGCCGGTGCCTGCGTGACGCCCAGCGGGATGCCGGCGAGCACAGCGACGATGATGCCGATGAGCAGCGAGCCGGGGACGTTGCGGGAGGCGAGTGCCACGGTCACGACAATCGAGACGATGCCGACGATGAAGGTGGGGGAGGTGACGTCGCCCAGGCCCACGAGGGTGCCGTTACCGGCGACGATGATGCCGGCGTCGGCCAGGCCGATGAGGGCGATGAAGAGACCCAGGCCAACGGAGATGGCATGGCGCAGGGTTACCGGGATGGCATCCATGATGGCTTCGCGCAGGCCGCACAAAACGAGCAGCAAGATGACGATGCCCTCAAGGAAGATGACGCCCATGGCGACGTGCCAGTCGCCGCCGCACATGGTGGCGGTAATGCCGGCGACCATGGCGTTGATGCCCAGGCCCGAGGCGCAGGCGAGTGGACGGTTGGCAAAGATGCCCATGCAGATGGTCATGATGCCGGCGCCCAGACAGGTGGCGCAGGCGAGCGCGCCGCCGTCGATGCCGGCGCCGGAGAGTACCGCCGGGTTGACGGCGATGATGTAGGCCATCGCAAGGAACGTGGTCAGGCCCGCGCGGACCTCGGTGCCGAAGGACGAGCCTCGTTCACCGTACTTAAAGAACGATTCCATGAATCCCCTTTTCGCTGTTGCGGATCGCTTCCGCAGATTTACAACGTCCTACACTCTACCGTATGGTGCTTGGATAAATCCACAGCATGTGGGCAATATTTCCAACCGGTTGCTCTTTTGAGTCAAGATAAGGCTAGATGACGGTTTCGCAGCGGCTTATATCCGCCGCGGGCGAGCGCTGTTCGCTCTGCTACTCTAGATGCAGTTTTGTCGATAGATGAGGAGTTGACCCATGATCAAGGAATTGGTGACCGACGAGGCGCTGCTGAGCGCCCCCTGCGAGCCTGCGACCGTTGAGGACATTGCTGTCGCCACCGACCTTACGGACACGCTTGCAAGCCTGGAGAACGCCGGCTGCTTGGCTGCGAACCAGATTGGCGTCACCCGCGCGCTGTTCGCCTTCGAGGACGAGTCGGGTGCCGTGCGCGTGATGGCCAACCCCAAGGTGCTCTTTGGTCTGGGCGCCGATAAGGTGGAGGAGTCCTGCCTTACGCACGAGGGTATCTCCCGAGTGACGCGCTACATCAAGATCAAGCTGTCCTACGACGAGTTCGTCGATGGCGAGCTCTGTCATCGCAAGGGCGAGTTCGTGGGCTGGGAGGCTCAGATGATTCAGCACATGGCCGATCACTGCGCCGGCAAGCTCGTCTAGTCGTCACTTTCACAATGCGGGCCGCCGCGTGCGCTCTGGATGGTACCGGGCGCACGCGGCGTCTTTTTAAATGAAGCAGAAAATCCCTTTTAGCTCAGGTGTTCCACGGTCTAAAAGGGATTTTCTGCTTCATTTGTGTGGTGACAGGCTGCAATGGCGACGGCGGGGGCGCGGCCGTCGACAGCAGAAACGGCGGGGGCGCGGCCAGCGACAGCAGCGACGGCGGGGACGCGGCCGTCGACATCGGGGGCGCGGGCAGAGACAGCACCCCCGCCGCCGCGGATCGTCTATCGGGTCTCGAGCTGGGCGATAAGGCGCTGGGCCACCTCCACGCAGTCGCCGACGATGGCATATTGCGCGGCGTTGAAGATGGGGGCGTCTGCATCCTCGTTGACGGCGACGACGGTTTGGGCCCCGCTGATACCTGCCAGGTGCTGAATGGCGCCGGAGACGCCCAGGCTGATGAGCAGCTCAGGCGCAACGGAGACGCCTGTTTGGCCAACCTGATGGCGATACTCGAGCCAGCCGGCTTCGACCAAGGGGCGCGTGCAGCCGATTTCTGCTCCCAACAGCTCTGCTAGGCGGCGCATCACCGGTAGGTTCTTCTTCGAGCCGATGCCGCGGCCCAACACGAGCAGACGCTTGGTTTCGGCAATCGACGCCTGGCTATCGGCGGGGATATGCTCAACCACGCGCATGCGTGAGGCAATAGCTGTGTCAAGCTCAATATCGGTCACTTTGCCCGTACGATTGGCGTCGGTTTCCGGCGCGCAGAAGATGCCGGGGCGCACCGTTGCCATCTGCGGACGATGTGCGGGACACATGATGGTTGCCATGAGGTTGCCGCCAAAGGCGGGGCGCGTTTGATGCAGCAGGCCGGTTTTCTCGTCGATTTCGAGCACGGTGCAGTCGGCGGTGAGGCCCGTTTGCAGGCGCACGGCGATGCCCGGTGCAAGCTCGCGGCCAAAGTCGGTGGCGCCGTAGAGGATTACCTCAGGGCGATACTCGCGCGCGAGGGCGCAGATCCAGTGAGCGAAGACGCCCGAGTCGTTTGTGGCCAGGCGGTCGTCCTGGCAGCGCAGCACCTCGTCGGCGCCGCGAGCGACCAAAGCATTCGTTGCAGCATCGTCGGCATCCGACGCTTCTCCCACGACGGCGACAACGCGGCAGCTGCGCTGGGCGGCAAGTTCGCGTGCGCGTCCCAGCAGCTCAAACGCGACCGGCAGCACGGCTCCCGCCGAGTCCGTTTGGGCAAAAACCCAGATATCGCGATAGGAAGACAGGTCGATATCTGTCTGCGTCTTATCGCGCTCAATCGAAAGGGCGCCTACCGGGCAGGCGTCGACGCACGATCCGCACAGGATGCACGAGTCGGTGACGTGCGCGCAACGATTGGGGCGTTCTCCCGTAACGACGATGCCGCCCGAAGCGCAGGCACGCACGCAGCGGCCGCATCCGACGCAAGCCTCGGCGTCAATCAAAAGTCCGCTCATCTAGTTCATCTCCCTAAGCAGGTCGGCGAGGGCATGCACCTGGGTGTCGATATCGCCTTCGATATATGTGCAGTCATGGGTGCGCTCGGGAACAAACGAGCGCACAACCTGCGTGGGCGATCCCGCAAGGCCGCAGCGGGCGGGGTCCGCGGCGACATCCGTCGCGCTGAGCACCTCGATCGAGGCATCCTCGGCAGCGAGCACGCCGGTGATGCTGGGCATGCGTAGTTGTGCCACGTCTTTGCCCACGGTGATGACGGCTGGCAGGGGGACCTCTACGACGTCATGGCCCTCATCGGTAACGTGTGCCACGACGATATGGTCGCTTGCGACCTCGCGAATTTCGGAGATATCGGTGACGCAGGGGATATCAAACGCGCCTGCAAGCTCGGGGCCGATCTGCGCGGTATCGCCGTCGACCGCCATCTTTCCGCAAACGATGAGGTCGGGGTTTCCAATATGTTTGATGCCGAGCGTAAGCGCGTAGCAGGTGGCAAGAGTGTCGGCGCCGGCAAAAGCGCGGTCCGAGAGCAGCACGCCGGAATCTGCCCCGCGTGCCACGCAGTCGCGCAGGAGGTCTGCCGTGGCGGGGATTCCCATAGAAAGTGCCGTTACGGTGACGTCTGCGCCTTGGTTTGCCAGGGCTTCACGCGCCTGCAGGGCACATTCCAGGGCCGTGGCATCGAAGGGGTTGATAACCGCTTGTTTGCCATCGCGCACGATGGTGTTGGTCTTGGGGTCCATTTTTACCTCGGTGCTGCTGGGCACCGCCTTGACGCAGGCTATGATGTGCATGCTACTCAGCCTCCTTACGGGCAGCATCTGCTGTTTCGGGCGCAAACAGGTTGCCGCGGCCCAACTGCGCCTTGGGGTCGAGCCGGGCTTTAAGGGAGGCCATTTGGGCAATGTGCTCCTTGCCGTACATGACTGTGAGGAAATCGCGCTTGATCTTGCCCACACCGTGTTCTGCCGAGACAGCTCCTCCCATTTCGGTGACCTTTGCGGCCCATTCCAAGAACAGCTTTTTGCCGGCAGCGTAATCCGCGTCGTTGCGCGGCAGGATGTTGACGTGCAGGTGGTTGTTGCCTATGTGTCCCCATGCGGCAGATTCGAGGCCAGCCTCGGCGAGAGAACTGCGATAGAGGGCAATGACGTCTGCCAGGCGGTCGTCGGGCACGGACATATCGCTTCCCAGCTTGGTGATGGTGGGGAAGGTGCGGCGGCGCTCGTCGATGAGCATGTTGACGCTTTCGGGAATCGCATGACGGAAGAAGCGCTGGCTTTCGCGGTCGACATCCGTGCGGGCGACCCATGTGTCGTATCGGCTGCCACCATGTGCTTCGAGAAGCTCTCCCAAGCGGGCGAGCTCGGATGTGGCCTCTTTTTGCGAGTCTGCCTCAAGCTCCACGTAGACGCAGTAGGCATAGTGCGCATCGAGCTTGGGCAGGGCGGAGAAAGCGGTGCTCGCTTCGCGCTGCTGGCGTAGGATGTCGAGGGCCTCGGCGTCAAAATATTCCATTGCCGCGGCGCGCTCAAGGGCAGGGCGCGCGGCATTGACAAAGGCTACTGCGGCATCTTCGGTCCCAAAGAAACAGTTGACTCCCCAAGTCACGGCGGGTACCGGCATGAGGGCGAGTTCCAGTTCGCAGATGACGCCTAAAGTGCCGTCGCTGCCAATGAACAGATCGATAGCGTCCATATCGTCTTCGACATAATAGCCGGAGGCATTTTTTGTATGGGGCATCTGGTAGGTGGGGAGGTCAAGTTCGAGCGACGCACCCGACTCGGTTTTGAGCGAGAGGTGGCGGCCGTGGCTGCGCACCTCGCCGCGGCGTAGCGACAGGGCGTCACCGTTGGCAAGTGCTACGCGCAAAGCCGAGACATGGCCGCGCACGGGGCCGTAAGCGTAGCTGCGTGCGCCCGATGCATTGCATGCCGCCATGCCGCCCAGGCAGGCCGAGGCCTCGGTGGGGTCCGTGGGGAAGAACTGCTCGGGGCCGGCATAGAGCTCGTCGAGTACGTGCAGGCTCTCGGCATCCCAGTTTTGCGTGGGGATGGACTTGTTGGCAAGATGTTTGCGCAGCTCGGAGAGGACCACGCCGGGCTGCACGCGCAGGTAGAACACGCCCGTATCGTCGCGACGAAGGCCCAGGTAGGAGCATGCGCGCGAGAGGTTCATAACGTGCCCGCCGGCGGGAACGGCGCCACCGGCAAGACCGGTGCGGCTGCCTTGCACGGTGATGGGTGTGCCTGAAGGGTACAGCTTGCGTAACACGGAGCGAATCTCGTCCTCGCACGTGGGGAACGAGATGGTCTGTGCCGATCCGACGCTGCGCGATTCGTCGCGCAGGTATTCTTCGAATTCCGCGCTAAGCGGTTTGATTTGGGTCATATGATTTGCCCCTTTGCCTCGATGAGCGGCTTGGCCGATGGGCGCCGGTTCAAATAGTGGCTTGCGATATGGCGTGTGCCACGCATATGCAGCCGTTACGGCGGCGCCTTCCTGCCACCTGTTGCCTTAGCATCCTAGTGACCTTGTGTTACGTGAGCGTTTCGGGCTGTGATGGTTTTGACTTGAGGATGCCTTGCTCGGCTTGTCATGCACGTTCCCTCGGCCTGTTGAACCTGCTTTTTGGCTTCAATTCCTTGTGCTTCCACACAGCGCAAATCAAGACTTCCGAGCCGACGAAAGAAGGGCTCGGGTGTCTTACTGCATGTATATGGCAAGCACAAGGGGTGGGAGCGCTTATGCCTATTGGCTATTCGGTCTGTTGACGATAACGATGCCCGCGCTTACGAGCGCGAGCGCGATTAGGGCAAACAAGGGGTTCACGGCGTCGGTCTCTCCCAGGAGCACCGCAGACATTGCTGCGCCAAAGACGGGCGTCATGAACCCAAAGATGCTCACGCGACTCACGGGATTTGCGGCGAGAAGCCTCGACCAGAGGGTGTATGCCATGGCCGAGATAAAGCCCATATAGAGGATGAGGGCGAGCGCAGGACCGGGGGATATGGGACAAAGGCTTCCTCCCATGGCAAGTCCGCATCCAAGCAGCACGATGCCTCCCGTGACGAACTGCCAGCCCGAGAGCAAGACTGAGTTGTGCGTGCGGCCGAGGACGGCGATGAAGCAGGTGGAGATTGCGCCTGCAACACTGCTAAGCAGGATGAATCCTTCGCCGTCGAGTGCGAATGAGAACGCGGCGTCTCCGCTGTTGCCAAGGTTTACAAGAACGACGCCGGCAAAGCCGATGGTGCAGCCAATGACCGCCTTGCGGGTGAGGTTCTCGGTCTTGAAGATAAGGGCTGCAAAGAGGATGGCAAAGAAGTAGGCGGCCGCTCCGATGATCGAGCTGGTAACGCCGGCGGCATGGCTAAGTCCGCCGTAGAAGAAGAAGTACTGCAGCACCGTCTGGAACAGCGCAAGGATGCCGATGGCGCCCAGGTCGCGCTTGGCGGGTAAAAGTGCCCGTCGCTGTGCGATGCTAACGCCGACGACAACCATAATGCCGGCAATGGTGAAGCGCGTGCCAGCAAAGACGAGCCGCGAAGCAACGTCAGAGCCGGTGATGCCAAACAGCTCATAGCCGATTTTCACGCAAGGATATGCCGAGCCCCAAAGGCCGCAGCTAACAAGACAGCCCAGTATCAAGCCGGGCAAGGTCCCCAAAAACGGTTTGTCGGTACGTTCGCGTGTCATAGGTCCCCATAATACACGACCAGGCCGATGTACCTGATTTTATTCACAGCGCACCGCGGCATGTTACCGTGCTTTTACGCGCTTTCGGAAGGCAAATGCTGCTTCGCGAGCGATATCTGGGATCATTTCGAACAAGAATTGCCGTTCGAAAAATGCTACTTATACAAAACAATTCGATATGTGTACCCTGTTTTGAGATCTGACGAGTAGCTGCTTTAGCCGATGGACAAAACCCCAGGATTTTGAGGGGGTAATAAAACGCCTACTTGGCATGTTTGGCTTTAGGGTACACATTTCGATGAGTTTTGAAAAATGAGGCCGAGAGCCACCTTAAAACGCGAACGCTGCTCGAAAGATTTCCTGTTTAGTTGACACCCGTCGTTGAGTGGCGGTTTTTGAAACGCTCTGAAAGCGAAATTGGCTGCAAGGTGCACGATTTTCCGCCACTCGTTTCAAAATGAGTGATTTACCGCCACTCGTTGAGGGATATGGCGAGGACGGGGCACGGCGGGCGAGGACGGGGCACGGCGCGCGAGGACGGGGCGCGGTGCGCGAGGACGGAACGCACACTCGGCGCATCGCGGTCTCGACGTAAAAAGCGCCGGCCCGCAAGGGCCGACGCCTAACGCTGCAATCGATATGCCGTGAAGCGCTTACGCGAAGTATGCCACGCCGCTCTCAAAGACGGGCATCCATGCGTTGCCCGGAACGTTGGCATAGAGGTTATCGCCGCGGCGCTCCACGTGACCCATCTTACCAAACACACGGCCGTCGGGGCTGGTGATACCCTCGATGGCGGCAACGGAGCCATTGGGGTTCACGTCGAGGCTCATGCTGGGCATGCCCGCCTCATCCACATACTGCGTAGCGACCTGGCCGTTGGCCACGAGCGTGCGGAGTACCTCGTCGTTGGCGACGAAGCGACCTTCACCGTGGCTGATGGCCACGGTATAGGGATCGTCCATCTGGCACTGGGAGAGCCAGGGCGAGAGGTTGGATGCGATGCGCGTGCGAACCAGGCGGCTCTGGTGACGGCCGATGGTGTTGAACGTCAGCGTGGGCGCGTCGGGCGTGGCATCGACGATATCGCCATAGGGCACAAGACCCAGTTTGATGAGTGCCTGGAAACCGTTGCAGATGCCGAGCATCAGGCCATCGCGAGCCTGCAGCAGGTCGCGAACGGCCTCGGTGACTTCGGGGGCGCGGAAGAACGCGGTGATGAACTTGGCGGAGCCGTCGGGCTCGTCGCCACCGGAGAAGCCACCGGGGATCATAACGATCTGGCTCTCGCGGATGCGCCGTGCGAGCTCGTGGGTGCTCTCGGCAACAGCCTCGGGCGAGAGGTTGTTGATCACAAAGGTATCGGCCTTAGCGCCGGCGGTGCGGAAGGCGCGGGCGGTGTCATATTCGCAGTTGTTGCCGGGGAACACAGGGATGATAACACGCGGACGGGCGATCTTGGCGCCGCTGAACACGTGGATGTCTTTGGCGGCGAAGTCAATCTTTTCGACCGGCTGGGCCTCAAGGTCGGCTGCGGCGTGACGATAGCTAAATACGCTCTCGATGCCGCCCTCCCAGCTCTCCTGCACCTGCGCGAGGTCGATTTGCTCATTGGCGGTCTCGAGCACATAGCCCTCAACGGTAGTGCCAAGCGGCTCCACGACAACGCCCTCGGCGACATCGCCAAGCTCGGCATCCTCGGAAAGCTCAACGATAAAGCTACCGTACATCGGGGCGAAGAGGCTCTCGACATCCACGTCGTCGGCAAGCTCGAGGCCAAGCTGGTTGCCCACGCACATCTTGAAGAGGCTCTCGGCGCCGCAGCCGTAGCCGGGTGTGGAGATGGCGAGCGCGGTGCCCGCGGCGGTCAGGCTCTCGACAAGCTTAAACACGTCGATGAGTTGGGCTGCGTCGGGACGATAATCCTCGCCGTAGACAGCCGGCGCGATGCGTACCACGCGGTTGCCCGCGGCCTTGAACTCGGGGGAGACGGCGCGCGCAGCACGGCCCACGGCCACGGCGAAGCTGATGAGCGTCGGCGGGACGTTGAGCTCCTGACCGTCCTGCTCAAAGCTGCCGCTCATGGAATCCTTGCCACCGATGGCACCGGCACCGAGGTCGATCTGGGCCATCAGGGCGCCAAGGACTGCGGCGACAGGTTTGCCCCAGCGCTCGGGCTGGGTGCGCAGGCGCTCGAAGTACTCCTGGAAAGAGAGGTATGCCTTCTCATGCTCGAAACCTGCGGCAACGAGTTTAGCCACGCTCTCTACGACGGAGAGGTAGGCGCCGGCAAACTGGTCTGCCTCCATGAGGAAGGGGTTGAAGCCCCAGGACATGGCGGATGCCGTGGTGGTTTCGCCGTCTACGGGGAACTTGGCGACCATAGCCTCGGAAGGCGTGAGCTGCGTCTTGCCGCCGAAGGGCATGAGCACGGTGGCGGCACCGATGGTGGAGTCGAAGCGCTCGGCGAGACCCTTGTTGCAGGCGACGTTGAGGTCGGTGACGAGCGAGGTCATGCGCTCGGCGAGCGTTGCGCCCTCCCAGCTGGGCTGCCATACGCTGCGGGCGACCACATGGGCCTCCTGATGCTTGGGGGCGCCGTTGGAGTTGAGAAACTCGCGGGAGAGGTCGACGATGGCAACGCCGTTCCAAGCCATGCGCATGCGCGGCTCGGCAGTGACCTCGGCGATGACAGTGGCCTCGAGGTTTTCCTCGGCGGCATAGCCCATGAACTCCTCGACGTCCTCGTCGGCTACGGCACATGCCATGCGCTCCTGGGACTCGGAGATGGCGAGCTCGGTGCCGTCGAGGCCCTCGTACTTCTTGGTCACCATGTCGAGGTCGACGTACAAGCCGTCGGCAAGCTCGCCCACGGCGACGGAGACGCCGCCTGCGCCAAAGTCGTTGCAGCGCTTGATGAGACGGCATGCGTCGCCACGGCGGAACAGGCGCTGGAGTTTGCGCTCGACAGGAGCGTTGCCCTTCTGCACCTCGGCGCCGGAAGTCTCGATGGAGTCGGTGTTTTGCGTCTTGGAGGAGCCGGTGGCGCCGCCGATGCCGTCACGGCCGGTGCGGCCGCCGAGCAGGATGATCTTGTCGGTGGGTGCGGGGCACTCGCGGCGCACGTGGGAGGCCGGAGTGGCGCCCACGACAGCACCTACCTCCATGCGCTTGGCGGTGTAGCCGGGGTGATACAGTTCGTTGACCTGGCCGGTGGCAAGACCGATCTGGTTGCCGTAGCTGGAGTAGCCGGCGGCAGCGGTGGTCACGAGCTTGCGCTGCGGCAGCTTGCCGGCAAGCGTCTCGGACACGGGGACCGTGGGGTCGGATGCGCCGGTGACGCGCATGGCCTGGTACACGTAGCTGCGGCCGGAGAGCGGGTCGCGGATGGCACCGCCCACGCAGGTGGCGGCACCGCCGAAGGGCTCGATCTCGGTGGGGTGGTTGTGCGTCTCGTTCTTAAAGAGGAAGAGCCAATCTTGATCCTCGCCGTCGACATCGACCGTCACCTTGACGGTGCAAGCGTTGATCTCTTCGGACTCATCAAGGTTCGTGAGCTGGCCGGTCTTCTTGAGGTACTTGGCGCCGATAGTGCCCATGTCCATGAGGCACACGGGTTTGGCGTCACGGCCCAGCTCGTGGCGGATCTCCATGTAGCGGTCGAAGGCGGCCTGCACGACGTCGTCATCGATGGCGACGTTATCGAGCACGGTGCCAAAGGTAGTGTGGCGGCAGTGATCGGACCAGTAGGTGTCTATCACGCGAATCTCGGTGATGGTGGGGTCGCGGTCTTCCTCGCGGAAGTACTGCTGGCAAAACGCGATGTCCGCTTCGTCCATGGCAAGGCCGCGCTCGGCGATGACCGAGGCGAGACCCGCCTCGTCAAGCTCGCGGAAGCCGTCGAGCACCTCGACGGGAGCGGGCTCGGGCACGTCGGCTTTGAGGGCTGCGGGAAGCTCGAGGCTCGCGAGGCGCGCCTCGACGGGGTTCACCACGTAGTGCTGGATGGCCTCGACGTCCGCCTGCGCAAGGCTGCCTTCAAGCACATAAACCTTGGCGGAGCGCACATCGGGGCGCTCGCCCTGGGAGATGAGCTGCACGCACTCGCTTGCGGAGTCAGCACGCTGGTCGAACTGGCCGGGCAGGAACTCCACGGCGAACACGGGTGCGTCGCCGCAGTCGGGCAGCTCTGCGTAGGTCACGTCCACCTGGGGCTCGGAGAACACGGTGGGAACGCAGGAATCGAAAAGCTCCTGGCTGATGCCCTCAACGTCGTAGCGGTTGATAACGCGAACGCCTGTCAGGCCGCTCACGCCGAGAATCTCGGTGAGCTCTGCCTTGAGCTGCTGCGCCTCCACGTCAAACCCTGGCTTTTTCTCCACGTAGATGCGAGAGACCATTGCTGCTGCCTTCCTGTTGGTAGTGGCTACTCGTGCCGGTGCATGGCGGCGGTCGCGGACATGCAGCCTGCGCCTTGAACCATGCATAACATAAACTTCATTATCATACGACATGGGTCGCGCCGCATGGGTGCCGGTGCGGCTTTTCTCCGGCTTGACAGATTTCCATTGTGGGCAGCTCGCCCACTTTGTGGGGCCTTGGGGCTGTTCGCAAGCGCCGCTTGACGTACCCCCCCCTCATGCAAGATGCCAAATGTGGACGGTGGGTGATACCCCTGTTGTCCGCTTTCAGTTTTGTCACATAATGGCCTTGGTTCGTTCTTGCCTGAGGATGAGTTCCCGTCTTTAGGATTTAGCACCAGAACTCTTTAGAACCAGAGACCACCTTTTCAC